>JAGXAC010000015.1 GCA_019075925.1 Hyphomicrobiales bacterium | reverse complement strand
AGGTTGCGGTTCGAGGTCGCGATGATGCGGATGTCGACCGGCACCGGCTTGGTGCCGCCGACGCGGTCGATCACGCGCTCCTGGATGCCGCGCAGGAGCTTGGCTTGCAACCGCACGTCCATCTCGGAAATCTCGTCGAGCAGCAGCGTGCCGCCGTTCGCTTCCTCGAATTTGCCGACCCGGCGTGCGACCGCGCCGGTGAAGGCGCCCTTCTCGTGACCGAACAATTCGGATTCGAGCAGCGTTTCGGGAATAGCCGCGCAGTTGACGCAGATGAACGGCTTTTTGGCCCGGCTGGAATGAGCGTGCACGTAGCGCGCCAGCACCTCCTTGCCGGTGCCCGACTCGCCGGTGATCAGGACCGACGCGTCGCTTGGCGCCACTTGCAGCGCAAGCTTCACCACCCGTGCCATGGCGTCGTCGCGATAGACCAGCTCGCGGGTGTCGTCGGCGACGGCCGCCAGCACGGCGGCGATCAATTCGGCATCCGGCGGCAGCGGGATGTATTCCTTGGCGCCGGCATGGATGGCGGCGACCGCCGCGCGCGCGTCGGTGGCGGTACCGCAAGCGACGATCGGCGCGTGAATGTGCTCGGCCTCGAGTGCAAGCACCAGATCGCGGATGGCAACCGCGACGTCGACCATCAGCAGATCGGCGCCGCGGCCCGAACGCAGGACGGCGAGCGCTTGCGCGATATCTGCCGCATGGGTGACGGTAGCGCCTTTGTCCATCGCGAGTTTGGTCGCGGTGGTGAGCTGGCCGTGGAGCGTGCCGACGATCAAAAGCCGCATGATAGTGTCCCGTACGTCGCGCTAGTTGCGCTCCGCCTTGATGATTTCAGTCATTGTTACCCCAAGCTTTTCTTCGACCAGGACCACTTCGCCGCGGGCGACCAGCCGGTTGTTGACGTAAATGTCGATGGCCTCACCGACTTTGCGGTCAAGTTCGAGAATGCTGCCGGGGCCGAGCTTGAGCAGGTCGTTGATTTCCATGCGCGCGCGCCCGAGCACCGCGGAAACCTGGACTGGAACGTCGAAGACGGCTTCGAGTTCGGCGGCGACGCGCGCGGTCGGCCCTTCGGGCTCGGCCGGCGCCACCGTCACGTCGGCGGCGCGATCTTCGAGATTGGGCAGCGGTACCTTGCCATCCTCACTCATTGTCGTATCTCCTCAGTTGCGGCGGCGAAGCTGCGGCGGGCGCTGACATAGCGCGCGACAGCCTCGCCGATCGCGGCGTCGGCGACCGCCCGTTCGCGGTTGATGCCGCCATCCGCCCATTCGATCCGGCAATCGCCTGCGGCGATCCCTGGTTCACCGAGCACGACCAAGCGGCCTTCGAAGCCGTGGGTGCGGGCGATGCCGTCGAGTTGCTCGCGCACCGCGGCGTAGACCGTCTCGTTGACGCGAACGGCAATATGCGGCGAGGCGATCAACTCGCGAAAGCAACCGCCGGCCAATGCCGAAATCTCCGCGAACGGCTCGCGTTCGATCAGCGCCGGGGCAAGCTTGCGCGCGACTGCTACGGCGACCTCGACGGCCTCGCATTCAAGCCTCGCTTCGATCGTCTGCAGCGCCGTATTCGCTTCGGTCAGGCTAACGGCAATGCGCTCGAGCGCTTCGGCGATCCGCCGCTTCGCCTCGGCCGCGGCGTCGGTTTGACCTTCCGCGTAGCCTTTGCGGTGCGCGGCCGCTTCCGCCTCGGCGAGCTTGGCCGCGTGTTCGGCCGGTGGAACCGCCGCGTCGTCGTCGCGGCTGGCGGCGAAGTCCACGTCGAACAGGAATTTTGCCGGCGCGCCCATCAGTAAACCAGCTCTTCTTCGCCGCGCGACTTGGAGATGACGATTTCGCCCTTGGCCGCCAGGTCCTTGGCGAGATTGACCAGCAGGCCCTGCGCTTCGTCGACGTCGCGAAGACGAACCGGCCCCATCGCCGCCATGTCATCGACCAGCATCTTGGCTGCACGCGTCGACATGTTGGAGAGGAAGAACTGGCGCACCGGTTCGGCCGCGCCCTTGAGCGCGACCGCGAGCTTGTCTTTCTCGATGTGGCGCATCAGCGTTTGCGCCGAGGCCGGATCGAGCTTGATCAGGTCGTCAAAGGTGAACATCAGCGTCTTGATGCGCTCGGCGCTTTCGCGGTTATCTTCTTCCAGTGCGGTCAGGAAGCGGGTTTCGGTCTGCCGATCGAAGTTGTTGAAGATTTCGGCCATCACTTCATGAGCGTCGCGGCGGCGCGTCTGCGAAAGGTTCGACATGAATTCGGTGCGTAGAGTCAGCTCGACTCGTTCCAGCACTTCCTTCTGCACCGCCTCCATCCGCAGCATGCGGTTGACTACATCGAGGGCCAGTTCTTCGGGCAGAATGGCGAGCACGCGGGCGGCATGATCGGGCCCGATCTTGGAAAGTACGACGGCTACGGTCTGCGGGTATTCGTTCTTGAGATAATTCGCCAGCACTTCTTCCTGCACGTTCGACAGTTTTTCCCACATATTGCGCCCGGCGGGACCGCGGATTTCGTCCATGATGTTGCCGACGCGCTCCGGCGGCAGATATTGCTGGAGCAGGCGCTCGGTGGCCTCGTATGTTCCCATCAACGCGCCCGACGCCGACATGCGCGAGACAAATTCGAGCAGCAGATTTTCGACCGACTCCGCCTGGATCGTGCCGATGGTCGACATCACCACCGAAAGCTCGCGCAGTTCGTCGTCATCGAGCAGGCCCCAGATCTTGGCGCCGTGTTGTTCGCCAAGCGCCAGCATCAGCACGGCCGCGCGCTGTGGGCCGGTCAGCGATTTGCTTTCGCTCTGTGTGCGGACCGCCGCGCTCGTCATCGTTGAGGCCTAGTCATCAGGCTGCGGCGCTCTCGTTGAGCCATTGACGGATAATGGAAACCGCCTCGTTCGGATTTTTGTCGGCGAGTTCGCCGACCTTTTGCACGGACTGCGCGTGGACTTGGCCTTGCACCTGGGCGATATCGATCATTTTGGCGGTCTGGCTTGGTTCGCCGCGGATGATCTCCGGTACTTTGGCCGCCGGCGTACCGGCAGCCTCCGGCATCCCGCCTTCGGCGGCAGGCGTTGCCAACGGCAGCGCGAGCGGCCGTTCGTCCGGCGTCAGAATGCGGCGCACCAGCGGCCGTACCACCATGAGCAGCACGACCAGGCCGAGGAGACCCATGACCGCCATTTCGATGGCGCGCATGATGTCGTCCTTGGTGAAATGGAGTGCCGAGAGCCAGCCGGTCGGTGCGCTGATGGGATTGGCGGGTGTTTCGGCGAACCGCAGGTTGACCACCTCGACCTGATCGCCGCGCTTTTGATCGAATCCGATCGCGCTGCGAACCAGCGCGGCAATCTGGTCGATCTCCTCCTTGCTGCGCGGCTTGTAGGTGATCTCGCCCTTGTCGTTTTTGCCGTAAGTGCCGTCGACGAGGACGGCAACCGAGATTCGATTGACGCGACCGCCCTCGATCACTTCCGTTTTGGTGGTTTTGGAAATCTCGTAATTAACGATCTCTTCCGATTTGCGGCTTTGATCGCGCGAGCCCGCTTCGGCGGCAGGCTGCTGTTGACGTGCGTTGCCGCCGGGAATCTCGTTGCCGACGCTGACCTGGCCGTCGCGTCCGTCGCCGGACGCCGAGGTTTCCTCGCGCGTCTGGCTGGAACGCACCACACGGCCCGCCGGGTCGTACTTGTCCGACGTCTGGGTGACGCGATTGAAGTCGAAATCGGCGCTGACTTCGGTGCGGGCGTGGCCCGGGCCGACGACGGAGGTCACGATCGTATCGACCTCGTCACGCAACCGCTTCTCGAATGCGGCTCGGCGTTCGTCGGCCCCGGGATCGGCGGGGTCGTTGTCGTTGGCGGCGCCGTCGGCCAATAGATGCCCGGCTTCGTCGACGATCGAGACGCGCTGCGGCTTAAGTCCGTTGACGGCGGAAGCGACCAGGTGGCGGATGGCGCGGACCTGCTGCGCTCCCAGCGTGCCGCGGACTTTGAGCACGATCGAGGCGGAAGGCTCGACCCGGTCGCGCGAGAACAGCGGCCGTTCCGGCATCACCAGATGCACGCGGGCCGCCACCACGCTGTCGAGCGAACGAATGGTCCGGGCCAGCTCGCCTTCGAGCGCGCGCAAGTTATTGATGTTTTGCACGAAGCTGGTCGTTCCCAGCGCGTCCGATTTGTCGAAAATCTCGTAGCCGACGCCGCCGCCCTTGGGCAGGCCGTCGCCGGCCAGCGTCATGCGCAGCCGCGCCACGCGGTCCTTGGCGACCAGGATGACGTTGCCGTCGTTGCGCAGCTCATAGGGCACGCTCTGCCGCTCCAGCTCCTTCACGATCGCGGCGGAATCGTCGTAGGTGAGGTCGGTGAACAGCGGCGTCATTTGTGGCGCCGTCACCCGCAGAATGAGAAACGCGAAAAAGCCGATCAGCGCGACGGTGACCGCGAGCATCGCGGCAATGCGCGGCGCACCCAGCGTCTTGGCGAACTCGAAGAAGCCTTGCACCGAAGATCATCCCCCAACGAGCGCCGACACGTATGCGCGCCGCTCGGCAAGATTTGCCCAGTTTATGGTTAGCGCCGGGTTAATGCGGACGGCCGACCGCGCACAAAATCGCGGCTGCCGGCGCGTGGCGCTTCATCGGCCGCGACCGTTGCTCATCGTGCTTCGGAAAACGAAAACGCCGGACCCATGGCCCGGCGTTGACGAGTTGGTAAGACGGATTACCCGCCCGTTACTGACGATACTGCTGGATGCGTGTGGTGCGAAGCCCGGCAAGGCCATGCTGGTCGATCGAATATTGCCAGGACAGAAACTCTTCGACGGTCAGCGTATAGCGGCTACACGCTTCTTCCAGCGAGAGTAGTCCCCCGCGCACCGCGGCTACCACTTCCGCCTTGCGGCGAATCACCCAACGTTTTGTTCCCGGCGCCGGCAGATCGGCGATCGTAAGCGGGGACCCGTCCGGCCCGATGACATATTTGACCCTCGGGCGATGAGGCTCGGTCATAGCAACACTCTCAACAGACTCCACAAAACTGATTGGACCTTACCCAGCGCGGCTTAAAATTTGCCTAAGCGACGCGTACAATTGGTCAAAATCGGCGTGGCGGTCGGCCGCGGCAGGGGGTTTCAATCGGCCGGGAGGCCCGGAATGCCCAGCCGCAAGGCATTAGAGCTTGTTGCTGAGACTGGTGAGATTGGTGTTGAGCGTGTTGATGGTGTTGTTGAGCGTACTGAGGCCGCTCTGACTGCCGTTGGTGATCGACGTGATCTGGCCGATCTGGACGCTCTGACCATTCACCGTCAGGGTGGGCGGGTTGTTGCTGAGGTTGACGCCGGTGACGGTGCCCTGCGTCTGCGTGGAGACGGTAACCGGTTGCCCGTTGGCGCCGGTCGCGGTGACCGAGATGGTATAGGTGCCGTCCGGCCAGGTTTGTCCGTTGCTGCCCTGGCCGTTCCAGGTATAGGTCTGAGTGCCCGCGTTCAGCGCGATCGTTCCGGTATAGGCCGTCGTGCCGGCCGCGCTGGTGATCGTGACGTTGGCGGTGGCCGGCGTGGTCGTCGTCAGGCTCCAGGTGGCCGGCGTATTCGTCGCGTTCGACAGCGTGGCGGTGTTGCCGCTGATCGTCACGTTGGAGCCGACCAGTTGCATGGCCGACGTCGCTTCGGTGGTTTGCTGCATCGAGATCAGCGTTTGCATATTGGTGTTCATGTCGATTTGCTGTTCGACCGAGGAGAACTCCACCAACTCCTGGGTAAACGAATTGGTGTCCATCGGGCTGAGCGGATCCTGGTTCTGCAACTGGGTGGTCAGGAGCTGCAGAAAGGTATCGAAATTACCGGCGATCTGCTGCGAAGCGGCTGAGCCGGCGGCGCTCGACGACGAGGTCGTGGATCCGGTCGTCCCGGTGCTGGCTACGTTGGAAACCGTGCTCATGGATTACCCTCGTCCTTCATCAAAGGAGTGACCGCTCAAACGCGGATATCGACGCCGCTGCTGCGGCCGATCCGCGAATAAATCTGGGTGGTGCCGACCGGGGGCAAGTCGGGGTCGGGAATGACAAGCTGTGCGCCGTTGTTTTGCTGCGGGTTTGAGCCGTTGTTCTGGCCCGCGAACGACTGATCGCGTAGCGTGAATTGCAGGCCGTTATCGGCAGTCTTCAAGCCTGCTTGCTCGAGCGCACGCTCAAGCTGCGGCTGCTGGCTTTGTAGAAGCTGCAAGGTGTCGGCGCGGTCGGCGGTCATATGCGTGGTGACCTGTCCGTCACGATCGACGTCGAGGTGGACGTCGATGCGGCCGAGCTCGGGCGGGTCGAGCCGGATGTTAAATTGGTTGGAGCCGGCCTGCGCCCGTGCGGCGATCGCGATCGCCAGTCCGGCGATCGGAACCGCGGCGGGAGCGGGGTTTGCAGGCGTTGTGGCCGTTGCATTCGGCTGCGCTTGTGCGGCCGCTGCGGAGAAGCCGAAGTTGGGCAGCCCGGCGGTATCTGATTTCGTCGGATTCACACCATTCTGCGTGTTCGACGTCGCGGTGGCGCCGGACGATGCGAGTGTCGAGGGTGCGCTATTGCGCGTGCCCGGATCGGGGTCGCCGGCGGCCGAACCGTCCGGTGAGGCGGTCGTGGCGGAGGCGGCGTCGGGCTGGGTCTGCGCATCTTGGTTCGTTGCAGCGGCGGCCGCCTTCGCTTTGCTGCCATCGGACGAATCGGATGGAGCGCCGGACGCATTGTTGACTTGCGGCGCTGGCGGCGTCTGCGCGCCGGTGGCGTCGCCCGTCGCATTGGGTCCGTTTGCCGCGTTTTGGCTGTTCCCCGCCAGTGACGGAGCTCCGGCGCGGCCCCTGGCTTGATTGCCGATCGCGGGCGTCGGCGTCGAGCTGTTCGCTGGCTGCTGTGCCGTGCCTTGATCGGTGTTGACGGCTACGGCGACCGCGGCGGCCACAGGGGCCGGATTTGTCGCCGATGGGGCTTGGCTTGTCGTCGTCGCGGTCTGAGCGGCATTGATTACAGCGCTGTCGTCGTCGCCGGTGTCCTTGCCGGCGTGCCGCGATGGCTTGGTGACCGGGTCAGTCGCCACCGATGGTCCTGAGGCAGCGGCAGCGCCATCGTTGGCCGTCGTGTCGGTGAG
This sequence comes from Hyphomicrobiales bacterium, assembly GCA_019075925.1. Taxonomy (GTDB): domain Bacteria; phylum Pseudomonadota; class Alphaproteobacteria; order Rhizobiales; family Xanthobacteraceae; genus BOG-931. The sequence continues at coordinate 28,704 of JAGXAC010000015.1, read as the reverse complement.
GACTGAGGCCGGCACATCTGCGCTCGCCGGATCGGTCGCTGGCGCTGCGGTCGCGTTGCTTTTGCCGCCGCTTGCCGTCGCCGACGCGGCCGCAGCGTTTGAGGGCGACGGATCGGGTTCGATCGGCGCGGAAGCCGCAGTTTCCGCCGTTTGCGAGGCCGGTTGGGCGGCTGGCGAAGCGGCAACGTTGGCCTTCCCGTTGCGTGTCCCTTTCTGCGGAGCACCGGGGGTTTGCGCTGTGCTTGCCGTGTCGCCGGTTGGCCAATTTCGGCCGTTCCGGGAACCAGTTGCGCCCGGTGGCGAGTTTGGATCAGCGCCGCCGGCGCCAGTTCCAGTCGTAGTCCCGGTCCCGGCCGTGACCGGCCGACTTGCATTTGCGGCGGCTGCGCCACTTGTCGAACTGGCGGTGTCGCTCGTCGAATTGGAAGCTTCGCCTGTCGAGGCAGCGCCCCCGCTCTTCGAACCCGCGGTGTCGCTTGCCGAGTTGTTGGCGGCCTGGGCGGCGCTATCCGAACCGGTCGGCGCCTGCGGCGCGACGTTGCTTTGTGGCTGGTTGACCGGTGGGCTGGTCGTGGTGGTCGCGCTGGTGGTGGCGTCGAGCAAGGCCGCGAATTGCGTACCGTCGGAATTTTGCGCCGGAGGGGCCGCTAGCGGCCGCTGGGATGAAGCGATGGCGAAATGGGCGCGGACGTCTGACGCGGAACTTGGCACAATGAACCTCTGCGGTCGAAAGCCGGCGAGATAGCGCCTGCAACCGGCGGGCCAGCGGGTCCCCAAAGAAAAATCCTTTAAAATCAATTTGTTAGGTAAGTTATCCCGTGCGCCAGGGCGGCAGCCTCTGCGCCTGGTCGGCAAAATTTACCGGTTAGCTGACCTTGCCCAGGGCCAGAGCCCGAAAGGCACCGGCCGTGGCGCGGCGCCCGGCCGGTGCTTATAGTAACCGGCGATGCAAAGCAGTCTCGAAATCGAAGGCCGGCCGGCCGACACCCGGGTGGTCGTTGCCATGTCGGGGGGCGTGGATTCGTCGGTGACGGCGGCCCTCCTGGCTGAGGCCGGATATGACGTGATCGGCATAACGTTGCAGCTTTACGACCACGGCGCTGCCATCCACCGCAAGGGTGCCTGCTGCGCTGGCCGCGACATCGACGATGCGCGCGCGGTCGCCGAACGGATCGGCATTCCCCACTACGTGCTCAATTACGAGAGCCGCTTCAAAGAAGCCGTGATCGACCGATTCGCCGACAGTTACGTCGCCGGCGAGACGCCGGTGCCGTGCCTCGAATGCAACCAGGTCATCAAGTTTCACGACCTTTTGCAGACTGCGCGCGATCTCGGTGCGAAGGTGTTGGCGACCGGACACTATGTGGCGTCGCGGGCGTTGCCGGATGGCGGACGCGCGCTGTACAGCGCGCGCGAAGCCGAGCGGGATCAGAGCTATTTTCTGTTTTCAACCACAGCCGCGCAACTCGACCTGCTGCGGTTCCCGCTCGGTGACCAGACCAAGGCGGAAACGCGCGAACTGGCCCGGCACTTCGGCCTTTCGGTCGCCGACAAGCACGACAGCCAGGACATTTGCTTCGTGCCGACCGGACACTACGCCGAAATGATCGAGCGGTTGCGGCCGGGCGCCGTCGCTCCCGGCGAAATCGTCGACCTCGACGGCCGCGTGCTCGGCCGGCATGACGGCATCATCCATTTCACGGTCGGCCAGCGGCGCGGCCTGGGCATCGCTACCGGGGCGCCGCTTTATGTCGTTCGTCTTGATGCGCCCGCACGCCGGGTCGTAGTCGGGCCGCGCGAGGCGCTGCGCACGAGCCGGATCTTTTTGCGCGACATCAATTGGCTCGGTGACGGCAAAATCGAAGATGCCATCGAAGCCCACCCGGAAGTTTACGTGAAGGTGCGTTCGACGCGGCCGCCGCAGCCGGCCTGGCTGCGGATCAGCGCGGACGGCGGCGTCAGCGTCGAACTGACCGGCAGCGAGGGCGGTGTTTCGCCCGGTCAGGCTTGCGTCTTCTATGACGCGCCCGAAGGCCAGGCGCGCGTGCTCGGCGGGGGGATTGTCGCCGGCACCATGGCGGTGGCGCAGGCCAAGCACGCCTATCGCGGCGATCTGGCGGCGGCAGCGCATTGACGAGCGACGGTTGCGGCCGCGGTGGCGGGTGTGATGGCGGCGGAACTCGACCAACGAACGATCGCCAAAGCTTACGCCCGCTGGGCGCCAATCTACGATCTTGTCTTCGGTGCGGTATTCGATCGCGGACGCAAGGCGTCGATTGCGGCAGCTGAGCGGATCGGCGGCCGCATTCTTGAAGTGGGCGTCGGCACCGGGCTGTCGCTGCCGGATTATTCCCGGAGCAATCGCGTCACCGGCGTCGACATCTCGGCACCCATGTTGCGCAAGGCCAAGACGCGCGCCGCGGAGCATCGGCTGACCAACGTCGACGGACTCGCCGTGATGGATGCGCAACGTCTCGGTTTTGCGGATGGCGTGTTCGACGTCGTGGTGGCGCAATACGTCATCACCGCGGTGCCCGACCCGGAAAAGACGCTCGACGAATTCGCCCGCGTGGTGAAGCCCGGCGGCGAAATTATTTTGGTCAACCATCTCGGCGCCGAATCCGGTCTCCGCGCAATCTTCGAGCAGGGTCTTGCACCGATCGCCCGGCGGCTCGGTTGGCGTCCGGAATTTCGTTTCGAGCGGGTGGCGCAATGGGCCGCGCAACATCAGGGCGTGCGTTTTCTCGAACGGCGCACGGTGACGCCACTCGGGCATTTCTCGCTGATCCGATTTGCCCGGCTCGATGGCGCGGCGAGTCGATCGGTAGCTTTAAGTGTAACTCGCTAGCTCTGCCGGAAATAGGGCTTGGAGCGGAGTTGCAGCATCACGACCGGCGCTGCCATCAGCAAAGCGCCGGCGGCAATCGCGGTGATCGCCGTCTCGAGGTCGACAACGCCGCCTTCGGCGGCGGTCTTCCAGATCAGAATCCCGAGCGGAAGGAACAGTACGACGGCCGATGCGGCACCGGGCGAAAACCGGCCCCGGAAGCGCAGGACCGGAAGGATGTGAAAAAAGACGGCGTTGATCAGCATCAGCGAGGCGAAGGTCAGCGGCACCCACGGCAACGTTGGCGCCAGCATCGCCTGTGCAATGCCAAGCGCGATGACGATCGCATTGGTGACATAGAAGTCGTTCCACTCGACCGGCAGCTTGAGAACGGCCCGCGCCCAATTGCGCCAGTCGAAGGTGTATTCCTCCAGGATGTGTATCGCGTAAGCCGCCATCGCCAGCCACGCCAGGTTCGCAAGTGTCATCGGGAGACCGCCAATCCGATTGTCGCGCGTTGATGCATCGGCGTTTGCGAGAAACGACATTTGAAGATGGTAGCGGGGGACGGATTCGAACCGCCGACACGCGGATTATGATTCCGCTGCTCTAACCAACTGAGCTACCCCGCCGAAGCCGTCCACTGGAAAGCCGGCAGGGCCGAGATTTAGGGTAGTTCAGTTTGCTTTCCAAGAGCCTTTGCAAGGGGCAAAAAGCCGGCTTGCGACGCCGCCTCGATACGGTCGTAACCTTTTGCTTTGTAGAGCAGATACGACACGCCCCAACTGGCGATGAAGAAGGCGACGATCGCGTAGCCGGCCAGCCCGAAATTGTCGCCAAGGGCTGCAATCAGCCGCCAGAACGGCCCTTCCAACCCGAGCTTGCCGCCAATCAGGCCCAGCGCCTCGATGCCGCCGATCGCCGACGCCGCGACCACCGAGGCAAGCGTAATGGTCATGTTGTAGTAGAGCTTGCGGATCGGGCGCACGAAGGCCCAGCCGTAAGTCCCAACCATCACCGTCGAGTCGGTCGCGTCCAACAGCGACATGCCGGCGGTGAACAGCGCCGGGAACACCAAAATCGGCCAGAGCGAGAGCCCCTGCGCAGCTTGCGCGGCGGAGATGCCCAGGAGGCCGATTTCGGTCGCGGTGTCGAAGCCGAGGCCAAACAGAAAACCCAGCGGATAGGCGTGCCAGCTTCGTCCGATCAGCGCAAAGGCCGGGCGAAACAGGCGCGCAAGCAGGCCGCTCCGGGCGAGGACTTGGTCGACGTCCTCCTCGACCACCCGGCCGGCAAGCCTTGCCGCCTGCAAGGCGCGGTAAACCTGGATCAGCACGACGATGTTGGCGGCGGCGATCGCCAGCAAAAACACGGCGGATATCGAGGTGCCGATCACGCTGCCGATGGCTTTCAGCGCGTCGAACCGATCCTGCAGCGCCGTCGTGGTCAGCGCGATCGCCAGCACCAGCCCGACGACGACCGAAGAGTGGCCAAGCGAGAAGAAAAAGCCGGCGGCGATCGGTCGGCGGCCTTCCTGCATCAACTTGCGGGTGATGTTATCGATCGCCGCAATATGATCGGCATCGAAAGCGTGGCGCAGGCCAAAGCTGTAGGCGAGGAACGCGGTGCCGAGCAGTAGCGGATTGTCGCGAAATTCGATCCACGCCCAGAGCCATGCGGCGACGTTGGCGGCAATCAGGATGACATACAGGCCGGCCACTTTGCCGTGCGTCCGCTCCGGCGCGTCGTCAAAGATATGCCAAAGCATGCCGCGCTCCCTTGAGAGCAATGGTGACCTTGGCCTGTGATATTCGCGGCGTTTGTCGCTGGCAAGACGGGTTGGGCGTCACGCGCCGGTCGGATCATTCCCAGTCGTCATTGCGAGAGCTAGCGAAGCAGTCCGGACACGGCAGTATGGGCCCGCGCTGCAACCTAGTTGCGCGCCGCCGCGATCGATCCGGTAAGCAGCGGCGATCCCGTCCGTGCGGTCAGCACCTTGGAATCGACGTCGTCCATTCGACTCAAAATGTCGCTGACCGGATTGCTGGCCCAGGCACGGGTCACGAAATCGCGGTGGGAAACGTCGCCGGTCGGCAGGAAGGCGACCATGCCTTGCAGGTGATTGCGCCGCAGTTCGGAGCTGTAGGGCACCGACCGTTCGCGCAAGAGCCGCTCGAGGTCGGCGTTATGATAGGCGGTATGCGGGGTGTAGGAACTGACGAAGAAGGTCGAGCGATTTTTGGCGATCCAGTCGGCAAATTTGTCGATCCCGGCATAAAGCGCGTCGAGCAAGACGAGACCGCGCACGCGCGAGCCGACGCCGCCGCGATCGAGGACCGATAATGTTGGGCCGAAGCCGCCGCTATAGGCAACAATTACGATCGGCATTCTGGCGAAGGTAAAGGCGGTGCGCGGATCGCCGTAAAGCCTGGCGAGCTTGACGGCTGCTTCATCGAGGAAGCGCTTGAATCCGTTCGGCTCCCAGAATTTGCCGGAACTTGAATCGGCGGCGTCGAACGCGAATTGCGGCGCCACCAGCACCGCGTTGGCGCCCGATGCGGTGATCTGTGCCGGCAGTTTCTGCCGGTCGCGCACGTCGCGCGCTAGATCGGCGCCGTGGCCGTGGAAGAACACCACCATGACCGCGGGACGCCGCGGATCGAATCCGGGCGGAATGTGCAACAGCACGCGGTCGTCGCTGAACGTACCGGACTCCCAGAGGATGTGGCCGCGAAAATTGGTGTGGCCCAAACGGCCGTTCTCCGCGACGTTGAGGAACGGCCGGTCGGATCCCGGCATCGTGCCGTGATAAGGAAACGGGGCGGTCGCGAAGTCGACCATCGTCGTCACCGCTCCGGTGTGGAGCGCAGAGCGCGGCGCGGCGACCGGCGCGTCTCTTTCAAGCGACGCCATGCGCAGCGGCGGCTTTAAGCTTGGCGCCTTGGCCGTTTGCCTGGCCGGCGCGCGTCCGCGCTCGATGACCTGTTCGAGCCGGCTCCACTCGCGCGCAACCAGGCTGGCGGGAGTTTCGGTGCCGAGAAGGCTTGGGTACGGCGCCGCGACCGCCAACCGGCGGTCGATGCGCTCATAGGCGGAACTGCCGACTTCGTCGGATTTGCCGACGCCTGCGTCCGCCGTCGCGGCGGCGGTATAGGTTGCGCCCGCCGGGGCGGTCCAGCTGGAGCGGAACTCATTGAAAATCAGCCAGCACCAGCCGACGGCGCCGAGAAAAAAAAGTATCGCGGAAATCTGCAACAGGTAGCGCTCGAAGACCTCGCGCAGCGTATTGAAATTCGGGGCGGGCCGGCGCGCGGCCGGACTGCGGATGTGGCCGCCGGCTCGCTCAAGCCGCCGGCCGACGGTGGGATCGCCGTGGAAATGCCGCGCGCGCGCAACACCGACCGCGCCCATGGCGGGTTTACGCAACGCCTGCGGCGATGGTCCTCGGACCGTGTTTGCCACTTTTCCCCCACCCGACACGCTACTTTGGCCGACGAATCGTGTCCCTAATGGGGCGCCTTACCGGTCGGGCTTTGCCGGGCCATCGGAACAAAACGAGAAGATCGACGCAATCCGGCAGCCAAGCGAACCGGTGGTATCGGTATCGGCCCCATTCCGGTTGGTCTGCGACCGGCCAGCCGCTGAGCGTCCCTTCTTGCGCGGCTGGCTGCCGCGAACTTTATGCGGCGCCGGTAAAGGCGGCGCTAACTCATTGTCGCTCGTTGCCGCTGCGGTCCGTTGCGCGAGCAGCAGGTTGGACTCGTTTTGTTGCCAGCGATAACCGATGCCGAAATCAATCGGGATGGCATGGCCATTGGCAAACAACTCCGTCATGCGCGGCTGATACGAGTTTCCGAAAATCCGCAGCGGGCCGACATAGCGGCCGAACGGCTGCAGCCGCCATTGCCGCTGATCGAAATACGCCAGCGGAATGCCGCTATCGTCCTGCAAAATCGTCGCGCTCTGCTCAAGCAGCATGCGGCGCACGGTGTTGAAGCCTCCGGTGTGCAGCAGATAGGAGGCGCTCTTGATGAAGCTGTCGGCGGGCCCGAGTTTTTTGCAGAACGCCAAAAAGCCGGAATGCTCGATCGAGCCGTCGGCGATATTGGTGCCGAAATAATACAGCGTCTGGTCCGGACCGGAGCCATCGGAGAAGACGATCTTTACTCCCGGCGCGCCGGTCGGCGGCAAATGCCGGCCGGTTTTGTCGTTGGCGTTCGGCGTTTGGACATTGCCCTCCTTGTCGAGGCCGACATAAGTCACTTCGTGGATGGTCTTGCCGGTGCGTTCCAGAAACACGAAAAGGATCGGCAGCGTTCCGTTGACCGGCCCTTCGTGCAATTGCGTCTTCATATTCTTGGTGATGAAGAAGCTGTAGTTGAGCAGCGTCCCCATCGACCGTTCCAGGCTGTACAGCGAGCTGTAGATTACTCCGCGCGGCAAGCTCGTCAGCTGCGGCACGTCGCCGACCGGCTCCAGCCCCGCCAGAACGTAGGTGGAGGCGCTCGGGAAAAACGACGTCGCGTAGAGGAAATCCGGCCCGCTGAACATGTACAGCATGGTGTCATGCTTGTCGGTCAGGTATTGGCGGGAAAAGGCGCGAACCTTTGACAGCGTCCGCTTGTCCTCGCGGGCGAAAATCGAATCGAGCGCATGCGCGTGCTGTTGCCAGGCCGGATCCCGGGTCAGCGCCGCCAGCGGGGAATCGGCCGCCGGCGGCATGCCGGCGAGAAACTTCGCGGTGTCGTCGGCCGTCACCGATTCAGCGCCGCGCGCCGGCGCCACGGCGGCCAGCGCGGCCGCCGTCAGCAGGACGGCCAGCGTTCTAGACAGGTTTATAGCCATTTTTCTTCAGGCCACCGTTTCGGATACGTCCACGGAAGGAACATTCGATTTGAGGCGGGAGACATAATAAATAACCAGCCCGGCCGACATCATGGCGACGCCGGCTAGCGACTGTAGCGGCCGGTTGACCAGAAGATAATACATCATGAAAAGCGTCACGCTGAGAAAAATAATCGGCGTCACCGGGTAGCCCCAGGCACGGTACGGACGCGCCAATTCCGGGTGGGTAATCCGCATTTTGATGACGCCCAGAACCGCAAAAAACGAGCAAAAAGTCAGGCCAAATTGGATGAAATCAAGCACCGCCTCGAAGCTTTGGGTCAGCAGCAGCAGGTTCGAAACCAGTAGCTGAAAGACGATTGCGACTGCCGGCACGCCCCGGGCCGATTTGTGGGAGAAGATGCGCAATAACGCTACGTCCTCTCCCATCGTCATGGTCACGCGCGGACCGATCCAGGTCATGGCGCTGATCGAGGAAACCAGCCCGAGACAGATCAGGGCGCCGACGATCCGGCCGCCAAGGCCGCCGAACACATGTTTGCCGGCGATCAGCGCGACGTCGAGCTGACCGGCAAGTTCCTGCACCGGCGTGGTGGCGAGGAATACGGCGTTGAGAGCGACGTACAAAACGATGACGATTCCGGTGCCTGCAAACAACGCGCGGGGCAGGGAGCGGCTGGGTTCGCGCACCTCGCCGACGATATAGGTCGCCGCGTTCCAGCCGGAGTAGGAATACATGACGAAGACCAGGCTGATGGCAAAGGGCGCCGCGCCGATATAGCCGAAATCGGCCGCGCTCGGCGCAAAGGAAATCGCCGGTGCGTGCCCCACGGAGAAGCCGGCGATGATAAACGCGACGATGAGCGCCAGTTTGAGCGCCGTCCACGCGTTGTGATAGGCGCCGCCGAATCTTACGCCGCACAGATGCACAAGCGCGGCGAGCCAGGTGATACCGAAGCCCAGCAGCAGCGGTGAGGCGTTTGGTACGATCGCCTGAAAGTAAATTCCAAACGCCATGGCCGCGAGCGCGATCGGGGCCGAGAATCCGACGGTGGCCGACAGCCAGCCGGCCACGAATCCGAACGCCGGATGATAGATGCGGCGCAGGAAATTGTACTCGCCGCTCGATCGCGGCAGCATTGCGGCCAGTTCCGCGTAACAAAAGGCGCCGCAAATCGCCACGATGCCGCCGACGATCCACAGCAGCAACAGCGAGAACCCCGACTTTATGTCGTTGACCTGAAAGCCGAGGCTGGTGAAAACGCCGACACCGACCATGTCGGCGACGACAATGGCGGTGGCGGTGATCCACGACACCGTAGCGGCGGACGGTGCGCCCGAAGCGGTATCGGTCATCGACGTGGTGTCCTGGCCCGGCACGGCGGCATTACAGGGCGCAACCCGTTAAAATTCAACACGCATACCCCTCTTCGGCGGCGACGGCGTCCGCACGTCGTTCCATTGCATTTAGGCGCGCGTGAGGCTGGCCGGAGGAAGAGCGCTCCGGAGCGGTCTAACATGTATTCGCCGTATGACGATCTCGTCTTGACGTCGTTGCCAGGCCGAGAGCGTCGCCGATTACACTCCCTGCGCGGCGCTTTGGGTCGCCGCCGACCGGCGGACCGGTTACAACGGTCCGATCGCTTCGATCGAACCGGAGACGCTTTTGGCTTCCAACGCCGCGATAGTCGGCTACAGCGACGCGCTGGTGGTGCTCGGCACTGCCGGTGTCGTCGTGCCGCTTGTTCGGCGCTGGGGCTTGAGCCCGGTCCTCGCCTATCTCGGCGCCGGCGCAGTCGTCGGCCCGCTCGGATTAGGCTCGCTTGCCGGTTCGGTACCCGGGCTTTCCTGGGTCACCATCACCGATGCCGGAAATGTTGCCGGCATCGCCGAATTGGGCATCGTCTTTCTGCTTTTCCTGGTCGGTCTCGAACTCTCGTTGCCGCGGCTGATGACCATGCGGCGCCTGGTCATCGGCTTGGGTGGCTCGCAGGTTCTGATCACTTGCGCCCTGATCGCCGGCGCCGCGGTATGGGCCGGACGCAACCTTTCGGAAGCGATCGTGTTAGGCGCGAGCCTGTCGCTGTCGTCGACGGCCATCGTGCTCGAACTTCTCTCGAATCAGGAGCGCCTGACAACGAGCACGGGCCGGGCGAGCTTTTCCGTCCTGCTGGCGCAGGATTTGGCGGTCATTCCGCTCTTGCTGTACCTGTCGATCCTCGCCGCGCGCTCCGGCGGCTCGGCTCTCGCCACGCTCGTTACCGCGTTGCTGCAAGCGGCGGTCGCCGTCACCGTCATCGTGGTGTTCGGCCGCGTGCTGCTGCGTCCGCTGTTCCGGCTGGTCGCAACCACGCGTTCGGCCGAATTATTTATGGCCGCCGTGCTGTTCGTCATCGTTGCGGCCGGCGTGATTGCCGAGGAGGCCGGTCTTTCGATGGCGCTGGGCGCGTTTCTTGCCGGCTTGATGCTGGCGGAGACCGAATACCGCAAGGCGATCGAGACCACGGTTGAACCGTTCAAAGGACTTCTGCTCGGCATTTTCTTTTTTACCGTCGGCATGAATATCGACTTCCGCGAACTGGTGCGCGAGCCGCTTCTGCTCGCCGGTGCGGTGGCGGCGCTGATCGCGTTCAAGTCGCTGCTGCTGATCGGGCTCGGCAGGGTGTTTCGCGTGTCGTGGCCGGTCGCGATCGAGACCGGGCTGCTGCTCGGTCCCGGCGGAGAATTCGCCTTCGTCAGCGTCGGCATCGCGGCCGGTGCCGGATTGATCGATCCGCGCCTGGCGAGCTTCACGCTCGCCGTCACCTCGGTGACCATGGCGCTGACGCCGCTTCTATCGGCCGCCGCGCGCCGCATCGTCGCCCGGCTGAACGCCGGCAAACCGATCGACGCGGAATTGACCATACGTCCGGCCGCCGGGCAGCGGCATGCGATTGTGGTCGGCTACGGCCGGGTCGGAAAAGTCGTGTGCGAGTTGCTGCGCCGGCACGGCATCGCCTATGTCGCCGCCGATTCCGATGCGCTGACCGTGACGCGCGACCGGCGTGCAAATCATGACGTGTATTACGGCGACGCCGCCGACCCGAATTTCCTTGCCGGTTGCGGGCTGGCGAGTGCCGCAGGCGTCATCATCACCATCCACTCGGTTGCCGTCATCGACCGGGTCGTCGCGCATGTGCGGGCGATGCGGCCGGATATTCTGATCGTTTCGCGTGCCCGCGATGCCGAGCACGCGCTGCACCTCTACGCACTCGGCGCCACCGACGCGGTGCCGGAAACGATCGAGGCGAGCTTGCAATTGTCGGAAGCGGCATTGGTGGGATTGGGCGTCGCCACCGGTCTCGCCATCGCGTCAATTCATGAAAAGCGCGACGACATCCGGCACACGCTGCAGCAGGCGGCGCAAGACGCCGGCCGCGCGGAAATCCATTCGGTCAAGGCGAAGAAGCTGTGAACCGGCTGAACGCCGCCGTCAGTGCCGCTGCGCGGCGCGGTTGACGAAGTCGACGACGACGGGCGAATTTGCCGATCGCGACGCCGCGAGCCGTGCCGGAGCCCGGCGCGTATCGCCGAGCGCGCGCAGGAAATCGGCGAACCAGTTCTGCACCGAGTGAGCGCGCAGCCGGTCGACCATGGCGTGCCAGCGTTCGCGGCGCTCTTCCAGACTCATCCGCAATGCGGCGGCGATCTGGCGCGCGACGTTGTCGGCGTCGTTGGGATTGACCAGGAGCGCGGCGTCCAGTTCCTTCGCCGCGCCGGCGAAGGAAGACAGCACCAGAACGCCGGGGTCGAACGGGTTTTGCGCCGCCACATATTCCTTGGCGACCAGATTCATGCCGTCATGCAGGGGTGTCACCAGCCCGACATGGGCGGTTCGATAGAATCCGGCCAGCGTAAGCTGCGAGAAGCTCTTGTTGAGGTAGCGGATCGGAATCCAGTCGACCTCGCCGTGCCGGCCGTTCACTTCGCCGACCAGCGCGGAAAGTTCGGCCTTCAGCTCGCGGTAGGCGCGGATGTTGCCACGCGTCGGTACTGCGATCTGAAGCAAAGACACATTTCGTTTGAGTTGCGGCTCGGTCTCGAGCAGGCGATCGAAGGCACGTAACCGCCCGCAAAGGCCCTTGGAATAATCGAGCCGGTCAACTCCAAGCACGAGCTTGGCGCCTTGCAGGCTTGCGCGCAAACGGGATACTTCGGGGCGCGTCGAAGCTTTCGTCGCGCGCGCGGTAAACTCGTCGACGTCAATTCCGATCGGGAAGGTGGCAAGATGAGTAAGGCGAGCGGCCGAAGCGACGGTGCCATCGACAACCGCGATTCCCAGTTCCAACTGGAGATAGTCCTCGAAGTTTTGCCGGTCCTCGTCGGTCTGGAATCCGATCAGGTCGTAGGACAACATCGCCCGAACAAGTTCGGCGTGATGAGGAATCGCGGTCATTGTGCGGCGATCGGCCCATGGGGTATGCAGAAAAAAACCGATGGGCCGGCCGACTTTCAGCCGGCGCATTTCCTCGCCGAGCGGAAGGAAATGATAGTCCTGGATCCAGAACACCGCGGTCGGTCCGGTAAACCGCATTAACGCCTGCGCCATGAAGGCGTTGACCTCGCGATAGGAGGCATAATCGTCGGCCGTGACGTGGATGAGATCCGAACGCGAGTGCAAGGCCGGCCATAGTGCCGAGTTGGCAAAGCCCTCGTAATAGCCGCGATAGTGCCGGGCCGGCATGTCGATGGTCGCCAGCGCGCCGGTACCGAGCGTTTCGATCTTCGCAAACGAACCGTTCTGTTCGCTCTCCGCGGTCTGGCCGCTCGATCCAACCCAGATCGCGCCAGAGTCCTTGACCATGGGAATCAGCGCGGCTGCCAATCCGCCGGCGACGGGCTCATCCGATTTTGTCCGCGCGACGCGGTTAGATACGACGATGACAGTCACGGGCGATCCTCCAATTCCGTGCTGCAACAACCGATTTAAACCCGATTTGTTCCTTTCTTTCGATCCGTTCATCATGCGGTGCGGCATGCCCGCGATGCGTGCATGTTTACCGTGCAATTTCGCTAAATCATTGGGATGACGGGGCGTTCAGCCGTCGGCGTAAGCCATGGTCGAGAGCAGGGCGATTTCGGCGCTGCGCGAATCCAATCGCGTATGCTGCACGATAATGGGTACGTCGGATTCAAAGACGGACGAATAGTCGGTATCCCGCGGCACGATCTCCGGTTGCTCGAGATCGTTGAATCGCAAATGCAGCGTGCGCCGCGCCGGTACGCTGACACGATATGGACCGATCGGCTCCCGATCGGCGAAAAAAATCGTGATGCTGACGTTCGCTTCCTGCTCGCCCGGATTAAGGATGCATGCAGTCTCGTGTGAAATCAGGGTCCGGTCGGTGAACGAGCTTTCCGAGGGAATATAGCCTTCGGCGATTGCCCATCGTTTGCGGCCGATCGATGCCATTTGAACTTACCCACTTGGCGGTCGCCGCGGCCCCCGCCGGTCGGTGCCGACCGACGGCGGCCAAGAGAAATGTTAAATGCTGAACCGCCCATTGGTTCCATCGATGGAACTTTTCCCGTTTCCCCGCGTTGTTTGGGATATAAATGGTGAGCGCATGCCAGCGCCCGCACCCGAAGCAACGTGGAAACCAAGAAGATGCGGGCCCTTACGGTCGCGCCCGGTAGGGCCAATTCGGCACGGATCGAGGATGTCGCCGATCCGCCGCGCTCGGATGGCTCTATTCTGGTACGCACAATAGCGCTCGGCGTTTGCGGGACCGATCGGGAAATCGTTTCCGGCCATTACGGTTGGGCGCCGCCCGGGCAGAGCCGGTTGGTGATCGGCCACGAATCGCTCGGTACGGTACACGAGGCGCCCGCGGATTGCGGCGTCGATGTCGGCGATTTCGTTGTCGGTATCGTACGCCGGCCGGACCCGGTTCCGTGTCCGGCGTGCGCCGTCGACGAATGGGATATGTGCCGCAACGGCCGCTATACCGAGCGCGGAATTAAAGAGCGCAACGGCTATGGCTCCGAATATTTCCGGATCGAGCCCGAATTTGTGGTCAAGGTCGACGCCTCACTCGGCACCGCCGGCGTGCTGCTTGAACCGACCAGCGTCGTTGCCAAGGCATGGGATCATACCGAGCGTATCGGGCAGCGCGCGCGCTCATGGCAGCCGAAAACGTTGCTGGTAACGGGCGCCGGTCCCGTCGGCCTGTTGGCAGCCTTGATCGGCGTGCAGCGCGGCTTGGACGTGCACGTGCTCGATCATCAGGAGAGCTTGAAAAAGCGCGATATCGTGCAGCGACTGGGCGCCCGCTACCACGTCGAAAGCCTGGCCGATGTTCGCCTCAAGCCCGATATTCTCATGGAGTGCACCGGCGCGCCCAGTGTGGTGCGCGATGTCCTCGGTCGCACCGCGTCGGGCGGCATCGTCTGTCTGGTCGGGGTCACCGCTCCGGGTCATGATTTCGACATCGATGTCGGTGCGCTCAATCGCACCATGGTGCTCGACAACGACACCGTCTTCGGCACGGTGAACGCCAATCGCCGGCACTACGAAATGGCGGGCGAAGCGCTGCGGCGGGCCGATAAAGCCTGGCTGAATGCGCTCATTTCACGGCGCGAACCCATCGCGCAATGGACGCAAGCGCTGCAACGTCAGCCGGACGACATCAAAGTCATTGTCGATTTCTCCTGAGCCATGGCCGCCCGCATCGAAGACTACGCTTTGATCGGCGACTGCCGCACCGCTGCGCTGGTCGGCCGTGACGGCTCAATCGATTGGTTTTGCTGTCGGCGTTTCGACTCGGAGGCATGCTTTGCGGCGCTGCTTGGTTCGCGTGAGCACGGCCGCTGGCTGATTGCGCCGCAGGCCGAAGCGCGCATCACGCGCCGTTATCGGCCGGACACGCTTGTGCTCGAAACCAATTTTGAAACTGCCGATGGAGCCGTGACGCTCATCGATTTCATGCCGATGCGGGGGCGTCACCCAAGCATCGTGCGGCTGGTGAGAGGGATTCGCGGCAAAGTGCGGATGCACACCGAATTGATTCTGCGGTTCGGCTATGGCGCGATCGTGCCGTGGGTCACGCACATCGAGGACGGCACATTGCGCGCCATCGCCGGTCCCGACATGGTGCTGGTGCGCAGCCCGGTACATTTGCGCGGCAAGGACATGACCACGGTCGGCGAATTCGTGGTCGACCGGGACGAGACGATTCCCTTCATCCTGAACACCTTGCCGTCGCATCGTCCGTTGGATGAACCGTTCGATCCGGCGCGGGCACTGGCGGATACGGAAACCTTCTGGCGGGACTGGTCGGCAAAATGCCGTCCCGCCGGACCCTGGTCGGAGGCGGTCAAGCGTTCGATCATCACGCTCAAGGCGCTCACTTACGCACCCACCGGCGGAATGGTCGCCGCGCCGACCAGCTCCTTGCCCGAGCGTCTCGGCGGCTCCCGCAATTGGGATTATCGCTTTTGCTGGTTGCGCGACGCGACGCTGGTTTTGCTCGGCGCCATGAATGCCGGCTACTTCGAGGAGGCGCAGGCGTGGCGCGAATGGCTGTTGCGTGCCGTCGCCGGCAGTCCGAACCAGTTGCAGATCATGTACGGCATAGCCGGCGAGCGGCGGCTCGCGGAATGGGAAGCGCCGTGGCTGCCGGGCTACGAGCAATCGGCCCCGGTCCGCTTCGGCAATGCCGCCCACAGTCAGCTGCAGCTCGACGTTTTCGGCGAGATCATGGACGTTCATCACCAGGCGCGCCGTGCCGGCCTGTCGACCAACGAATCCGGCTGGGAAGCGCAACTGGCGTTTCTCGATTATCTGGCGACGATCTGGAAAAAGCCGGACCACGGTATTTGGGAGAACCGCGGCGAGCCGCAGCACTTCACCCATTCGAAGGTGATGGCTTGGGTCGCCTTCGATCGCGCGATCAAAAGTGCCGAGATGTTCGGGCTGGAGGGTCCGCTGGAGGATTGGCGTAAGCTGCGCCAGGAAATTTGCGAAGAGGTGTGCACCCGCAGTTTCGACGGTGAGCAAGGCAGCTTCGTGCAGACCTACGAGAACAAGAACCTCGACGCGAGTTTGTTGTTGATTCCCTGCGTCGGCTTTCTTCCGGTTTCCGATCCCCGCGTGCAAGGAACGATCGCCGCTATCGAAAAGCGTCTGCTGCGCGACGGTTTCGTCATGCGATACAACACCAATAAAGTGGAGGATACGCTGCCGGCCGGCGAAGGCGCCTTTCTCGCCTGTAGTTTTTGGTTGAGCGACGTCTACACCTTGCAAGGCCGCATGGCCGACGCCGAGCGGATCTTTCGCCGCCTGCTGGCGCTCCGCAACGATCTTGGTCTTTTGAGCGAGGAATACGATCCGCCCGCCAAGCGGTTGGTCGGCAATTTCCCGCAGGCCTTCTCACACGTGGCGCTGATCAACTGCGCTTACAATCTGACGCGGGAGCAAAAACCCGTCGAGCACCGCGTTCAGACTGAGTACAGCTCGCCCGAAAAGGTGATTGCGGGTTGAGCTTTTCCGCCATCCCCGAATTATTCCAGACAAGCGTCGTTTCACCGGAATTAGCGCAACGCCCACCCGGAGCGGCAGTTGCCCACCGGCGAACACTGCGACCATCGGGCGCACATTCGCTTCGGCTATTCGCGCGCGGGGTTCGCCGGCTGCGCTAAAAAAGGCTCGGACGAAGAGATCCAAGCGGGTTGTCCCGCAAAAAAAAGCGGGTGTTGGGGGAAGACCTTGCAATGAGCGGTTGGATCCAATTCCTGTTGGATTTTGTGTGGCTGTCGGCGGGTCTGGCGCTGGTGGCCTTCAGTCTCGGGCTGATCCTCGGCGAGCTGAAAATAGTCAATATCGCCCAAGGCGACCTGATGATGGTCGGGGCGTATTCCATGTATGCGATGCGCGATCTGCCGTTTCTGGTTGCGCTCGGAGCGACCTGCATTGTCGGTCTCTTGCTGGGCTTCGTGCTCGAGCGCGGCGTGTTGCGGTGGGTCTATGACAAAGGCTTCATGGCGACGCTGCTGGCGACCTGGGGCGTCGGCATCGTGCTCGAGCAGGGCGTGGCTACGCTCTTCACGGTTTCGCAGAAAGGCATCGACGCGCCGCTCAAGGGGCTCATCGAAATCGGCGATGTAGTCTATCCCACGTATCGCGTCGCTGTGACTGCCGGCATTGTCGTGCTGCTCGCGTTGCTGCTGCTGCTGGTCTATCGCACCTCGATTGGACTGCGGCTGCGCGCTTCGATCGATAATGTGGAAATGGCCTCGGTGCTCGGCATTTCGCCGCAACGCACGTTTGCGATGGTGTTCTCCGTCGCCACTGCGCTTGCGGTCCTTGCCGGCGCGCTGATCGCCCCGACGATCGCCATCAATCCTACACTTGGCCTGTCGTTCCTGGCGCCGGCGTTCTTCGCCGTGTTGATCTCGAAGCCGGGATCGCTGGCCGGACCGGTGGTGGGCGCCGTTGCCGTCGAATTCACCTTCACGCTGCTGCAAGCCTACTTCAACATCACCATCGCCGAGAGCGTCCTGTTCGGGCTGCTGGCGTTGTTCATCGTTCTCAAACCCCAGGGCATATCCTGGTCCTGGAAACCAGCAAGGGAGGAAACGTCATGACTGAACGTAACGGCGTCCGAAGCGGTATCAGCCGCCGCTCGTTTGGACGCATCGCCGCGGGTTTGGCCGGTGCGGCCGCGCTCGGCGGCACCGCCAACCTGGTCGGCAGCCGCCCGTCCTTTGCGTCATTCAAGGGTTCGCGGCCGTACAAGATCGGATTTGTCGCGCCGCTTACCGGGCCGGTCGCGCCCGAAGGCTCATCGATGCAGAAGGGCTTTAATCTCGGGCTCGAAACGATCAACGCCGCCGGCGGCATCGCCGGACATCCGGTCGTGGCTGTCACCCAGGACACCCAGGCGGTGCCGGCAGTTGCCGGCACCGTGGTCAAGAAGTTCATCCAGGAAGAAAAAGTCGACATGATCGTCGGCACCATCACCGGCGACGAAGAAGAAGTGGCGAGCAAGATCTGCGCCGCTGCCGGCATCCCGGTGCTCTTCCCCGAGGCCGGCTTCTGGTACAAGTTCTGCAATTCCACCACCGTGATGCTGGGTGAGAATTCGTTCGATCTGTGCGCGCCGCTGGTGCCGTTCATGGCGGAGAAGTTCGGCAAGAAATTCCTGCTGATCGGATCCGATTTCTCGTTCCCGCACGCCTATCTCGCCGTTGCCAAACATTACATCTCGCAGATCGGCGGCACGGTCGTCGGCGAGTTCTATGCGCCGCTCGGCACCGCCGATTGGTCGAGCAACATCGCCAAGATCAAATCGGCCAAGCCCGATGTGATCTTCTCCGGCGTGGTCGGCGGCGACGCCATCGGCTTCGTCAAGCAGGCGCAAAGCCTCGGTCTGTTACCGGGCGCGCATCTCACCGGTGTCAACCTGCAGCCGGAATTCTATCCGGCGATGGGCGACGCGGTGGACGGCCAATATGCGGCTGTGCGCTACAGCGAGGACATCAAAACCGCCGCCAACGAGAAATTCAAGGAGGCCTACCACAAGAAGTACGGCCCGGCGCCGATCCCACTGGTGGGGACGACCGCTTTCTACTCGTTCGACTTCATCAAGGCCGCGGTCGAGAAGGCCGGCACCTACGATCCGAAGGCGGTGTTTGCGGCCTTCAAGGGCGTCGAAGCCGAGACCATCCTCTCCGACAAGCCGCTGCGCGTCGATCCGAACACCATGAACATCGGTTATCCGATGTACATCACCCAGATTCAGAAGGGCGGTCTGTACAAGATCGTCAAGGATGTCGGCCTGGTGAAGAACGACCTGAAGTGCGAAGGCGCTTAAGCGTTGGTGATGGCACGCCCGAAGGATATGGTCCGATTCAACTATGACCACCATCAATCGTTGGCGTGCCTTTCAACCTAATCGCGGCTCTGGCGCGGCTGGGATGATGGTTCCGGCCGCGTCATCCATCATTGGATTCATTCTGTTCGCCGCTGCGGGGCTCTGCCCGCTTTTTCTCAGCGAGTTCAAAGTCGGGCTGATCGGGCTCGGTCTGACCTACGGCCTGTTTGCGATCGGGCTCGATCTGGCCTGGGGCCGTACCGGCATCGTCTCGATCGGCCAGGCGGTGTTTTTCGGGCTCGGCACCTACGGCGTTGCGATTGCGCTGGTCCGCCACGGCTCGGCTCCCTTCGGCGCTGCGATCGGAATCGCGCTCGCAGGCATCCTCGGCGCCTTCATCGCCGCCGTCGGACTGCGCCGGGTTTCCAATCCTTCGACCATGGCGGTGCTCACGCTCGCCACCACTTTGCTGGCCGAAAAGGTGGCGCGCGATTGGTGGTCGCTGACCAACGGCAGTTCAGGGCTCTACGTGCCGCCGCTGACGTCGACTTACTTTTATTATTACGTCTGCTTCGTCGCCACCACGGGCGTCGTCGGACTGTTGTGGTTTTTCGTCTTGCGCCGGCCGCTCGGCAACCGGCTGACGGCGATCCGCCTGAACGATCGCCGCGCCGAGCATCTCGGCATTCCGATTTTCCGCGAACGCGTGGTCGCATTCACGCTGAGCGCCATGGTCTCCGCTATTGCCGGTTGCTTGTCGGCGCCCTGGATGTCGAGCGTCAGCCCCGATCGCGTCGGCATCTTGCTGTCCACGCAAGTGCTGGTGTGGGTCGCGGTCGGTGGACGGGCCACGCTGCTCGGGCCGTTCGTCGGCGCGGTGGCCCTGACCTATGGGCAGGACGTGCTGGCGAGCTCGATGGGCGAGTCCTACCTGCTGCTGCTTGGCGTGCTGTTCATTCTCTCGGTTTTATTGATCCCCAACGGCATCGCCGGCCTGTTCTTCACCGGCCCGCAACTCACCGACACAACGCCGGTCGGCGGCACGCTGCCGCCGCGGCCGCCGTTGGCCGGCGGCGACGTGCTCGCAGCCGAGGCGATCGTCAAACGCTTCGCCGGCAACACGGTGCTTGACGGGGTCGATTTGCGGATCAAGCCGCGCGAGATCGTGTGCCTGATCGGTCCGAACGGCGCCGGCAAGACGACGTTGATCAACGTGCTCTCCGGCGCGATCGACTGCGATTCCGGCTCGGTGACGCTGCGCGGCGAGCATATCGAGCGGACGCCGCCGGACCGCCGCGTCGCCGCCGGCCTCGCGCGGACGTTTCAGGTACCGAGCCTGTTTCCCGGCCTCACGGTCGCGGAGCACCTTATTCTCGCGCGCCAGGAAGCCGGCATGGCAACGCCGCTGCCCGAAGCTTATGCACGGCTCGAACGCGAGCACGCCGGCCTGCGCGTCGAGATGCTTTCGCTCAGCGACCGCCGCTCGCTCGAGATCGCGATGGCGCTGTGCTCGCGTCCGGACGTGCTGTTGCTCGACGAGCCCGCGGCCGGGCTTGCTCGCAACGACGCCGGCGCCCTGGCCAAGACACTGCGCGCGCTGCGCGATCATGCCGGTTGCGCGATCGTGTGCGTCGAACACGACATGGAAATCGTGCGCGATCTGGCCGATCGCGTCGTCTGTCTGCACCACGGCAGGGTGATCAGCGAAGGAACCATGGACCACGTATCGGCGAATGCCGAAGTACGCCGCGCTTATCTGGGGCTGGTCTGATCATGTTGTTCACGGCTAACGATGTCGGCGGCGGCTACGGGGCGATCCATATCGTCAAAGACATATCGTTCGAACTCGGTGCCGGCGAAACGCTGGCGGTGCTCGGCCGCAATGGCGTCGGCAAGACGACGTTGCTGCGCACATTGGTCGGGTTGGCCGACCGTTTTACCGGCGAAGTCAAGGTCGACGGCGAGCCGTTGCCGGCCCGCAGCCCGCGCGCGTTGGCGCAATTGGGAATCACCTACGTTCCCGACGACCGCGGCGTCTTCCCGCGCTTGACCGTAGCCGAAAACATCGAGCTGGCGCGGCTCTCCGCCTATCGGAAAAACGAGCGCGATGTCTATGCGCTGTTTCCCGATCTCGCGCATCGCACCGCACAGCCGGCCGGCACGCTTTCAGGCGGCCAGCAGCAGCAACTTGCCATCGCCCGAGCGCTGGCGACGGAACCGCGCCTCTTGATCATCGACGAGCTGTCGCAAGGCTTGCAACCCTCGATCGTCCAGGCGCTCGCGGAGGCACTCGTCAACGTAACGCGCGACGGCGGATTGGCCTTGATCCTGGTCGACCAGAACCCGAACCTTGCCATGCGCATTTGCGAACGAGTCATGGTCATGCAGCGGGGCGAAGTGGTGGCAGCCGGCGCATCGGCGACGCTCGGCGCCGACGAGCGCTTTCTCGATTTGCTGATCGTCTAGACTTCGCGTCCGCGCCGGAAAGACCGGCGCGCATCCGCCGTCATCCGCGCTTAAGAATCTTGAGGATCAGCTCGGTCAGCCATCCGAACGGCGGATAAAGCAAACGCGCGCCGTTGATGCGGCTTTGCAGGAAGACGCCTTTGCGGTGCGAGAAGGTCTGAAAGCCGAACTCGCCGTGATAGGCGCCGATCCCGGACGGGCCGATGCCGCCAAACGGCAGGTTCTCCGCCGCAAAATGAAACAAGGTGGTATTGACGGAGGCGCCGCCGGATATTGTTTTGCGCAATACCTCGTCACGCGTGCCGGCGCCGCCGAAATAGTAAAGCGCCAGCGGGTGCGGCCGCGCGTTGACGTAAGCGATCGCCTCGTCGAGCCGGCGATACGTCTTGACCGGCAGCACCGGACCGAAGATTTCCTCGCGCATGATCGCAAGGTCATCGCCGGGCTCGATCACCAGCATTGGCGGCAGCTTGCGTCCGTCCGCCGGCAGCACTTCCTGTGCCGCATTGATTTCGACGACGCGGGCGCCGGCGGCCCTGGCGTCCGCCACGTAACCGACGATGCGCCGGTAATGCCGCTCGTTGATGATCGACGTGTAATCGTTGTTGCCGGCCAGCGTCGGATAGAATTTCTCGACCGCGTCGACAGCCAGCGCGATGAATTCGTCAAGCTTGCGCTCGGGCAAAAGCACATAATCCGGAGCGATACAGGTCTGGCCGGCATTCAGGAGCTTGCCGTATACGATACTCTCGACGGTGCTCGGCAACGCCGCGTCCTCGCCGACGATGCAGGGTGACTTGCCGCCAAGCTCGAGCGTCACCGGCGTCAGATTTTCGGCGGCGGCCTGCATCACCAGCCGGCCGACGGCGGTCGATCCGGTATAGAGCAGATGATCGAACGGCAGCCGCGCGAAGGCCTGGCCGATGTCGGGACCGCCGACGACGGTTGCGACCTGATCGTGCGGAAAAACACCGGCCAGCAACTCGGCCATCAAATCCGAGGTGCGCGGCGTGAGTTCGGAGGGCTTCAGCATCACCCGGTTGCCCGCGGCCAGCGCGGCCACCATCGGAACGATGGCGAGATTGAGCGGATAGTTCCACGGGCTGATGATGCCGACGACGCCGACCGGCTGATAAAGAATCCGTGCGCCCGCCGGCATCAATTCGAGCGGGACCGATACGGGCTGCGGCGCCATCCAGGCGGAAAGATGCCGCCGCGCGTGACGAATGGCGGTCTGGATGGGGAATATCTCGGCGAGCTCGGTTTCGTGGCGCGAGCGGTTGCCGAAGTCGGCGGAGATGGCCGCCGCGAGGCGATCGACGTTGCGGCCGATAGCGTCACCGAGCTTTTTCAGATCGGCGAGCCGCGCGCGCTGCGATGGTGCGCCGTCGCGCAGAAAGGCCGCGCGGTGCGCGTCGAAAGTCGCGCGCATATTGGCGCCGGCAAGCGTCGCCCCGCCGAGCGGTGCGCTCACAGCGGCGGCCTCGCCGGATAATCCGGCTGCTTCCGCGCTGCGGCTTCGATCTGCGCCATCGCGGCGAGCGCAAGATGGTCACGCCAGGGCCGGGCGATGACTTGGACGGCGATCGGCAAGCCGGCGCTGCCGCGCTCGGTTTCGCGCGCCACCCGCTCGATCAGGTCGCGGCTGGGTGGGCGGCCGCTCTCTTCATTTGCGCGCACGCGGGTGACCGGCACCACGCCCGCCGGGAAACCGGTGACATTGGCAAGCGGAACATAGGCGCCCGCCATCGGCATCATCTCGGTGGCGCCATGCCGGATCGGCGGCAACGCATGAGCGGGACAAAGAATAAGATCGACCGGACCGCCGCCGGCATCGTCGAGAGAGCACACTATCTCACGGCGGAAATTCGCGATCGCCTCCACCGCCAGCCAATACGCGTCGGCCGTACCAGGCGCAAAGCGGCGCAGGTTGCGCGCCAAGCGCCGCTGGCCGAGGCCGTCGAGAGCGAGGCCGGCTACGCTCCGCAGCCACAGCGGCATTGCCGCGATCAGCAGTAACGGGCGCAGTCGCCGGTCGACGCTATTGCCGCGCAACAGTCGCCGATGGCTTGCGGCGGCGTCGCCGGAGAGGGCGGCAAATAACAGATCGGTTGCGCGGCTCAGCGGTGGTGGCTTCCAGTCGGCCGCCGTCGCGCCGGCCGCGCTCAGGAATTGCGCCGCCTCGGCGACCGCGCGTTTGACCGCCGGCGCAACCGGAAATTCGCCGTCGTCGGTAAAAGTCGCAAAGCGCACGCGGCTCAAGTCGACGCCGGAGGGATCGCCGAATTCCGGTCCCGGATCGACCAACGGATCGCGTGCGCGGTCGAGCACGCGCAATCCCATGACCAGGTCTTCGACGTATCGCGCCATCGGGCCGACTTGGCTGACGATGCCGGTCTGGCCGACCGGCAGTCCGTGCGCGCAATGATCGGGCAGGCGCCCCGCCGTCGGTCGTATCGACGTTATTGCGCAAAACGCCGCGGGTATGCGCAATGAACCGCCGATATCGTTGCCGAGGCCAAATGGCGACGCGCCGGCGCCGATCACCGCCGCCTCGCCACCGCTCGACCCGCCGCATGACCGTTCCAGGTCCCACGGATTGTTGGTGCGTCCGTACAGCGGATTGTCGGTTTCCGTATAGAACATGAGCTGCGGCAGATTGGTTTTGGCAATCGGTATCGCGCCGGCGGCGCGCAACGCGGCGACGTAGGGGTCGTCGGTGCGCTCGATGTCGCTGCGGCGCGTCGTTAAACCATAGGTCGTCGCCGTGCCGACGAGATCGAAGCATTCCTTGATGGTCACCGGAAGGCCGGCGAGCGGCGGGAGTTTTTCACCGCGCGATCGCGCCTTGTCGACATCGGCGGCGGTCTTGCGCGCGCTTTCGGACAAATCGGCGGTGACGGCGTTGAGCGCACCGTTGACGGTTTTCAGGCGCGCGACGAAGTATTCGACGGCTTCGGTTGAGGACAGTTCACCGGCGGCAATACGGCGGACGATTTCGCGTGCCGAAAGATCCCGAAGAGTCGGCGTTTGCCGTGCAGCCGTGCCAACGTCAATGGTCGTCATGGCAGAGAGCCTCCGGGCGGCCGCGCCCCGGCGGCCAGACGCCAGCGTCGGTCCGATCGGCACGTCTTGTCAATTTGCAGGGATCAATTTGCAGGGATCAATTTGCCAGGCGCCCGGTCGCCCCGTCCGGGACTTTTAGACGCCGAGATGGCGGTGCAACATTTCGGGCCGGTCGTGCACCGCCGCGGCGGTCAAGGTATCCACGATATAGCCGTTGTTGAGGACATAGACGCGGTGGGCAAGCGTCATGGCGGCGGAAACGTTTTGCTCGACGATCAGGATCGTCTGGCCGGCCTCCGCCAGCTTGCGGCAGGTGGTCAGCAGATCGCGCACGATGATCGGCGCCAAGCCCTCGAACGGCTCGTCGAGCAGCAGAATCTTCGGCTCGCGCACCAGCGCGCGCGCAATCGCCAGCATTTGCTGCTCGCCGCCGGACAGGTGCGTGCCGCGGCTCAGCCGCCGCTCCTTCAGCCGGGGAAACATCGCGTAAATCCGTTCCAGCGGCCAACGGTTCGCGGCGGTCAGTCCGGCAAGAATGAGATTTTCTTCGACGTTCAGGCTGCCGAAGATGCGGCGATCTTCATGGACGAGCTGCATGCCGGCCACCGCAATATCGTGACTCTTTTTCCCGGCAATTTCGACGCCATCGAACATGATCGAGCCGGCGCGCGGCGTCACGACGCCCATCAGGCTTTTCAATGTCGTGCTCTTGCCGGCGCCGTTGCGGCCGAGCAGCGCGACGACCTCGTTGCGCTCGACCGTGAGCGCCACGTCGAACAGGATGTGGGAGTCGGCGTAGTACGTGTTCAGGCCCTTGACCTCGAGCAGGCTCATGCTGCGACCACTCCGCCGAGATAAGCTTCTTGCACGGCCGTGTTGCTCTTGATCTCTTCCGGCGTGCCTTCGACCAGCACCCGGCCTTCCTGCAATACGGTGATACGCTCCACCACTTCGAACAGCGAATCCATGTCGTGATCGATAACGACCATGGTACGGCCGTGCGCGATCGATTTCAGCAGCTTGACCGTTTCGGCGCGTTCGCTCGGACTCATGCCGGCGAGCGGTTCGTCGAGCAGCAGCAGACTCGGCGAACTCGCCAGCGCGAGTCCGATCTCCAGTCGCCGCTTTTCGCCGTAGGCGAGCGCCGACACCGGCACATCGGCGCGGCCGGTCAGGTTGACGAGGTCGAGGGTATGCTCGACCTGCTCGGTCAGACCGCGAATTTTCCGGATGTGCTTGAACAGGTCGAGCCGGAATTTTCCGCGCCGTTCCGCCAATGCCGAAATCGTCAGATTCTGGCGCACTGTGAGCCGGGTGAAGAGCTGGTTGACCTGGTAGCTCTTGGTCAAGCCGAGCTGGCACACGTCGGTCACGCTTTTGCCGGTGATATCGTGGCCTTCGAACGTGATCTTGCCGGACGTGGGCGGCACCTCGCAGGTTAGCATCCGGAAGAACGTCGTCTTGCCGGCACCGTTGGGGCCGATGATTCCGCGCACTTCGCCGCTGCGCACGGAAAAATTGATGTCGCTGTTGGCGATGAGGCCGTCATAGCGTTTGGTCAAGTCGATCGCTTCCAGGATCGGGCCGGAAATGGTGTCGGCCGCGCGCGGACGGCGCGGCGTCGGCGCCGCCACGCGGATTTCGCCGGATGTTTTGCCTGATGCGCCGGCGGCGCCCGGACTGGCCGCCGCCGCGGCGTCTTTCGGCGCCGGCCGGACCACGAGCTCGTAGAGATCCTTGATGCCGCCGATCAATCCGCGGCGCAGGAAGCAAACCAGCAGCACGAAGACGACGCCGAGCACGAGCTTCCAGGTCGCGCCGAGATGCAAAGTATTTTGGAAGAAGTCGCTGAGATAGAGCCACACGGTCGCGCCGAGCAGCGGCCCGAACAGCGTACCGGCGCCGCCGATCGCGGTCTGGATGACCAGTTGACCCGACGTATCGAATGTAAATGCCTCCGGCGGCATGAACCCCTGCAACACGCCCAGCAGGCCGCCGGCAAATCCGGCGTAAGCGGCGGCGATTACAAAGGCCGTGAGCTTGTAGCCGTGTACGTTGTGGCCGACCGCCGCCGCTCGCAGCGGATTATCGCGGATGGCGCTGAAGATGACGCCAACCGGGGAGCGCACGATGCGCAGCGCTATGACGATGCCGATGAAATACCAGAACCCGAAAAACGCGTAGAGCTTCCAGTCCGTATCGAAATGAATAGTGGTGAAGCCGAGCGGAAGCTTCGGTGTCGGCACGCCGGGCAGGCCATTCTCGCCGCCGGTGTATTCCGCCAGCGGATTGAACTCGACAAAGTAGAAGACCTCGGCGATCGCGACCGTGATCATCGCGAAATAGATGCCGGTGCGCCGCAGTGCGATCAACCCGATCAGGTAGCCGACGACGGCCGCCACGATCATGCCGATGATCACTGCGAGCACGACGGACGGAAAGCCCATTCGGATGAGCAGATAGGCCGCGACCATGCCGCCGGTGCCGTAGAACGCCGATTGGCCGAACGACAGCAGCCCGGTAAATCCGAACAGGATGTCGAAGCCGATGCCGAACAGGCCCCAGACAACGATGCGGCTCATCGTCGTCGGCGTGAAGGCGAGATAGGGCAGGACGAATGGAGCGGCGATCAGCCCGATTGCCGTCAGCGCCTCGATCAGGAATGGACGTTGGCTGCGCATCACGTGTTCGCGTTCATTCGCGGCCGGCGGTACCGAGCAGGCCGTAGGGACGAAGCACCAACACCAGCGTCATCGCCACGAAAAGCATGATGTAAGAATAGGCGGGATTGAACATCGACGTGATGCTGACGATCTCGCCGGCAACGAAGCCGCCCAGCACGGCGCCCGGAAACGATCCGACGCCGCCGATGACGACGACCACGAAGGTCTGCACCAGGATTCCCTCGCCGACATCGGGAGCGATCGAAACCACCGGTGCGTTGACGATGCCGGCGAAGCCGGCGGCCATGGCGCCGATGCCGAACACCAGCATGAAAACCTTGTAGACGTCGATGCCCAGCGAATCGACCATTACGGAATCTTCGATTCCGGCGCGCACGATCATGCCGATGCGGGTGCGATAGAGCACGATATAGAGTGCGATCAGCGCGACCGCGACAATGCCGAGTAGCGCCAGCCGGTAGGTCGGGTAGAACATGAAGCCGAGCGGGGTGATCCCCACCAGACCGGCCGGCGGCGGTACCATCTTCGACAGACTGCCAAAGAAGAAGCGGACGACCTCGACGAATACGATGCCGAGACCGAAAGTGACCAGCAACTGATCCTCGTGCGGCCGCGAATAGAAGTGACGGATGACGATACGCTCCGTCGCCACGCCGACCAGCATCCCGAACAGCGAGCCGGTAATGACGGCGACGATGAACGAACCGGTGTAGGCATAGGCGAGCCAGCCGGCATAGCCGCCGAGCATGAACATCGCCCCGTGCGCCAGATTGAGGACGCCAAGCGTGCCGTAGATGATCGTCAGTCCGGATGAAATCAATGCAAGCAACGCGCCGAGCACCAGCCCGTTGAAGCATTGCGAAATGAAATTGCCCCAGTTGATCACGTTGCGATCCGCAATCTGCCGTGATGCATTCGTCGTCGCCCGGCCACCGTCTTGACGACTTTTATGCCGGGAATTCCCACGATCTAGCAATAGGCAAATGGCCGGGCCGCAAGAAGCGAAGGCTGACGCTTTGCGTCTTGGGACCCGACCAGGACTGAATAAATGTACCTTCTCCGCACCAACGATGCGGAGAAGGTACTCGTCGGCTTAGGTGTAGTCGCCGAGGTGGCAGCCGAACGCATCCGGCGCCTGCATGAGCGGTGCGCCGGGGACGACTTCGAGCACCTGCCAGAAGTCCTCGGGGTTCTTCATCTCTTTCGGATGCTTGCCCTGGACGATGATCACCGGACGCACGCACTGATGATCCTCCGGGCGGTAGTGGACCGGTCCGACCAGGGATTCGTAGGTCTCGCCCTTCTCGTACTGCTTGATCACAGCCGGCGGGTAGAAGGTGCCGGCCTCGGACACCATGCGCGCCCATGCCGTGATCGAGTTATAGGCGTTCTCGGCACCCCATTCGGGCCGGTAGTTGTACTTCTTGTAAAAGTCCTCAACGAACATCTTGGCGAGCGGGTACTTGTCTTCGAGCGTCCACCAGAAGTCGGTGGCGGCGAGGACTCCGCCCATGATTTCCGCACCCACTTCCTTGGCGAGGAACGGAGTCTGGTAGGGGATGACAAGCGTCATCTTCGGGAGGAGGCCGAACTGATGCGCCTGCTGGGTCGACAGCACCGCATCGCGGCCCCAGTTTACGTTGATCAGGAACTCGGCGCCCGAATTGGCGATGTTGGTCAGATACTGGCTGAAGTCCTGAGTGCCGAGCGGTGACACCTGGTCGGTCACCTGTGTCCAGCCGCCGTTCTTGGTCAGATAGTCGTTCACCGACTTGGTGACGGTGTGACCGTAGGTGTAGTCCGGCGTCATGAACGCGGCCTTGCGGTTCTTGCCGAACTTCTTCACCAGCACCGGACCGATCGCGGCGGCGGCGGTCTGGCCGTAGAAGTCCTGGCGGAAGCCGTAGCGCACGCAATCCTTGCCGGTGGTGTCGTTCGAGCCGGAAATGCCGGCGACGTAGAG
>JAGXAC010000014.1 GCA_019075925.1 Hyphomicrobiales bacterium | reverse complement strand
GGCACGCCGCGCAATCCGGGCTCGCGATTGATTATCGCTCCGCGACTGCCGAAACGTTGGCGGCCGCCGGGGAGGTCTTCGACCTGGTCCTCGCCATGGAAGTGATCGAGCATGTCAGCGATGTCGGCCGGTTCGTCGATCTCGCCGCGACCCTGGCCAAGCCGGGCGGCTTGGTATTCGTCGCCACGCTAAACCGCACCGCCAAGAGCTTCGCGCTTGCGATCGTCGGTGCCGAATATGTTCTGCGCTGGTTGCCGCGGGGCACTCACCGTTGGGACAAGTTCGTGACGCCCAGCGAGCTTGCAGCCGCACTCGAGAACAGCGGCTTGCGTACCACCGGCGAAACCGGCGTCAGCTACAATTTGTTTGCCGACCGCTGGCAGCTCGCAGCCGATATGGATGTCAACTACATGGTGGTTGCAGAGAAAGCGGCGTAACGGTCACGTGATTATCTTTCCCTGGTTTTGGGCCATTTTTACCGTCATTGCCGCAATCGCCCAGACCGCGCGTAACGCGATGCAACGCGAACTGACTGCGAGCCTCGGCACCGTGGGTGCTACGCACGTGCGGTTTCTGTTCGGCTTTCCGTTCGTGCTCGTCTTTCTTGTCGGCGTGTCGATCGTAAGCGGATCGCGGCCGCCGTTGCCCGGACTGACGTTCTGGCCGTGGACGATCGTCGGTGCTCTGGCGCAGGTAGCCGCTACCGCGTTGATGCTTGCGGCGATGAGCGAACGTTCATTCGTCGTCACTATTGCCTATATCAAGACCGAACCGATTCAGGTCGCGGTGTTCGGATTGGTGTTTCTCGGCGACCGGCTGACGTCGCCGATGCTGGTCGCCATCGTCATCGCCACCGCGGGCGTCGTGCTGATGTCGACCAAGCCAGGAGGCATGGTCGGCGGCATCAGGCCGACCCTGATCGGGCTTGCCTCAGCCGCGATGTTCGCGTTGTCGTCGATCGGCTACCGCGGCGGCATTCTCAGTCTTGGCTGGCCGAATTTTGTCATGACGGCAACCTTTACGCTTGCCGTCGGTATTGCCATGCAGACGGTGCTGTTGTCGTTTTATCTCATGCTGCGCAATCCGGCGGCGTTGTTCGCGATTATGCGTGCTTGGAAACCGTCGCTGTTCGCGGGCTTCATGGGCGCCGTCGCTTCGCAATTCTGGTTCCTGGCTTTCGCGCTTGCCACTGCCGCAAGCGTGCGCACATTGGCATTGGTCGAAGTGCTGTTTGCGCAGATGGCCGCCCGGTTTGCTTTTGGCCAAAAGACGACAGCACGCGAAGTTGCCGGCATGTTCCTCATCGTTGGCGGCGTCGGGCTGCTGCTCTGGGCGTATTAAGGATGTTTCATGCGAAAAAGCGCACACGACCTACGCAAAATAAAACGGACGGATTTCGGCGTGAGCCGGTATGATACCGTTGCGGAACAGCAAGTTTTACCCGACCTCCAATGACCGGTTTGAAGCAGCTCGTTCGTCCTGCGATTATCATTTCAGTCGTCGGCCACGTCGCGGTCCTGACGATGGGACTGCACTTCGTTGGCGCGAGTCCGTCCCGGGCGATTCCGCCGGATGCGATGGTGATCGACATCGTACCGTCGGACGAAGCCCCGCGTTTCGAGGGCACCCCTTCCGACTTGCATACGTCGGGCTCCCAGGTTCAGCCCCGACCCGGGAACGCGAATATGGACGCGCAGCCGCCGCCTGAACCGGCTGCCCAGTCGCCGCAGCAGGAACAACAACGCTCGAGCCGCCGCGATGAGGCCCGCAAGGCGACGCAGCCGTTGCCGGCGCCTGACGCCGCGGAAGCTGAGATATTCCGGTCAGAAATGACGCAGCTTCAGGCCTCAGAGCCGCCGTCCGCTCCGCCCCGGCCGAATTCCGAAGCAACGCCGGATCACCCGGACACCGCCGAGCAACTCGCACATCTCGCCATGATGGGAGGCGCACTTGGCGGCGGCTTCGCAGCGCCGGCTGTCAACACCAACCGCGCGGGATACGATTTCACTTTGCAGTTTCGCGAACGCGTCAGCTCCTGCTCGGATCGGGCGGCTGGAATCGACCCTGACGATCGGGTCCGGGTCGTGCTGCGCGTTTCTCTCAACCGCGACGGTACGTTAGGCGCGCCGCCGCAATTGCTTGAGCCGATCACGTCGTCGAAAGAACGGGCGGTGATGCAAAGCGCCATCAATGCGCTCAGGCGATGTCAGCCCTACACAATGCTCCCGCAGGAGAAGTACAAGCAGTGGAAGACGCTCGACCTGGTCTTCTACCCGTTGAATTTCTCCCAGTGATTTTTTGCCGCCGCCGAATTTCGCGGCAAGAGCGGCATGTGCCGATGGAATGCCGATCGAACTAGTTGAATTCGTCGGGTAAGATCGGCAGCGGATGAAATTCGACGCCTTCGTCGTGCAACTCTTTTGCCTCTTCCGGCGTGGCTTCGCCGTAGATCGAGCGATGCTCGACTTCGCCATAGTGGATTTTGCGTGCCTGCTCGGGAAAGTGCGAGCCGACATAATCGGCGTTCTTGGTAATGTGCTCGCGCAGCTCGTTGAGCTTTTTGCGCAGCTCGCGTTCCGGCGGCAACATCATGGCCACCGGAGTCTTGGCGGACTGCGGTGCGGGCGGCGTCGGCGGTTCCCGGCCGGCGGTTTCGCCGCGGCCGAGTCGTGGTGCCATGATCGCCTTTTCGACTTTGACCGAACCACAACCCGGACAGGTCACCAGTCCGCGTTTGACCTGTTTGTCAAAGGCGGCCGAGTTGGCAAACCAGCTTTCGAAATCGTGGCCGTTGTCGCAATGCAGCGCGTAGCGAATCATGACTACTCCCGCACGGCGCGCAAATACGTCGGCTCGGCCATTGGCTCGATGACCTCAAAACGCCGGCCGTGATGGAGCGAGGGAATGCAGCTGCGGGCGGCGATGACTTGCGCCGGATCGATGTCGGCAAGAATGATTCCCGGCTCGGTGCCGCCTTCGGCCAAGATCCGGCCCCATGGATCGACGACCAGCGAATGGCCGTAAGTTTCACGCCCGTTCTCGTGCTTGCCGCCTTGCGCGGCGGCGAACACGAATGCGCCGTTCTCGATCGCACGCGCGCGGATAAGCACGTGCCAATGCGCTTCGCCGGTTTGCCGGGTGAAAGCGGAGGGAATCGAGAGAAACGATGCGCCGGCTTCCGCCAACGCGCGATAGAGGGCCGGAAAGCGCAGGTCGTAGCAGACGGTCACGCCGAGACGACCCCAGGGCAGGTCGGCCAAAACGGCCAAGTCGCCCGGCCGGTAATTTCGGGATTCGCGGTAGCTTTCGCCGTCGGCCAAGTCGACGTCAAACATGTGAATTTTGTCATAGCGGGCAATCACGTCGCCGCGGCGATCGATCAGAAAAGAACGGTTGGCCGCCTTATCCGGCGAAACCTTCACCGCCAGCGACCCGATATGCACATAGATGGAATGTTTGCGCGCCGCGTCGCGCAGGGCGGCGAGCGTCGGGTCGATTTCCTCGTCGACGATGGTCGCAAACAGCCGGTCGCGCTTGACCTCCATGATGTTGGTCATTTCCGGCGTCAACACATAGCTGGCACCGGAGCGCGCAGCGTCGTCGATTGCTGTCAGTGTGGTAGCGAGATTGGTCTGTGGGTCGACGCCTGAGCGCATTTGCACCAAGCCGACCTTAAAGCCCGAAGGCGACCGACTATTCATGCCTGCCGACTCTCGCCCGGATTGAGCAGCACGTCGAGCTTGCCGTTTTCTTCCAGTGCGTAAAGCTCATTGCAGCCGCCAATGTGCGTCGCGCCAATGAAAATCTGCGGAAACGTAGTGCCGCCGTTCGAGCGCTCGATCATTTCCTGGCGCATCTGCGAATTACCGCTGACGTTGATCTCGCGAAAGTCTACCCCTTTGCGCGAAAGAAGCTCTTTTGCCCAGTAACAATACTGGCAAGACTCCAAGGTATAGATTTCGACAGACGTCATAACGGCCCGTTAAATCCGGCATTCCTTATATGGATGTTCGTGCCGGGTCGGCAACCCGGGCAAACACCAGTACATCGACGTTAGCGGCGCCGGCGCGCAACAACGCTTTGGTGCATCCTTCGACAGTCGAGCCCGAGGTGAGCACATCGTCGACCAAAACGAGCCGACGGCCGAGGACTGCGGCCTTGCCTTCCGGCGGCACGCGAAACGCACCCTGGACGTTGGCGGCGCGCGCGCTGCGTGACAGCCCGACCTGCTGCGCGGTCGGCTTTATGCGCTTGAGCGCATGCGCGGCAACCGGCAAACCGCTCGTTTTCGATACCGCGGCCGCGAGAACCGCAGATTGATTGAAGCGGCGAGCCCATCGCCGCCGCCAATGCAACGGCACGGGAACGAGCGCATCGGCACCGACCAAGAGTTCCCGGCCGGCCTGGCCGAGCCAGCGCCCCATCATCGGCGCCAGATCAAGCCGGTCGCCGTATTTAAGTGCATGCACCAACATGCGGGAAATCTCATCGAAGCGCACCACTGCGCGTGCGCGCTGATAGGCCGGCGGGTCGGCGATCGCCTGCATTGACAAAATGCCTGGTCCCGGATCGTAGACGAATGGAATGCCGAGCCGCTCGCAATATGGGCGCGTGATGAAAGACAGCTTCGACCAGCACGCCGGACAAAGACCCTCACCTTCGACCGGCGTGCGGCAGGCGGCGCATAACCGCGGCAGCGCGAGATCAAGAGTGGCGCGCCAAAACGCACGCACGGCGCCCGCCGCACGTTGGCGTCGCGTAACGGAGGTGACGGACGCCAGGTCGCCGATTACGTTCCCCATGGCGTCACGCTAGCGCCAGCCGGACTGCTTGTCACTTTCGTCCTGCGTTGGCGGCGGGGCGCTGCGGTGAGACAATGCGGCATGGCCAAGAGTCCGTTATCGCCGACCCCGCTTATTTTCGATCGGGGCCTCCTTCGCGCCCGCCGCCGCCGCGCGGTCGGTCGGTCGCCGGCGACGTTCCTGCTCGACCGTGCCGCCGCCGATCTCGCCGACCGGCTGGCGGCGGTGCTGCGGCGTTTTCCACAGGCGCTCGATCTGGGAACACCGGGCGATGCGGTGCGTGCCGCGCTGGGCCGCCTCGGCTCGGTCGACACCGTCGTTGCGGCCAATGTTTCGCCTGCCACCGCAAGCGCGGGCGCTATATTGGCGGTCGCCGCCGACGAAGAAGCGCAGCCATTTCGCGATGCCGCCTTTGATCTCGTTGTTTCCGTGCTGTCGCTGCAATTCGTAAACGACTTGCCGGGAACGCTGGTACAAATCCGCCGCGCGCTTAAGCCCGACGGCTTGTTTCTTGCCGCGATGATCGGCGGCGAGACCTTGACCGAGCTGCGGCAAGCATTCGCCTCGGCGGAGAGCGAGGTCGAAGGCGGCATCTCGCCGCGTGTTGCTCCGTTCGCCGACTTGCGCGATCTTGGCGCGCTCTTACAGCGCGCAGGATTTGCGCTGCCGGTGACCGACGTCGACCGCGTTACGGTGCATTACGACTCGGTCTTTCCATTGATGCACGATCTGCGCCGCATGGGTGCAACGAATGTGCTGGTCGATCGCCGCCGCACTCCGCTTCGGCGCGCGACATTGCTACGGATGGCAGAAATTTATAGCGCCCGCTTCGGCGGCGCCGACGGTCGCATTCGCGCCACGTTCGAGATCGTCTGGCTCTCCGGCTGGGCGCCGCATCCGGACCAACAACAGCCGCTCAAGCCCGGTTCAGCCCGGCAGCGGCTCGCCGATGCGCTCGGCACGCGCGAAATCTCGACGGGCGAGAAAGCGGAGCGCTGACCGAGAAAGGTTATTTCAGCGCCGTGGCGATGCTGGAGTAGAAACTCTTGACGTTGGAACCGAGCGTCGCGATCGTTCCGACGATCACAATAGAGATGCCGGACGCTATCAGCGCGTACTCGATCGAGGTGGCCCCGCGCTGATCGCGCATGAATTGCGGGAGCGAAATCAACATCGTCCGCACGGAAATATCGAACATTATTTTCGCCCCGTATTCACAACAGCGTCATCAGGTGCGGGATTAACGGCTCGTCGGCCGGCGGCATCGGATAATTGCGCAGGTCGTTCGGCCGCACCCATTTCAATTTCTGCGATTCGCGTGCTTGGACAATTCCTTCCCAGCGTCGACAAACATAAAGCGGCATAAGCAGATGGAAGTCTGGATAGAGATGACTCGCGAAGGTCAGCGGCGCGAGGCACTCCTCTTTAACGTCAATGCCCAATTCCTCCTTCAGTTCGCGAATCAGACAGACTTCCGGCCGTTCGCCGGCTTCGATCTTGCCGCCGGGAAACTCCCAAAGCCCGGCCATTGGCTTGCCCGCCGGCCGCTGCGCAACGAGCACGCGCCCGTCGGCGTCGATAAGCGCACAGGCGGCGACCAGAACGACTTTGGCGCTTGCCACCGAGCTTACTCTAGGGAAGGCGTGTTTAACGGACGTTTGGGGCTCATGCCTGGCCCTCGACTTTCGCTGCAATGGTTAAGAAACGCTCAAGAGCGATAGTCGCCGTTGATGGCGATGTAGTCCTTGGTCAGATCGCAGGTCAGCACGCGGTCGCGGCCGTTGCCGATGCCGAGCGCTACTTTCAGCGCGATCTCCGATTTCTTCATCGCGGCTGAGACCGCGGCCTCGTCGTAGTCAGGGTCGCGCTCGCCCTTGTGGGCGACGCGGATGCCGTTAAACCAGATCGACAGCCGGTCGCGATTGGCCGGCTCTCCTGCTTTGCCGACCGCCATGACGACGCGGCCCCAATTTGCATCCTCGCCACCGACCGCGGTCTTGACCAGCGGCGAATTGGCGATGGATAGCGCGATGCGGCGCGCCGATTTTTTCGACCTGGCGCCTTCGACCACGATCTCGATCAGCTTGCGGGCGCCTTCGCCGTCGCGCGCCACCTGCTCCGCAAGATCGGCGAGCACGGCGTTGAAGCCTTTGCGGAACGCCGCAAGCCGCGGATCGGAGAGGCGCTTGAACTTGGCGACACCCTGCGCCGCCGCGGCACCCGTCGCGAACGCAAGCAACGTGTCGGAAGTCGACATGTCGCCGTCGATGGTGACGGCATTGAAGGTATCTTCGACGCCATCGCGCAACAGCGCTTTGAGTACGGCCGGCGCGATCGGTGCATCGGTGAAAACGAATGACAACATCGTCGCCATGTCGGGCGCGATCATGCCGGCGCCCTTGGCGATGCCGCAAATCGTGACGGTTTTCGAGCCGAGCCGCACCAGGGCAGCCGCGCCTTTCGGAAACGTGTCGGTGGTCATGATCGCGTCCGCTGCTTCCTGCCAGCGCCCGGGCGCGGCGTCCGCGGCCAGCCGGTCCATCACGACGGCGAATTTGCTGGCGTCGAGCGGCTCGCCGATCACTCCCGTCGAGGCGAGGAAGATGTCGTCCGGCCTGCATTGTGCCGCCTTGGCGGCGATGTCGGCGGTCAGCTTCGTCGCCGTGCGACCGGACTTTCCGGTGAAGGCATTGGCATTGCCCGAGTTCACCACCAACGCCCTGGCGCTGCCACCCGGAAGCCGGGCGCGGCACCAATCCACGGCTGCCGACGGGCATTTTGAGCGCGTGAACACGCCGGACACGGCGGTGCCTGGGTCGAACAGTGCGAGCAGCACGTCGGTGCGGCCGGCATAGCGGATGCCCGCAGCCGCAGTGGCGAGCCGTACGCCGGCGACCGGCGGCATTTCCGGAAAAGCTGGGGGCGCGAGGGGGGAGATCGAGGTGGGCATATTTGATTTTCCCGTCACCCTGAGGTGCGAGCGGAGCGAGCCTCGAAGGACGTCCGGACGGGGCCGTGCATCCTTCCAGGCGCGCCTGCGGCGTGCGCCTCAGGATGACGGGTATTACCGCGATGAGCTGTGGCTGACTACTTCTTTGCCGGTGCGGCGGGGTTGAGCGAGGCGTCGGGTGCGGCCGGCTTGTCGAGGCGTTCAATGGTGGCCGATTTGCGCAGATTCTCGACCAGTTCCGTCTGCGCCCGGTGCGCGACGTAGTTCTCAATCTGCGGCTTCACCTGCTCGAAAGTCGGCGTCGGCTTTATGCGCTTGTCCTCGACCTTGATGACGTGCCAGCCGAATTGCGTCTTTACCGGATCGGAAATCTGCCCCTTGTCGAGCTTGAACGCCGCATCGGCGAATTCGGGCACCATCTGGTCTTTGGTAAAATAGCCAAGGTCGCCGCCGTCGGCGGCGCCAGGGTCTTTCGACTTTTGCTTCGCCAGCGTAGCGAAGTCCGCGCCGCCCTTTAACTGCGCGATGATTGCTTTGGCCTCTTCCTCGGTCGGCACCAGGATGTGGCGCGCATGCACCTCAGGCTCGCTTTTTGCCTGCTTGATGGCCTCGTCGTAGACCGCGTGTTCGGCGGCGTCCGACAGAGCGGCTTTGCCGGCCTCCTGTAGCAACGCTTCCATCAAAAGCCGGTTGTGATCGAAAGCGAGCAGGTGCTTGACCTCCGGACGGTCACCGATCTTGCGCTGCTCGGCTGTCTGCGACAGTACGATCACATCAATCAGGTAGTTGATCAGATACTCGCGTTTCTGGGCCGGCGGCATGTTTGGGATATTGCTGCCGATCTCCCCTTCCACAAAAGTAATGTCGCTTTCGTGGATATCGACGCCGTTCGCGCGGGCGACCACCGCGTCCTTGTCCTGGGCCCAGGACACGCTCATGGCGGTGCCGAAGGGAGCAGAAACAAAGGCGGCGAAGGTCAGCATCAAGAACGCGCGACGGACGGATAGGCGGGTACAGGCCATGGAACGCTCTTTCGTCAGAAGGATGGGTAAATTGCCGCGCTCCGGCGCGGCGTGTTGGCGCGGACACTCGCCGAATCGGCCGCGCTTGGCAATGCCGATTCGGCGGGGGAATTTAACGAGCGCGTGAGGAGCCGCGTTGCATTGACAGGAAACCCACCCCCACCTATGTCTCGCAGAGTATTTTGCGCAATCCATGCCGCCTTGTAGAAGCCCAAATAACGCTGCATTTACACCCGGTTGGACGCGTGCCGATCGCC
This sequence comes from Hyphomicrobiales bacterium, assembly GCA_019075925.1. Taxonomy (GTDB): domain Bacteria; phylum Pseudomonadota; class Alphaproteobacteria; order Rhizobiales; family Xanthobacteraceae; genus BOG-931. The sequence goes on along the minus strand of JAGXAC010000014.1, from coordinate 26,815 downwards.
GCTCAATGAGCGCGCTGGAGCAGCCCGCGACGGGCAGGGAGTTTCGATGATCGGCGGAGTTGCCCGCAAGCTGTTTGGTTCCGCCAACGATCGGCGCATCCGTACCTACCGGCCGCGCGTCGAGGCCATCAATGCGCTCGAGCGGGAACTCGAACAGCTCTCCGACGAAGCGTTACGCGCGCGCACCGAAGATTTCAAAAAACGGCTGGCGGAGGGCGCGACCCTTGACGACCTCCTGGTGCCGGCCTTCGCCACCGTCCGCGAGGCCTCAAAGCGCACCCTGGGTCAGCGCCATTTCGACGTCCAGCTGATCGGCGGCATGGTGCTGCACGAGGGCAAGATTTCCGAAATGAAAACCGGCGAAGGCAAGACGCTGGTGGCGACGCTACCGGTCTATCTCAACGCGCTCTCCGGCCGTGGCGTCCATGTGGTCACGGTCAACGACTATCTGGCCAAGCGTGACGCTGAGTGGATGGGCCAGATCTACACGTTCCTTGGGCTCACCGTCGGTGTGATCGTGCACGGCCTCGATGATGTCGAGCGCAAGAAGCAATATGACTGCGATGTGACCTACGGGACCAATAACGAGCTTGGCTTCGACTATCTGCGCGACAACATGAAGTACCGGGTCGAGGACATGGTTCAGCGCGGGCATGTTTACGCCATCGTCGACGAAGTGGACTCGATCCTGATCGACGAGGCACGTACGCCGCTGATCATCTCCGGCCCGCTCGACGATCGCTCGGACTTTTACAATACCATCGACACCTTCATCCCCAAGCTCGGCAAGGAAGATTACGAGGTAGACGAGAAGCAGCGCACCGTCACGCTCACCGAAGCCGGCATGGAGAAGATGGAACAGGGCCTGCGGGATGCCGGCCTGCTGAAGGCTGACTCGTTGTATGACATCGAGAACGTCTCGCTGGTCCACCACGTCAACCAGGCATTGCGCGCCCACAAGCTGTTCCAGCGCGACAAGGATTACATCGTGCGCAACGGCGAAGTCGTCATCATTGACGAGTTCACCGGCCGCATGATGCCCGGCCGGCGTTACTCGGAAGGCCAGCATCAGGCGCTTGAGGCCAAGGAGCGGCAGCCGATTCAACCGGAAAACCAGACGCTCGCTTCAATCACGTTCCAGAATTATTTCCGCATGTACAAAAAGCTTGCCGGCATGACCGGTACGGCAGCGACCGAGGCGGATGAGTTTCTCGACATTTATAATCTCGAAGTGCTCGAAATCCCCACCAATATGCCGATGGTTCGCATCGACGACGACGACGAGGTCTATCGCACGTCGGTGGAGAAATTCCGCGCGATTCTCACGCTCATCGAGGAGTGTAAGAGCCGCGGACAGCCGGTGCTGGTCGGCACCACGTCGATCGAGAAATCGGAACAGCTTGCCGAGATGCTGCGTAATGCCGGCTGGGAGCAACACGACTTTTCCGATCCGAATGCGTTTGCCGCGCTTTATGCCGGAGACAATTCCTCCAAAGCGAAGGTGTTCGCTATTCTCAACGCGCGATATCACGAGCAAGAGGCGCAGATCATCTCTCAGGCCGGCGTGCCGGGTGCAATTACGATTGCAACCAACATGGCCGGTCGCGGCACCGACATCCAGCTCGGCGGTAACGCCGATATGCGGATTCGCCAGGAACTGGGCAATATCGAAGACCCGCGCGAGCGTGAGAAATCCCCGCGCGCTGCCGAAATCCGCAACCAGGTCGCTGGCCTAAAAGACGTGGCGCTTAAGGCCGGTGGGCTGTTTGTGCTCGGTACCGAGCGGCACGAGAGCCGTCGCATCGACAATCAGTTGCGCGGCCGTTCCGGACGCCAAGGCGACCCCGGCCATTCCAAGTTCTTCCTCTCCCTCGAAGACGATCTGATGCGTATCTTCGGTACCGACAAGCTTGACGGCATGCTGACCAAACTGGGATTGAAGGAAAACGAGGCGATCATCCATCCGTGGATCAACAAAGCGCTGGAAAAGGCGCAGCAGAAGGTCGAAGCGCGCAACTTCGATATCCGCAAGAACATCCTCAAGTTCGACAACGTGATGAACGACCAACGCAAGGTCATCTTCGATCAGCGTGTCGAATGGATGAACGATCAAACTACCGCTGAAATCGTCGCCGACATGCGTCACAATGCCATCGACGACTTGGTCGCCAAGCACGTGCCGGAGAACGCTTATCCGGAACAATGGGATACTGCAGGCCTGAAGGAAGAGCTCAACCGCGTGCTCGGGCTCGATCTGCCGGTCGACGCATGGGCCAAGGAAGAGGGCATCGCCGACGAAGAGATTTTTGCCCGTGTCGAGCGCCGCGCCGACGAGCATATGGCCGCCAAGGCCGCGCAATGGGGTTCCGACGTCATGCGATACGTCGAGAAATCGATCCTGTTGCAGACGCTCGACCACTTGTGGCGCGAACATCTTGTGATGCTCGACCATCTGCGTCAGGTCATCGGCTTGCGCGGTTACGGGCAGCGCGACCCGCTGAACGAATACAAGTCCGAGGCTTTCACGTTGTTTGAGGCGATGAGCCAGAATTTGCGCGAGGCGGTGACGGCGCAGCTCATGCGCGTGGAAATCCAGGCAGCGCCGCCACCGGAGCTACCTCCGGCGCCGCTGCCGGCAATGGCAGCGCACAAAGTCGATCCGTCGACCGGCGAGGACGAGATAGCGCTGGCGATGGCAGGGGCCGAGACGCTTGCCCGCCACGGCATCGGTACGGCCGGTGGGGTTGCGGCCACCGATTCCGCCACCGCTGCGGCACGCAATCCACAAGACCCGAAGACGTGGGGGAAGGTCGGCCGCAACGAGGCCTGTCCGTGCGGGTCAGGCAAGAAATTCAAGCACTGTCACGGACGATACGCGTAGCCGGGAACGGGTGTCGGCAGATCGATATGCCGATGGCCGCCCTCTGACTATTGCAACGCGCTCCAGCGGCTGTCGAAGCTGCCGGCAGCGACCGCCGGCTGAGCGCTCTTCACAACGGTCCCGCTCGGAGGCGGAGCGGCGTTGGCTTCCTGCTGCTGCGTGTCCGATTTCGGCTTGGCCACGGCCATTTGCGGCGCGGGCGTGGCCGGTTCCGCAGTGCGCTGCGTGGCCGGCTTTTCGGCGGTTCTCTCCGCCGTCTTCTCTCTCGCCTTCGATCTCGTGTTTGCGACTTTCGTTTCGCTGCGCGTTGGCTTCGGCTTGGCTGCCTCGGCGGTGTGTCCTTTGGTACCGGTATCGGTTGCGGCAACCTGCGTCGCCGTGCTGGCGCCGAACAAGCCGCCGAACAGGCGGCTCGCCAACGACGGTTGACCGCTGGCGTCGGCGGTCGTCACCGGTGGCGGCTGTTGCGGCAACGTGTCGGGCGGCGTAACGCGCGCCGGCGGAATGCTGCCGCCGACCTGGGCGAGGAAAACCCGATTCATGCCGCCGTCGAGGCCGGAATGAATCGGCGCGACCGCTACGTTCTCTTTGACCAGCGATGCGTACTCGGCGTTGTCGGCAACTTCCTTGGCATGCGCGGGTCCGGCGATGTCCGGCGCCACCACGAATTGCGGGCAACGCCCGGTCGGATTGAAGGTCAGCGGCTTTGACGAGTTCGGCGGCGGCACCGGGTCGAACACGTAGTGCTTGTTGCAAACGTCGACTTTCGGTTCGAGGTGAGACACCTCGAAGTGGTCGTTGCCTTCCTTGATCATCCGCCAGAAGGCCATGTTCGGGTTGGTGCGATGGCGTGCCAGATTGGCCGGCGTCATGCGGAATGGATAGGCCTGAATCTGGAACGATTGCTGGCCGCCGAGAAAGGATTCGCGTGCCAGCGAATAGATTTCGCCGATCTGCTCGTCGGTCATCGCGTAGCAGCCGCGTGACGAGCAATCGCCATGGATCATCAGGAACGCGCCGTGACGGTCGTTGGCCCGGTCATAGGCGTTGGGAAAGCCGGTATTGATGGCGAGATAATAATTGGAGTTGGGCTGCATCAAGGCCGGTGTAATCGTGTAGAAGCCCTCCGGGGCTTGTCGGTCGCCTTCATGCACTTTCGGGCCGAGATCGCCCGACCAGCGGCAAATCGGGTAGACTTTCAAGATCTGGAAGCGGCCGGTTTCGTCTTGCTTCCAGACTTCGAGTTCGGATTCTTCTTTGAAAATACGCACCAGGATCGGGGAGTCCTTGGGCATGTGTTTCTGTTCGAGCAACGACACCATCTGCGGCGACAATGCTTTCATCGCGCGGGTAGGTAGCTCGTAAGAATCTTCGCCATAGCAACCGGCGAGCATGAGGCCAGCGGCTACGACTGCCGACAGCGTCAACGCTCGGCGCAGGCTGGCCCGGTTCAAACTGGAACTCCCCGACTGATGGACGGTCCCCGTACCATCGCTAATCAATCGTTATCCTTCCAAAGTGGCTTTCGCAAGCCGACCGATCCGCCGTCCAAAGGGGACCACGGCGGTCCTGAAGTTGAGGTAAATTTCGCAAATTTTACAGGCAAGACCAGTAATTTATCGGGTTGCCCGGGGCCTGCCGGCGGCCCGTTCGGCAGGGATCAAACCCGGCATGAATGTGGCGGACTAAAATCGGCAGTGGCCTGCCGGCGGCCGCCTAGCCGAGGGTCTTGCCAATCGTCAGGAACTTCTCCCGCCGCAGGCGTACGATCGTTGCCGGATCGAGGCCCTGCAATTCGGCGAGCGCTTGGCCGATCGCCTCGCCGGTGGCGGCTACCGTGGCGGCCGGGTCGCGATGCGCCCCGCCGGTTGGTTCCGGCACCACAGTGTCGACGACGCCGAAGCGCACGAGATCCTGCGCGGTGATTTTCATGCTCGAAGCCGCTTCCTGCGCTTTCGTCGTATCGCGCCAAAGGATCGAAGCGGCGCCTTCCGGTGAGATCACGCTGTAGACCGAGTGTTCGAGCATGATGACGCGATTGGCGGTCGCGATCGCGATCGCACCGCCCGAGCCGCCTTCGCCAATTATCGCCGCCACGTTTGGAACGCCGATGCGCAAACAAGCTTCAGTCGAGCGGGCGATCGCTTCGGCTTGGCCGCGTTCCTCTGCGCCGATCCCGGGATAGGCGCCTGCCGTGTCGATCAGCGCAATTACTGGAATTTCGAAATGGTCGGCCATGTCCATCAATCGCACCGCCTTGCGGTAGCCTTCCGGCCGCGCCATGCCGAAATTATGCTTGAGACGGCTTTCGGTGTCCGAACCTTTTTCCTGGCCGATCACGCAAACGCTCTCGCCCCGGAAGCGGCCGAACCCGCCGACAATGGCTGCGTCTTCGCCGTAAGTGCGATCGCCGGCCAGCGGCGCAAAGTCGGTGATCAATTGAGCGATGTAATCAAGGCAATGCGGCCGCTGCGGATGCCGCGCCACTTGAGTCTTTTGCCACGGTGTCAGCCCGGCATAAAGTTCCTTGAGCGCCTGGTCGGCCTTGCTTTCGATCCGGTTGATTTCTTCACCGATGGCAATGGCGTCGTCGCCTGTTTGCAGCGCGCGCATTTCCTCGATCTTGGCTTCGAGCTCGGCGACCGGCTTTTCAAAATCCAGATAGGAGCGCATCACGCAATCATACCGAAAATCATTTATCAATTATTCGCGTCGCCCAACGGATGCAAATCCCGCACCAAGCTTTTGAGACGCTCCTCAAGGACGTGGGTATAGATTTGCGTGGTTGAAATATCAGCATGGCCGAGCAGTGTCTGCACCACGCGCAGGTCGGCGCCATTATGCAGCAGATGGCTGGCGAAGGCGTGGCGCAGCACATGTGGGCTTAATTGCGCCGGGCGCAATCCGGCGGCGGCCCCGAGCGCCTTGAGTTCGCGGGCGAAGTGCTGGCGAGTGATGTGACCCGCCTCGCCGAAGGATGGGAATAGCCATTTCGAGCCGGCGCCGCCCGCCCCGCGCATCAGTGTGAGCTGCGCCAGATACTCGGCAATGGCCTGCTTGGCGGCGTTGTTGAGCGGAACGAGCCGTTCCTTGCCGCCCTTGCCTCGCACGACGATGACGCGCGCATCGCGCCGCGCCGCGGCTACAGGCAGCGCCACAAGCTCGGAGACGCGAAGCCCGGTGGCGTAGAGAAGCTCGACCAAGCAGGCCAGGCGTGCCGCGCGCAGCCGCACCGCTGGTCCGGCTTTCGGATCGATTTGGCTTGCTGCCGTCAGCAACCGGTCTACTTCGGCGAGCGTCAGCGTTTTGGGCAGTGGGCGGGTGCGCTTTGGACCGTGCAGCACGGCCGCCGGGTCGTCTTTGCGCCGGCCTTCGGTGTACAGGAAGCGGTAGAACTGGCGGATCGCCGACAGTTTGCGTGCGATCGTCGTTGCCTGCATGCCACGCCGGGTCAAATCGACGAGATAGGCGCGCACGTCTTCCGTGTCAGCCGTCGCCACCGAGCGTCGGGCGGCGCCGAGATAAGCCGCGAAGTCGGCAAGGTCGCGCGTATAGGCGGCAAGCGTGTTTTTCTCGGCGCCGAGTTCGGCTGCCATCATGTCAAGGAACAGCGCAGTAAGCTGCAAATCCGACGGTCTTGCCGCGCGTGCAGTTCCTTGAGCTATCTTTCCGGCCATTGGCGGCGCCCTCAGCGGTTCTTGAAGAATCTGTCGGGCGGGATCGTAACCGAAATTTCGCGGGTTTTCGGTTGAACGAAATGCGCGAGCATATAGAGCCCGCTATAGACGAGCGCGCAGATCAAGGCGACCACGGCGAGAAAGCGAAACAGGCTCGGCATTGTCAGGCGCTCGCGCTCGTCCCATTGGTGCCGGTGAACCGGAGCGAGTACGATCATGTTCGGTTCGGCCTGGCAAGTCGCGCGAGCGCGGGTTCCCGTGGCCGTTCGATAGATTACGAACGCGCGTGTGGAATTGTGTTAAATGACTGATATCGCAACGCAAAATGACTCCGATGCCAACGCCATCTTAGCCGCGCTCGGCAACCGCTCGGTGGTGCTCATCGGGATGATGGGCGTTGGCAAATCGTCGGTCGGGCGCCGGCTTGCCGGGCGGCTCGGGATTCCGTTCGTTGACGCCGACAGCGAAATCGAAAAGGCCGCGGGCATGAGCATCGCCGATATCTTCGCCCGCCACGGTGAGCCCGATTTCCGCAGCGGTGAGGCGCGCGTGATTGCGCGGCTGCTGGACGGTGGCCCGCAAGTCCTGGCCACCGGCGGCGGCGCATTCGTGAACCCGAATACGCGCAATACCGTCCGCGCGCACGGAATTTCGATCTGGCTCAAAGCCGAACTCGATGTCCTGCTCCGGCGCATCAGCAAGCGACGCAACGAACGGCCATTGCTGCAAACCGGCGACCCGGCCGAGACGTTGCGTACGTTGCTCGCCGAGCGCGAGCCGACCTACGCACTTGCCGATCTCACCGTGCAATCGAGTGATGTCTCGCACGATGCCGTCGTTGCCGACGTCATGACGGCGCTCGCCGCGTTTCTCGGCGCGCCGCGGAAAGGGCCTGGCGCGTGACCGCTCCACTTCGCGCCGATCCCACCACCGTCAAGGTCGCGCTCGGCGATCGCAGCTACGATATCGTTATCGGGCGTGGTTTGATCGCCTCGCTGGGCGTGCGCGTTGCGGCGCTGCGTCCGTGCGCTAAGGCCGCGATCGTCACCGATGAAAACGTTGCGCGCCACCATCTCTCCGCCGTTGAAGCCGCGTTGGCGGCTGCCGGGATCGCCGCAAGCCACGTCACTGTTCCGGCCGGCGAAGGTTCAAAGAGCTTTGGCTCGTTCGAGAGAGTTTCGGAAGCGATTATCGCCGCGCGAATCGAGCGCGGCGATCTGATCGTCGCGCTCGGCGGCGGCGTGGTTGGCGATCTTGCCGGCTTCGTCGCATCGGCGGTGCGGCGCGGACTCGACTACGTTCAGGTACCGACCACTCTGCTGGCTCAGGTCGACTCCTCGGTCGGGGGTAAGACTGCGATTAATTCCGTGCACGGCAAAAATCTGGTCGGCGCATTCCATCAGCCGATCTTGGTCGTTGCCGACACCGCGACGCTGGATACCTTGCCGCCGCGCGAATTCCGCGCCGGTTACGCCGAGGTGGCGAAATATGCGCTGCTCGGCGACGCCGATTTTTTCTCCTGGCTGGAAGCGAATTGGCGCGACGTGTTCGCCGGCGGCAAATCGTCCGGAAGTTCCGCGCGCGAACATGCCATTGCGGTGAGTTGCCGCGGCAAGGCGGCAATCGTCGCGCGCGACGAGCGTGAGACCGGCGAGCGGGCGTTGCTCAATCTCGGCCACACATTCGGCCACGCTCTGGAGGCTGCGTGCGGGTTTTCCGACCGACTATTGCATGGCGAGGCGGTGGCGGCCGGAATCGCGCTTGCCTTCGGTTTTTCCGCCCGACAGGGGCTGATCCCGACGCCCGAAGCCGAACGCGCCATTCGTCATTTGGCGGAGGTCGGGTTGCCGACGACCCTGCAGGACATTCCCGGCGGTTTGCCGGGCGTGGAGGCGTTGATGGATTTGATCGCGCAGGACAAGAAAGTGAAGCGGGGAATGCTTACATTTATCCTCGTGCGCCGGATCGGCGCCGCTTTCGTCGAGAGCGGCGTCGGCCCGGATGACGTGCGCGCATTCTTGAGCGAGAAACTTGCGGCGAAATGACGATTTACGATTGGTTGGCCGTTGCGGCGATCCTGTTGTGCCTGGTGCTGTCGGCGTTCTTCTCCGCCAGCGAAACCGCGCTGACCGCGTCCTCGCGCGCCGCCATGATGCGGCTCGAAAAGCAGGGTAACAAAGACGCCTCCATCGTTAATCGCCTGCTGGCCATGCGCGAGCGACTGCTCGGCGTGCTGCTGTTCGGCAACAACTTCACCAACATCGCCGCCTCGACCCTGATGACCGGCTTGTTGCTCGGCTTCTTTGGCCACGTCGGTGTCATCTATGCCACCGTTGCGATGACGCTGGTGATCTTCATCCTCGTCGAAGTTCTGCCCAAGACCGCGGCTTTCAACATGCCCGATCGTATGGCGCTGACGGTCGCCCAGCCGGTCGACCGGCTGGTGCGCTGGTTTTCCCCTTTCCTGCGCGTGGTCGAATGGCTCGTCCGGGCGATCCTTCGCTTGCTCGGCATGCAGGTCGGCAAGCTGCAATCGATACTGACGCCACGCGAGGAGCTGCGCGGCGCCGTCGATCTGATGCACCGCGCCGGCATCGTAGAAAAACTCGACCGCGACATGATGGGCGGCCTGCTCGATCTGCGCGAGCTGATTGTGTCGGACGTCATGATCCATCGAACCAAGATGGTCATGCTGGATGCCGATCTCTCGTCGGCGGAGATTATCGACGCCGTCCTGTCCGCTTCGGTGACGCGGCTGCCGTTGTGGCGCGGTTGGCCGGACAATATCATCGGCATTCTGCACGCCAAGGAAGTGCTGCGCGCGCTGCACGCCGCCGGCGGTGACGCCGCGAAAATCCACATTCCCGAATTGATCCGGCCCGCCTGGTTCGTGCCGGATACCACGCCGCTCTATGAACAGCTCAAGGCGTTCCGCCATCGCAAAACGCCGTTCGCGCTTGTGGTGGACGAGTACGGCGAACTTGAAGGGCTGGTGACGCTGGAGGATATCGTCGAGGAAATCGTCGGCGACATCAGCGATGAGCACGATATCGCCGTGCCTGGCGTGCGCATGCTGCCGGATGGTTCGGTCAATGTCGACGGTGCAGTGCCGGTACGCGATCTCAATCGCGCAATGGACTGGAGCATTCCCGATGGAGAAGCCACCACCATCGCCGGCGTGGTGATTCATGAGGCGCGCTCGATCCCGGAGCCGGGACAAAACTTTACCTTCCATGGCTACCGCTTCCAGGTGCTGCGCAAGACCCGCAACCGCATTACCGCGCTGCGCGTGACGCCGCTCACCCGCAAGGTTGCCGCGACGGCAAAGGCCAGCTAGCAGGGCCGCAGCCGCTACTGCAGACAAGCTCATCGACGCCCGAGATTGTGCGCGGTCCGTAAACGTCCTCAGCCCTCGCCAGGAGCTTGTGCATGGATGGCAAGCGCATGCACGCCGCCGGATAGTTCGCCCGCGAGGGTTTCGTTGATCATGCGGTGGCGCTCGATCCGGCTCTTTCCCCGGAACGCTTCCGATACGATATAAAGTCGGAAATGAGTCTCTCCGCCGGGGCGATGGCCAGCGTGGCCTTCGTGCCGATGCGATTCGTCTTCGACGCGAAGGCTTTCCGGTCTGAAAGCGTTGCGCAACTTTTCCGTGATGAGATCGTGCATCGGCATGGAGTTATTTACGACGCGCGCTTTTGCCCCCTGTCAAGTCTTGAAGGTTTAATCGACGCGCCCGCATAATCGCAACGATGAGTACGAATTCGCCATTATTTGATCGAATCCGGGTCAAGCCGGACCAGGATCGGACCCTCAAAACCGAGCTTCCGCCTTGTCAGTGGCCGCGTTGCGATGCGCCGGCGACCCATCGCGCGCCGAAAGGCCGGTTGCGCGCGTCGGAATATTGGCGGTTCTGCCTCGACCATGTGCGCGAATACAACAATTCGTACAATTTCTTCGCCGGCATGAGCGATGATGCGATCGCGAAATATCAAAAAGAGGACATTACCGGTCACCGGCCGACCTGGAAGATGGGGTCGGTGGGGGGCGTGAGAGGAAGCCGCGGCAAATCGCGCCGCAATCCCGGTGCGTCCCGGGGACCGGGCTGGGCGGCCGACGATCCGTTCAACCTGTTCGAGGGCATGGCCGGCGGGCCGACGAGGCAATCGCGTCCGGCCGCCGAGGGCCGCAAAATCCTCAATGCCCAGCGCCGCGCCCTGGACGTGCTTGGGCTTGAAGGTGACGCCGCACGCGCCGATATCAAGGCCAAGTTCAAGGTCTTGGTAAAGCGGCATCATCCTGATGCCAATGGTGGTGATCGCGGTTCCGAGGACCGGTTAAGGGAAATTATCCAGGCCTACAACTACCTGAAGTCGGCCGGTTTCTGCTAATCCACATGGGCCGTTAGTGGCTTTCGCGTCCCGGCGCGCTTCTGCTAATTTGGCACGTTATCCGACCGCCGGTGAGGGCTAATTCGCGTACCTCGGTACGTTCCGGGGTCACGGAGGTTCAATGTCGCTCGCAACTGAAGCCGCGTCCGGTTTGCCGGATATGAAAGTGTCGATCCGGCAGGTGTTCGGAATTGACAGTGACCTGGAAGTTCCAGCCTATTCGGCGCCGAACGAACACGTTCCGGACGTTGATGCCGACTATCGCTTCGACAAACCGACCACGCTCGCCATACTCGCGGGCTTCGCCCGCAACCGCCGGGTCATTGTTACCGGCTACCACGGTACCGGCAAATCCACCCATATCGAGCAGGTGGCGGCGCGATTGAATTGGCCGTGCGTGCGCGTCAATCTCGACAGCCACATCAGCCGCGTCGATCTGATCGGCAAGGATGCCATCGTCATCCGCGACGGCATGCAGGTGACCGAATTCCGCGACGGCATTTTACCGTGGGCACTGCAGAACAACATCGCGCTGTGTTTTGATGAATACGATGCCGGCCGGCCGGATGTGATGTTCGTGATTCAGCGGGTTCTTGAATCGTCGGGCCGGCTTACGCTTCTCGACCAGAACAAGGTGATCAAGCCGCATCCGGCGTTTCGCCTGTTTGCCACCGCCAATACTGTGGGCTTGGGCGACACGTCCGGCCTCTATCATGGCACCCAACAGATCAATCAAGGCCAGATGGACCGCTGGTCGATCGTTACCACTCTGAACTATCTTCCCCACGACAACGAAGTCGATATCGTTCTCGCCAAAGCGAAGCATTATCGCAATGACCAGGGACGCGAAATTGTTGCAAAAATGGTGCGCGTCGCCGATCTGACCCGCAACGCCTTCATGAACGGTGATATCTCCACCGTCATGAGCCCGCGCACGGTCATCATTTGGGCGGAGAACGCGGAAATCTTCGGCGACATTGGCTTCGCGTTCCGTCTCACCTTCGTCAACAAATGCGACGAGCTGGAACGCTCGCTGGTGGCGGAATTCTATCAGCGCTGCTTCGGACAGGAGTTGCCGGAGAGTGCAGTGAACGTGGCGCTGAGCTGAATCCGTTTCGGCGGCGATGATGATCTCGAACATCAAGCCTAAAAGTCCGGCGAAGGAAGCCCCGACCGAGCCTTTCAAACGGGCGGTCGGCGTTTGCGTACGCGCGATCGCCGGCAAAAGCGACGTCGAGGTTGCTTTTGCCGCCGAGCGTCCCGGACTTGCCGCCAACAAGGTTAGATTGCCGGAGCCGCCGCGTCGCCTCAACGAACGGGAAGCTGCGATCGTGCGAGGCCACGCGGACTCGATCGCATTAAGGCTCGCCTGCCACGATCCTGGCGTGCATCGCAAGCTCGTACCCGGCGGCCAGCAGGCCCGCGCGGTGTTCGAGGCGGTCGAGCAGGCGCGCGTAGAAGCCATCGGCTCGCGTCGCATGGGGGGAGTAAGGAAAAATCTCGCCGCCATGCTCGACGACCGCTTCCATCGCGGCAAATACGAGGAGATCACCGACCGCGCCGATGCTCCGATCGAGGACGCGATCGCCATGATCGTGCGTGAGCGGTTGACCGGCGAAGGTCCGCCGGCCGCCGCGCGCAAATTGGTCGATCTGTGGCGGCCGCTCATCGAAGATCGTGCCGGTCGTAATCTTGACCGGTTGGAACGTGTACTGACCGACCAGCGGCAGTTCGGCGATGTTATTCACGATCTCCTCGATTGCCTCGACATGGGCGAGGACCGCACCAGCCAATCGGAGGAGGAAGAAGGCGAGCAGGGTGACGAGCAAAACCGAAGCGAGGAGTCCGGTCGCGACGGTGAGGCGTCGGAATCCGCCGATAACGAGCGCATGAGCCTGGAAGAGGCCGAAGCGTCCTCCGAGGAAATGTCCGACGCCGCGGCGGAGGCGATTGACGCGCCGGCGGCCGACATGGCCGATGACGCCGAGATGGGAGATTCGGAAACGCCGGCCGAGCCGTGGCGTCCGCGCCATGGTCGCAACGAGCCGCACGGTCCGGACTACCGGCCGTTCACGGGAAAATTCGACGAGGTGATCGGCGCCGAGAATCTTTGCGATCCGGAGGAACTGGACCGCCTGCGCGGCTATCTCGACAAGCAGCTTTCGCACCTGCAAGGCGTGGTCGCGCGTCTGGCAAACCGGCTGCAACGGCTTTTGCTGGCGCAGCAGAACCGGGCTTGGGAATTCGATCTCGAAGAAGGGTTGCTCGACCCGGCGCGGCTGGCCCGCGTCGTGGTCGACCCGCTGCATCCGCTATCTTTTAAACGCGAGAAGGACACCGATTTCCGCGATACGGTGGTCGCGCTCCTGCTCGACAATTCCGGCTCGATGCGCGGGCGGCCGATCACGGTGGCGGCAACCTGCGCCGATATTCTTGCGCGCACGCTGGAGCGTTGCGGCGTCAAAGTTGAGATTCTTGGATTTACCACGCGCGCCTGGAAAGGCGGCCAGTCGCGCGAAGCCTGGCTGGCGCAGGGCAAACCGGCCAACCCCGGCCGGCTCAACGACCTGCGCCACATCATCTACAAAGCGGCCGATTCGCCGTGGCGCCGCGCGCGAAAAAATCTCGGCCTCATGATGCGCGAGGGGCTGCTCAAGGAAAATATCGACGGCGAAGCGCTCGATTGGGCGCATAAGCGCCTGCTCGGACGACCGGAGACGCGCAAGATCCTGATGATGATTTCCGACGGCGCGCCGGTCGACGATTCCACGCTTTCGGTCAACCCGGGTAATTATCTCGAACGACACCTGCGCTGGGTAATCGAGGATATCGAGACGCGTTCGCCGGTCGAACTGATCGCCATCGGCATCGGCCATGACGTCACGCGCTACTACCGTCGCGCCGTTACCATCGTCGACGCCGAGGAACTCGGTGGCGTGATGACCGAGAAACTTGCCGAGTTGTTCGGCGAGCAGCCGCCGGAGGACGTTACCCGCCGCCCGACGCGCCCGCGCCGGCGATTGGACGCTTAGGACAGGTCATGGAGCGAAGGAAAGCCTCCGAATTTCCGCAAGCTCTGTTGCAGCTGTTTGACCGCTACGTGCATGGCGAGATCAGCCGCCGGGATTTTTTCGACGGCGCGCAAAAGTTCGCGGTCGGCGGGCTGACTGCGGCCGCCTTGTTCGAGATGCTCAAGCCGAACTACGCCTGGGCGATCCAGATGCCGCCTGACGACCAACGGATCAAAGCCGAATGGGCAACGGTACCGTCGCCGCGCGGCAACGGCAGCATCAAAGGCTATCTGGTGCGTCCCGCCGATGCCGGAAAACTGCCGGGCGTTCTGGTCGCGCACGAAAATCGCGGACTTAATCCGTACATCCAGGACGTGGCCCGGCGACTGGCCCTTGCCAATTTCATGGCGTTCGCGCCGGACGCGCTCACTTCGCTCGGCGGCTATCCCGGTGACGATGAGAAGGGATTGCAACTTTTCAATCAGCTCGATCGGGCCAAGATGCTGGAGGATTTTCTTGCCGCCGCCGAATGGCTAAAGGCGCGTCCGGATTGCACCGGCAAGATTGCCGCTATCGGTTTTTGTTACGGCGGAGGCGTTGCCAACCAACTCGCCGTGCGAATGGACTCCAATCTTGCGGCTGCCGTGCCTTTCTACGGCGCACAGCCGGACGCCGCCGAAACGGCAAGAATCAAAGCCGCGGTGCTGGCGCATTACGGCGAACGCGACACCCGCATCACGTCGGGCTGGCCCGCCTTCGACGCCGCGCTCAATGCCGCGCACGTCACGCACGCAGGGTACGTGTACCGCGGGGCCAATCACGGTTTCCACAACGACACGACGCCACGTTATGATGAGGCAGCCGCCAAGCTCGCATGGCAGCGCACGCTCGACTGGCTAAACAAGTACCTGAGGTAGGGCGGATCGGACCGCGGCTTAGGCCGCTACCGTACGCTTCTTGACGATCGCCCGCTTCAGCTCGACGGCGCGCGGCGAAAGCACGCTGTCCTTTGCGGCCAGCAGGAAAGCGTCGAGGCCGCCGCGATGATCGACGGATTTGAGCGCGTTGGCGGAAATCCGCAGCCGAACCGAGCGTCCGAGGGTGTCGGACAATAGCGTGACATTCAGCAGATTAGGCAGGAAGCGCCGCTTGGTCTTGCGGTTCGAATGACTCACCTTATGCCCGATCTGGCGGGTTTTGCCGGTCAGCTCACAACGCCGTGACATATCGAAGTCCCGTCTTCATCTGATTGAAATATCCGCGCCATCGGGCGCAGCGGCGCGGCCAAAGGGCCGGCGTGGTTGCGGAGCTATAAAGAGCGTGCCCGAACGCGTCAAGCCGAGGTCCGGTCGCCTGACCGGGGCATGCAAGCGGCGCCAGGACGAGTGCCAAATCACACAAACGTCGTATTCTCCGACAAGAGAATATCAAAGGGCCTTTTTGCCGCTTTGCTGGGCGGCTATCGTCATTAACATTTAGGCCTTTCGGCTTGCGCCTCAGGAGCTATCGGTACCGTGCCTGGTTTGCCAATGCGCGCGTTTGGGAGGTGCCGTGCCGCCGCCGTTGCCGCGGCGGTTTTCGTCATGGCGGCAAGCTTTGTAGCCGATGCCGCTCATGGTGCGTCGGCGCAAGGCCGGCTTGAAGCCGAATACACGGCAACGCTGGCCGGTATTCCCATCGGCCGCGGCAACTGGGTCATCGATATTTCCGACAAACAGTTCAGCGCCGCCGCGACCGGCGCCACGACCGGGTTGCTGCGGGTCTTTACCAGTGGCCATGGCACCAGCTCTGCGCACGGCATCGTCAGTGTTGGACAACCGGTACCGGTGAGCTACACCGCCAGCATCAGCAACAACAGACGCAGCGACGATGTCCGCATGGCGTTCGTCGGCGGCAACATCAAGGAACTGAGCGTCGAGCCGCCGCCGGGACCAAGCGCCGACCGTATTCCGGTCGCAGATGCCGATCGACGCAATGTGCTCGACCCGATGACTTCGGTGCTCATCGCGGTAGGGGGCAGCGGCGATCCGGTCTCGCCGCAAGCGTGTGCGCGCAAGGTCGCCGTGTTCGATGGCCGTATGCGCTACGATCTGCGAAGCGAATTCAAACGCATGGAGACGGTGAAAGCCGAGAAGGGCTATCAGGGACCGGTTGTCGTATGTGCGGTCTATTTCATCCCGATTTCCGGCTACGTGCCGCAGCGTTATGCGATCAAATATCTCGCCGCTTTGCGGGACGCCGAAATTTGGCTGGCGCCGATTGCCGGGACGCGGGTGATGGTACCGTTCCGCTTCTCGTTACCGACGCCGATCGGTACTGGCGTGCTCCAGGCGGTCCAATTCGTTGCGGTGGCCAAGCCGCCGCATGCGGCGGCGAACCTCAACACGCGGTGAACGGGGTGCTGCGCCTCGGTGGATGCGACGCCTCATACGGTCCCCGTTATCCACACCCAGTCTTGTCTTGACTCCGTGCCGGATTCTCTATGCACGGCGCGTTAACCGATGGGGTGCCCGTACCGAGACGCTTGGCGTTCCGCAGACACCCGATGTGGTATTGCGTATGGAGGCGCGCGCCATATCTCGCGGTGAACGAAATCGAACAAGGCGCGAGTCGCCGATTCGGCCGCGATTCGTTCCAGACTCGTTCCACATCTTAAACACAGGGCTTTCCCGCGCGTAATCCGGGGCTTTCCGGCGTGTTGTTGTGATACAGATGAAAGGCGAGCTGCCGCAGTGGCGGCACTCCGAGCGATCGATGCCGATTTCCTTTTCCCCTCCCACCCGCCGTGATGAGCGCGCCCGCGGGGCCGGCGTAACCGCGGTACTCGGGCCGACCAATACCGGCAAGACCCATCTCGCTATCGAGCGAATGTTGGCACATTCGTCCGGGCTGATCGGTCTGCCGCTGCGGCTGTTGGCGCGCGAAGTCTATAGCCGGGCCGTCGAACGGGTGGGCGCGGAGGCGGTGGCGCTGGTCACCGGCGAGGAAAAGATCAAACCGCCTAATCCTCGATTTTGGATCGCCACCGTCGAAGCCATGCCGCGCGACCTCGATGTGGCGTTCCTTGCCGTGGACGAAATTCAACTCGCCGGCGATTTCGAGCGTGGCCATGTCTTCACCGACCGTATCCTGCACCGGCGTGGCCGCGAGGAAACGCTGGTGCTTGGGGCGGCGACCATGCGGCCCATCGTCGAACGGCTGTTGCCCGGTGTCAGCATCGTCAGCCGCCCGCGGCTTTCGACGCTCAGTTTCGCCGGCGAGAAGAAATTGACCCGGTTGCCACGCCGCTCCGCCATCGTCGCCTTCTCGGCCGAGGAAGTTTATGCCATCGCCGAACTTATTCGACGCCAGCGGGGCGGTGCCGCGGTGGTGCTCGGTGCGCTGTCGCCACGCACGCGCAACGCACAGGTCGCTCTCTATCAGGCGGGCGAGGTCGACTACCTTGTAGCGACCGATGCGATCGGCATGGGTCTTAACCTCGACGTCGATCACATCGCGTTCGCTTCCGATCGGAAATTCGACGGCTATCAATTCCGCAAGCTCTCGCCCGCCGAGCTTGCACAGGTGGCCGGCCGCGCCGGCCGCGCGACCCGCGACGGCACCTTCGGCACGACCGGCCGCTGTCCGCCGTTCGAGCCGGAATTGACGCAGGCGCTGGAGGCGCACGTGTTCGAGCCGGTGAGGATTGTGCAATGGCGCAATTCCGACCTCGATTTCTCCTCGATCGCGACCTTGCAGGCGTCGCTGGCTGAGGCGCCGACCGAAGACACCATGACGCGCGCGCCGGCCGCCGAGGATATTCTCGTCCTCGACCATGCCGCGCGCGAAGACGAAGTTCGCGCGCTGACCTCAAGCAGCGCCGACGTCGAGCGGCTATGGGACGTCTGCCAGGTTCCCGATTACCGGAAGATTGCGCCGGCAACCCATGCCGAGCTGGCGGTCAACCTCTATAGTCATATCCAGCGCGAAGGCGTGATCCCGAACGATTGGTTCGCCCAGCAAGTGGCGTTGGCCGATCGCACCGATGGCGACATCGACACGCTGTCGAACCGTATCGCACATATTCGCACCTGGACGTTTGCGGCCAACCGGCCGAACTGGCTCGCCGACCCGGAGCATTGGCAGGGCGTCACGCGTGCCGTCGAAGACAAACTGTCGGACGCGCTGCACGAGCGTCTGACCGAACGCTTCATCGATCGGCGCACCAGCGTGCTGATGCGCAGGTTGCGCGAGAATGCCCGGCTGGAGCCGGAAATGGGCAAGAGCGGCGACGTGATTGTCGAAGGCCATGCCATCGGCCGGCTCGATGGATTCGTGTTCGTGCCGGATGCATCGTCGAGCGATTCCGAAGCGAGGACGCTGCAAAACGCGGCGCAAAAGGCGCTGGCGGGCGAAATTTCGGCGCGCGCCATGCGTCTGGCGGAGGCGCCCGACCAACAATTCGTGCTGGCCGCCGATGGCGCGGTGCGCTGGATCGGCGCGGCGGTCGGCAAGCTCGTCGCCGGTGACGAAGCCTTGCGTCCCCGGGTGCGGGTGATCGCGGACGAGCATCTGTCCGGCGCGCCCCGCGAGGCGGTCGAGGCGCGGCTGGACAAATGGGTAAAAGCGCACATCGAGAAATTGCTTAGTCCGCTGTTCGAGCTCGCCGCGGCGGCGGATATCGGCGGCGTCGCGCGCGGCGTCGCTTTCCAGTTGGTGGAAGCGCTCGGCGTTCTCGATCGGGCGCGCGTCGCCGATCAGGTGAAGGGCCTCGAGCAGCCGGAGCGGGCGACCTTGCGGAAATATGGCGTGCGTTTCGGCGCCTATAACATTTACCTGCCGCAGCTGCTCAAGCCGGCGCCACGTTCGCTTGCGGTGCAACTTTACGCGCTGGCCCAGAGCGGTGCGCCAGACCAAGGTCTCGACGATTTGCTCCAGCTTGCCGGCAGTGGCCGCACGTCTATTCCCGTCAATCGGGAGACGGATCCCGCCCTCTATCGCACGGCGGGCTATCGCGTCTGCGGCGAGCGCGCGGTGCGTGTCGATATTCTCGAACGGTTGGCCGACCTGATCCGTCCGGCGCTGGCCTGGCGCGAAGGTATCGGCACGGCCAAGCCGCCGGGCGCGGTCGCCGGCGGCGGCTTTATGGTCGTCAACACCATGACGTCGCTGACCGGTGCGTCCGGCGAAGATTTCGCTTCGATTCTGCGCTCGCTTGGGTATCGGATGGAGCGGCGACCCCAGCCGATTGAGGTAGTGCCCGCGCCTGCTCCGACTGTCGCCGAGGGCAGCGAGACGCCCGCGCCCGAAACTACTGACGTTCCGGTCGTGCCGCCCGACAATGTCGAGTCGGCTTCGATGCCCGAAGTGGCAGCGCCGGGAGCTGCCGATGCCCCGCCGGAAGAGACGTCCGCGACGCCGGCGGTTGTCGGCGCCTCAATGGATGCGCCAGCCGAGCCGCCCGCGGTTGCTGCGGTGGAACCGGCGATGATCGAAGTTTGGCGACCAGGGCGGGCGGCGCGTCCAACAAGGGGCCGTCGTCGACGCGCCGAGCAGGGCGGCGCCGGTAAACATTCGGCGAAGCCGAGCTTCGAAGCGGGTGAAGCGCCTGCGATTGCTTCTGAAGGCGCTGCACCGCATCCGCCGGCGCAAGGCGAGCCGGCTGCGGTTGCCGAAGCCGACGAGGCGTCGAGGCCCGAGCGGCATCCGCGAAACCGACGTCGGGAACGCGGCGAGCAGCGTTTCGAGCGTCCACGACGCGAGCGGCCGCCCGCGCATGTCGGGCGATATGAACGCAACAAACGCCACGAGCGGGACGATCGCCGTGAAAAAGCGCCGGACCCCAATTCGCCGTTCGCCAAACTGGCCGCGCTAAAAGCGCAGCTCGAAGCCGACGCCAAGGAGCGTCGATAACGTTGACGGTTGAGGTCGACCGCCAGCGCATCGACCGGTGGCTTTGGCATGCGAGGCTGGTGCGCAGTCGTATCGCGGCGGCCGCGCTGGCCAATGCCGGCCACGTTCGCATCAATGGGGCGCGAATCAGCGCGCCCGGCCGGATGGTGCGGCGAGGGGACGTCATCACCGTGGCGCTCGACCGGCGCGTGCACGTGCTTAAAGTGACAGCGTTTTCCGAGCGGCGGGGGCGTGCCGTGGCCGCGGCTGGCCTTTACGAAAAATTGCTTTGAAAGCGCATGCCGGGGCCCCACCTCAGGGGGGCGGCAAACCTTGCGCCCCTATGGGCCATGCGGTAGGAGCAAGGCTCGCGAACGGACCGATGCCAGAGTGAGCAGATGACTTATATCGTCAATGATAATTGCATTAAATGCAAATACATGGACTGTGTTGAGGTGTGCCCCGTCGATTGCTTTTACGAGGGCGAGAATATGCTGGTCATCCACCCGGACGAATGCATCGATTGCGGCGTCTGCGAGCCCGAATGCCCGGTTGACGCGATCAAGCCCGATACCGAGCCGAACGTCGAGAAGTGGCTGAGCGTGAACGCGGAATTTGCGAAAATCTGGCCGAATATTACCGCCAAGAAGGAGCCGCCGGCCGACGCCAAGGATTTCGAGGGCGTAGCCGGCAAGTTCGACCAGTATTTTTCGCCGAATCCGGGAACAGGTAACTAGCTCAAATCGTTGTGTTTTGGCCCTTAACCTTTTTCGGCATTGCGGTCTTTTGCAATGCCATAAGGCTTTGATTTTGGCCGAAAATGTGATATAAAGCCGCTTACATAATGAAGAACACCCCCCATATGCAGCTCCCTCACTCGGGGAGCTTATTTTTCCGGGGCGTTATCGAGGAACCGTCAAAAGAGGCGTGAAAATCCACGCGAGAGCTGTGGCAGAGAACATTCGTCGTCATCGTGCGAAAAAGGGCACGGCCGGCATGAGCCGGAAGGCTAGAAAACCCGCCTCCGGCGCAAGCCGCAGGCCCACGCGGCAACCAACCCGGGCAAGGGTCGGCGTCGCCGCCAAACCCGTTGCTCGGCGCAAGCCGGAAGCGGAAGGAGTAGCTTTAGGAATGAACGCGAAGAAGACTACACAGCGACAAGGCTTCAAGACCAACGAGTTCATCGTGTATCCGGCCCATGGCGTGGGCCAGATCGTTGCGATCGAGGAGCAGGAGGTCGCTGGAGCGCGGCTTGAACTTTTCGTCATCAATTTCGTCAAGGACAAGATGACCCTGCGGGTCCCGACCTCGAAGGTTGCGTCGGTCGGCATGCGCAAGCTCGCCGAGACGCCCATGGTCAAGCGGGCGTTGGAGACGTTGAAGGGCCGTGCGCGGATCAAACGAACCATGTGGTCGCGTCGCGCCCAGGAATATGAGGCCAAGATCAACTCCGGCGACATCGTCGCTATTGCCGAAGTCGTTCGCGATCTCTTTCGTTCGGAATCGCAGCCGGAGCAGTCCTACTCCGAGCGGCAGCTTTACGAAGCCGCCCTCGATCGTCTGTCGCGGGAAGTTGCGGCCGTCCAGCGGCTGACCGAGACCGAAGCGATCAAGGAGATCGAGGCCGCGCTGGCCAAAGGCCCGCATCGTGGACCGAAGCCGGAAGCCGACGAAGAGGCGGTAGTCGAGGAAGAAGCCGCGTAACGCTCGCACCGACAGGACTTTTCGCTAGAAGTTCCAAAGGCCCGGCGGCGACGTCGGGCCTTTTGTTGTTCCGGCGCCCGCGCGGAGATCTTGATCTGCCGGCAAAAATTCGCCCGTTAGACATAAATTAAGCTTCATTTGAAAGGTACTAGACCCTGATCCGATCGGGTTGAATTGGATCGAGGTCCAGATTGTTCGTTGGAGCATGATCTTTTCCGGAAACCGGCATCCACTTTCCGGATCGTGCCCTATGACGACCGAAAGACCGTGAGGACAGGGGCGTTTACGTATGCGGCGGGTCCGGGGGCTCAAGCGCGGGCGTTATCTCTCATTGTTCGTGGCCGGCTTTGTCGGTTACCTGCTTGGCGCATGGCATGGGGCACCTGCGCGCTCCACCGATCTTTCGGCTTCGCAGAATATCGCCTTGCGCTTTCCCGCGACGAATGCGGAAGCCGCCGTCGTCGAGGCCGATGCCGATATGCCGACCGGCACTGTGAGCACCGCGGAGTTGAAGCAGTCGCGGCTTGCGCTGGCGAGTCCGCAATCGATGGTGCCAGCCGTCGCCGCGCCGACGGTAGAATCGCCTGCCGCCGCCGCGTCCCCGCCGCCAGCGGCTGCGATACCGCCGCGCATTACATCCGCCGTCAAAGCGACGCCGCATCTTGAAACGAAATCGGCGGTCGTCGCGCCACCGCGAATTCAGCCAAAGGCACGCATGAGTGCCGCCGCGGCGCCGCATCGCGCCAACCGATCAGGCTTCCTCCTCAATGACGCTCAGATCGCCAGCATCAAGGAGCGGCTGCATCTGACCGCAGATCAGGTGCGCATGTGGCCTGCCGTCGAGGCCGCGCTGCGCAACATCGCCTACGCCAAGGAGCGGTACGCGCGCCGCCATAGCACATCGGCTGCGGCCGAAGTTGCTTCGATCGATCCGAATGCCGCCGAGGTGCAGGACCTCAAGTCCGCCGCCATCCCGTTGATCATGAGCTTC
This sequence comes from Hyphomicrobiales bacterium, assembly GCA_019075925.1. GTDB lineage: Bacteria > Pseudomonadota > Alphaproteobacteria > Rhizobiales > Xanthobacteraceae > BOG-931. The sequence continues at coordinate 4,289 of JAGXAC010000014.1, read as the reverse complement.
TCCGATGAGCAAAAGAACGAGGTGCGCAGCCTCGCCCATGGCATGGGACTGGATCAGCTCGCATCGGAGTTTTGACGCTCAGGCTATTTCTCGGCCGTATCGATCCATTCATTGTTTTGTTGGATCAGTGTTGACGGCTTTGAGCGGACTATTCCGAATTCAGCAACTTTGGCCGCATTCCGGACAATCAGTTCGAGCCCGTCGATCGCCCTCTATCGCGAGTGGCTTCCTCGCATCGGCAGTATTTGTCCGGCTTATGGATACGTCGTGCGAGAGGTTGCGCGTCTGGCGCGGCTATGGCAAGGATCGCCGCGCTTTCATTACGCTTGCGTTGCATCGGCCGTACGCGCGCCGGCTGACAAGCTTGCTGCCGTAGCTCAGTGGTAGAGCACTCCCTTGGTAAGGGAGAGGTCCTCAGTTCAATCCTGAGCGGCAGCACCAGAATTTGCGATGAGGGCTAGTTCGCCACGCTCGATCGGGCGATGTCGAGATACGACCCGTTCAGGCGAGGTCGATGATGCCGGCCTCGCCGCCTTCCGTGCCCCACGCGAGCAAGAGTCCGTCGGCGCTCCAGGCCAGCGCGCTAACGGGAGTATCGCTCGGCTTCCTGGCAAGAATTTTTGCGCCGTCCTCGATCCGCGTCAGGAAAATCATGCCGTTATCGTAACCGGCCGCGACGGCAGCGTTGCGAGGATGGCAGGCGACGAATTCAATGCGGTGACCCGACGGTGTCAGCAGGCGCGGCGGCTTGCCCATCGGGCCGTCCTTACTGTGGGGAAACGGCCACAGCACAAGCTGCGTGGCCCCGGACGTCGCGAGCCATTGACCGTCGGCGCTCCAGGAAAATGATTTGACCCGCGCGGTGTACCCGGACATGCGCATGTCCTGGCTGTCGACAAGCCGCCAGCCATGCAGCAGCGGCTCTTGCATGGTAGTCACCAGGAAACGGCCATCGGGGCTGACAGTCGCGCCGAGATGCGAGCCCTTTCGTTCCAAGGTTTGCGGCGGCGCCTCCGCGGCATTGGGAAACCAGAGTGTGACGCCGTTATAGTGGGCAATCGCTAGTCGGAAGCCTTTTGGGAAGAAGGCAAGCGCGCCGACCGTCGACGCGGCTTCGAAGGTCCGCAGTTCTTTGCCTTGCGCGTACGCATTCTTGCCGGCGGACCAGGCGATCGTGCCGTCCGGACCAAGGGCGATGTGATCGATCCAGCGATGTTTCGGATCGCTCGCCAATACGCGGGTTTCGCCGCTCGACACGGTCTCGATAACGCGGCCGTCATCGCCGCCGCTGATCACGCGTGCGCCATCGGTGACGCTCGTCAGGATGGCGCCCTCGTGCGCGGCAATGCGCCGGGTTTCCCCATCCGGCGGGACCAGCACGATCGCGTTGTCGCCAAGAACGAGAGCGGCGGTGCGACCGAGAAAATGTGCGTTGACGACGCCGCCGTCGAGAGGGCCGATAAGCCGCGTCTGCTCGACGACGGAAGGTATGTCGGCGTTGCCGGGCATCGATTATAGCTCTCCCGTCATCGCGGCAGCTTCCGCGTATCCTTGCGCGGGTGGCGCATAGATATTCCGGCCCGCCGGCAATCGTGAAATTACTTGACGACGCAGTTCTCGAAGCCTTCGGTTATCAGCTCGCGCGGCAAATTGCGGCCGATGAAAACGACCCGGCTCTCGCGCTTCTCGTCGTGTTTCCACGGCCTCTGATGATTGCCGTCGAGGATCATGTGAACGCCCTGAAACACGAAACGCTGGTCGTCATTCTTGAAGGCGAGAATACCCTTGCACCGCAAAATGCTCGGGCCCTCTTTCTGTACGAGATCCTGGATCCATGGCAGAAACTTGTCGGCATCGAGCGGCTTCTCGCTACGAAGCGCAATCGATTGCATCTCTTCGTCGTGATAGTGTTTTAATCCGCCATGCTTGTGAGCATGGTCGTGATCGTGGTCGCCGTGTTCGTGGCTGTGCTCATGGTCATGGTCGTGTCCGTCATCCTCTTCCAGAAACGTCGGTTCCAGATCGAGAATGCGGTCGAGGTCGAAGGCATTGCGGTCCAAAACCGCGTTGAGGGGAATCTGGGCGCGTTGGGTCTTGTGCAGCGAAGCATAAGGATTGATTCCGCGAATGCGTCCTTCGACATCGCTGAGTTCGTCGGCTGAGACCAGATCGGTCTTGTTGAGCAAAATCACGTCGGCAAAAGCAATCTGATTCTTTGCCTCCGGCGCATCCTTCAATCGCTCGCTGAGCCACTTGGCATCGGCGACGGTAACGACGGCGTCAAGCTTGGTTTTGCGACCGACATTTTCGTCCATGAAGAATGTCTGAGCGACCGGAGCCGGATCGGCGAGCCCGGTGGTCTCGACGATGATGGCGTCGAATTTCCCTTTCCGCCGCATCAAGCCGTCGAGGATGCGCACGAGATCGCCGCGCACCGTGCAGCAGATGCAGCCATTGTTCATCTCGAACACTTCCTCGTCGGCGCCCACCACGAGATCGTTGTCGATGCCGATCTCGCCGAATTCGTTGACGATCACGGCGTACTTCTTGCCATGCGGTTCGGACAGGATGCGGTTGAGCAAGGTCGTCTTGCCGGCACCGAGGTAGCCGGTCAACAACGTTACGGGTACTTTTTCGGACGAAGACTGTTCGGTCATACGGACCCTCCTAGCATCCCGGTTCTGGAGTTCGCCCGGGCTTTGGCTTACCCCGATGCAAGCTCCGGCAAGCAAGGGTACGCTGGTGATTTTTAAGTCTACAGCACGGCGTCGGAATTGAAACGGCGTTGCAGCTTCGTCATCGGAATTTCAAATCCTCGCGCCAGCTATGCGGGCTATATAGGCGATCCTGCGCGTACTCAAAACCCCGTCACGCTTCCGCGGCGTTGCCACGGCAAAGGGGCCGGATCGGACGCCAAGGGCCAAGCTCAGTGATGCCAGCGCTGAATATTAAAGATGGGGGTTGATTGCCGGTCTGGGCGGCAAAATCGCATATTAAGCGACAACGGCGATGCGAGGTCCTTCCGGCCGCGAGAATCCCCGATGCAATCGGCGCGAAATATGTTCTAGAAACGCCGTAGTGGAAGCAGCTGCTTCAGGAGAGAACAACCGTGCAGTATCGTACAAACGAGGGGCTGCTGATCGAAGCCGAAACATCGGTCGATTTAATCCGCCGGCTGCGCGAGGCGAGTTGGAGCGAGCAAAACCTTAGCGATCAGGCCTATATGGAAGCGGTAGCAGACCGCATGTATCAGGGCGGCGTCCACGTCTCAACGCTCAGCCCCGACATTTTCATCGCCGGGCTATTGGCCGCCGGAATGCTCAAGCGCGAAGTTGCAAATCCGCAGTCGAACACGACTGGTGAGCAGGCCGATACCTGAAGAAGCCGCAACGAGTGACGTTGGCTGCTGAGGGCACATCCCCCAAGAAGGCGGAAACAGATCTGTCGACCTGCCGCCGCCGCGCACTCTGCCGACTCTACGGTTCGTCGGAGGGGCGTGAAAAGATTATGAGCAACAGGCCAACCACGGCCATAGCGACGCCGTAATAGAACCATCGGGTCGTGAAGCCCTGGCCGCTGTAGGTGAAAGAGCGCGAGCCTTGTCCGATAAAGCCCAACCCGGCGATCAAAACGACGACCCCGAGGGCTCTCAATAGCGCGTGCATTCTAAAGCGATGTCCCGGATTTTGTTGAATGAGGCGAAGCAGGCATTAGCGAAACATTCTATGCGGCATCGACGTTCGCCTCAACTGTGACGAGGCTTTCAATCGACGAAATGCGTCGCTTGCCTTCGTCATGTCGGGCAACGCGGCTGTCGCCACACCATGAGGTCATTGCGCGTCCAGACGACATTGCGGCAGGACGGTGCGCGGTCGCCCAGCATGTTTGATTTGGTGCGGCCGGATGCACGCAAGCGCATACTGGCGCGCCCCGCTGACGCGAAGGCATGAATTCGATCGGCTATTCTGGTGCAGCGATAGATGGGACCGTGGTGGCTTTCGCGAAAGCCGAGGTCCTCTCCTTGGTGCAAGCGCCTCCTGCAAAGCCATTAGCTTCGCAAATAGCGCACGAACGTTCTCGTATGCAGATTGTCTTCGACCGGCTCGATCTAGCTTCGTTAGCCGATACGTCACACGCATCGCCGGCGAAGCCGCCGATGCCGTCCCTGATGCAGCGTCGAATGCCCGGCCTAAGCAGCAGCCTGCGCGTCGATCTTCTTTTCCGGCGTCTGCGTCGGAAACTGCTTCGGCAGCGTGGCCGTGAGTGCATCGGCTTCGAAGGTATCTTCG
>JAGXAC010000162.1 GCA_019075925.1 Hyphomicrobiales bacterium | reverse complement strand
GGCTTCGTGCTGCTCGCCGCGCCGGACGGCGGCGCCTGGGCGGCGGCCGCCGGCGATGCCGGCAAGGGCGCGGGGGTCGGGCTCGAGGCCTACACCTTCGGAAGCAATCTTCGCGATCCGGACAATCGTTTCGCCGAGGCCTACGGGCTCACGGCGAAGGGTGCGGTGCTGGTGCGTCCCGACGGCTTTGTTGCCTGGCGGGCAAAATCCGGCGAAGCGAATCCGCGCGAGGTGTTGCAGAAGGTCCTCGGGCGGATTCTTTGCAAGAGCTGAACGGCCACCGCGCGGTTAACGCCCGCGCTGCGTCCCGTCGGCGCGGCCGAGCGCGGATGGCGCTCGCGCGCTACGCCTTCTTGGTGGTGGAAGCGGATTTGCCGTAAGCCGCGGCATAGGCCGAGATCTTCCCGCTACCCTTGGCCTTGTCCTGCTTTGGCTTCTTCTTTTCCTTGTTGGCTCGCTGTTGGCCTTTCGCCATGACGTGCTCCCGTTTTCGGTTCGTGATTGGTCCGCGATCGGCGAAGTCTAGTCGATTTTACCGATGAGCACCAAACATGCGCCCTATCGCCGACGCGGCTTCCAGCCGCCGCGCATGCCGGGCTTGCCGTGGGTGGAGCGCGGGCCAGAGGCCTCGCGCCTGCCCGGAACGGATTCCACGCCCGGCCCCATGTCGTCGAGGCCCGGTTTGCGCGGGCCGCCTTTGCCGCGCAACGGCGCGACCTCGTGGTAGAGCGCGATGCCCATTTCGTCGAGCGCGGGTTTGTGGATTTTCGACTTGCCTCGCCCCGCTTGCGGGGACAGGTCGCGAGCGGGTGAGGGGGAGCCTGTGAATTTGGCAGTCGGATCGTCGGTCACCGCCAGTTCGGTTGAGCGCAGCCGCTTGATTTCGTCGCGCAGCCGCGCCGCCTCCTCGAAATCGAGATCGGCCGCCGCCGCCCGCATGCGGGTTTCCAGATCGGCGATCACCGCCTCGAAATTGTGGCCGATCGTTGCCGCTTCGCCGAATTCGCCTTCGGCTCCGGCGCCGGTTGCGACCAGCACATGATCGCGCTCGTAAACGCTGTGGAGAATATCGGCGATGCCCTTGCGCACGCTCTCCGGCGTGATGCCGTTCTCGGTGTTGTAGGCCTGCTGCTTCTCGCGCCGGCGCTCGGTCTCGGCCATGGCGCGTTCCATCGAGCCGGTGACCGCATCGGCGTAGAGAATGACGCGGCCGTCGACGTTGCGCGCGGCGCGGCCGATGGTCTGCACAAGGCTGGTTTCGCTGCGGAGAAAACCTTCCTTGTCGGCATCGAGAATGGCGACCAGCGCACATTCGGGAATGTCGAGGCCCTCGCGCAGCAGGTTGATGCCGACCAGAGCATCGAAGGCGCCGAGCCGCAGGTCGCGGATGATCTCGATACGCTCGATGGTGTCGATGTCGGAATGCATGTAGCGGACGCGGATGCCCTGCTCGTGCAGGTATTCGGTCAGGTCTTCGGCCATCCGCTTGGTGAGGACGGTGATCAGCGCGCGGTAGCCCTTTTGCGCCACTTGGCGCACTTCGCCGACCAGATCGTCGACCTGGGTGCGGGCCGGTCGCACCTCGACCGGCGGATCGATCAGGCCGGTCGGGCGGATCACCTGCTCCGCGAAGACGCCGCCGGCTTCGTTGAGCTCCCACGGGCCGGGCGTCGCCGACACGCATGACGTTTGCGGCCGCATCGCGTCCCATTCCTCGAAGCGCAGCGGCCGGTTGTCCATGCAGGACGGCAGGCGGAACCCGTATTCGGCCAGTGTCGCCTTCCGGCGAAAGTCGCCGCGATACATGCCGCCGAGTTGCGGCACGGTGACGTGGCTTTCGTCGACGAATACCAGTGCGTCGTCCGGCACATATTCGAACAAGGTCGGCGGCGGCTCGCCGGGTTTCCTTCCGGTCAGATAGCGCGAATAATTCTCGATGCCGGCGCAGGCGCCGGTCGCTTCCATCATTTCCAGGTCGTAGAGCGTGCGCTGCTCGAGGCGCTGCGCCTCCAACAGCCGGCCGGCGGCATTGAGCTGGTCGAGCCGCTGCTTCAGCTCGACCTTGATGCCGGTGATCGCCTGCAACAGGGTCGGCCGTGGCGTCACGTAATGCGAGTTGGCGTAGATTTTGACGAATTCCAGCTCGTCGGTCTTCTGGCCGGTCAGCGGATCGAATTCCTGGATCGATTCGATTTCGTCGCCGAACAATGACACCCGCCAGGCGCGGTCCTCGTAGTGGGCGGGGAAAATCTCGATCGCATCGCCGCGCACCCGGAACGAGCCGCGATAGAAATCTCCGGCGGTCCGTTTGTATTGCAACGCCACCAGATCGGCGAGCAACTGGCGCTGATCGAAGCGCTCGCCGCGCTTGAGCGAAAACGTCATCGCCGAATAAGTCTCGACCGAGCCGATGCCGTATATGCACGACACCGAGGCGACGATGATCACGTCGTCGCGTTCGAGCAGCGCGCGCGTCGCCGCATGGCGCATGCGGTCGATCTGCTCGTTGATCGAGGAATCCTTCTCGATGTAGGTGTCGGTGCGCGGAATATAGGCTTCCGGCTGGTAGTAGTCGTAGTACGAGACGAAATACTCGACCGCGTTGTCGGGAAAGAAATTCTTGAACTCGCCGTAGAGCTGCGCCGCCAGCGTCTTGTTCGGCGCGAGGATCAGCGCCGGCCGCTGGGTCTCCTCGATCACCTTCGCCATGGTGAAGGTCTTGCCCGAGCCGGTGACGCCAAGCAGCACCTGCGTCTTGTCGTTGCGCTTTACGCCTTCGACCAATTCCCTGATGGCCTGCGGCTGGTCGCCGCGCGGATCGAAATCGGATTTGATGACGAGACGGCGGCCGCCTTCGGATTTATCCGGCCGCGGCGGCCGGTGCGGCGTCCATAATCGTCCGGCCAATTCCGGCCGGCCTTCGCGCAGCAATTTGTCGAGCGATTGCTGGCTGGCCAAACCGGCGACGGTTCCGACTTCGCCGCGGCCGGATCGCGCCAGACGCAAGCGGGCAGGACCCATGTCCGGGGTGATCACGTTGCGCGGATCGTCGGCATTTTCGTCCTGCTCCTCGATGCCGAGCGCTTTCGCCAGGTCGGGATCGAGCTCGCCGGGCGGTACCGGGGCTTTACCGACGTAGCCTTGCTGCGGCGCTTCGCCAAAGCCGCGCGCGACCGAAGCGCGCGCTCGATGCGCTTTGGCGAAATCGGCGCGCCGGTCGAACGAATTATCCGGCGGCGGCGCAAGCTTCGATGTTGATTTCCCTCCCCCCGTTCGCGCGGCGAATGACGGGGAGGGGTCAGCAGGCGTTGGATCTGCGCCGGCCTCTCCTCCCACCCGACGCGTCTTCGCTTCACTTTGGCGACGCGTCACGGTCCCCGCTGCGTCGTGGGGCGAGGAGATCGAAGGATCGTTGCTTTGCCTTATGTCGATCCCGGTCTGCGAGCCGACGCCGGCACGGCCCCGGCCGATGGCTGGATTGAGCAGATCGGCCAGCGCCGAATCGATTGCCGGCGCATCCGGACGTGCCGCTTTGGCGCGCGTCGGCCTGGCCGGATCTTTTTTCGAATGTTCAGCCGGGTGCCGCTGCCTGGGCGGCTGTGGCCGGTCGGGGCGTTTCGCCATGCCACCAATATGGGCCGAGTCCGCCAGTGGGGAAAGTGACGCCGCTCAACCGAAACTCAGAATCTGATTGGAGTGCTGGACGTCCGGCGGCGCGGCGAAGCAATGCCCGACCAGCTTGCGCCATTCCTGGAAGCCGGCTGAGCTGCGGAAGCCGACCGTATGGTCCTCGATCGTTTCCCACACCACGAACAGCCAGTAGCGGTTCGGATGTTCGATCGAGCGCCGCAAATCGACGCCCTGGCAGCCTGCCGCGCGCTCGAAAATCGGCACGGCTTTCTTCACACCCGCTTCGAACTCGGCTTCTGCGCCGGGCTTGATGTCAAATTGCGCAATTTCAGTGATCATGGGTCGCTCCTGCCAAGATGGTGTACGCAGCCGGCCTCCCGCGGTCCAGCCCCGCAGCCGGTGGTCCACATAACTGACATGCGGAACGGGGGGTTAAATTCCCGCGGTGTGCCGCGTACATTGATTTTTCCGCCACCAAAAGCAGGCTCGTCATGATCGATTTGCATTATTGGACCACGCCGAACGGTCACAAGATCACGATCTTTCTGGAAGAGGCCGGACTGCCTTACAAGATCGTTCCCGTCAATATCGGCAAGGGCGAGCAGTTCAAGACGGATTTTCTGGCTGTGGCGCCCAACAACCGGATTCCCGCCATTGTCGACCACGATCCGCCCGACGGTGGCAAGCCGATTTCGGTCTTCGAGTCGGGAGCGATCCTGTTTTACCTGGCCAACAAGACCGGCAAGTTCATCAGCAAGGATATGCGCCAGCGCATGCAAGCGATCGCATGGCTGTTTTGGCAAATGGCCGGCCTCGGGCCGATGGCCGGGCAGTACAACCATTTCGGCCATTATGCGCCGGAAAAAATTCCCTATGCCATCGATCGCTACCGGAATGAGGTCAACCGGCTTTACGGCGTGATGAACAAGCGACTCGCTGATCGCGACTATCTCGCCGGCGAATATTCGATCGCCGACATGGCGAGCTATCCCTGGGTGGTGCCGTGGGAGCGGCAGGCGCAGAACATCGCCGACTTTCCACATCTCAAACGCTGGCTCGAAGCGATTGCCGCGCGCGATGCGGTCAAGCGCGCCTACGCCAAGGCGAAAGAGGTCAATCCGAATCCGGGCGGCATCCGCACGCCGGAGGAGCGCGCGATCCTGTTCGGTCAGACCGCCAAATCGGTCGAGCAGGCGGTGACGCGGTAAAATATCCGCCCCGCGAAGTGAAACGAAGCGGGGCGGGATAATTTCTCAATTCTGCCGCACGATGACCCGCGTACCGATATTCACGCGGTCGTAGAGGTCGATCACGTCCTCGTTGGCAAGGCGGAAGCAGCCCCACATCAGCACCTGGCCGATGGTTTCCGGCGCGCTGGTGCCGTGGATGCGATAGGTCACACTCCCGAGGTCCATCGCCCGCGCGCCGAGCGGATTGCCGGGACCGCCGGCGATGACACGCGGCAACGACGGCTCGCGCGCCAGCAAGTCCGGCGGCGTCTGCCATGGCGGCCATTCGACCTTGCGGGTGATCGAGGTCAGGCCGGCGCGGTCGAAACCGTCGCGGCCGACGCCGATGCCATAGCGCAGCGCGCGGGTTTCGCTTTCGATCAGATAAAGATGATGATCGGCGACATCGATGACGATGGTGCCGACCGGAAGCTGCGAGCGGTAGAACACGGCCCGACGCTGGAACTGCTCCGGCAGATCGTCGCCGGAATTGCCGTGATCCACGCCGGGCGGAACATCGGCCATCGTCGGTTGAAAATTCGCCGGCGCCGGCGGGTGCGGCGCCGCGGGCAGCGGCAGCGAACAAAAACACAGCAACACGGCGCCGATCCACGCGGCGCAGACTGGCTGCGTCCAGACCTTCGCTGTTCCCGCGCGGCCCATGCGTTTATTCTTGTCCGCCGCGGGCGGGTTGAATGACCTTGCACCGCACTATTGCGAAGCACCGCCGAAGTAGCCGGCGATCTTCCAGCCGCTCGCGTCCTTCGTATAACACATTTGGTCGCCGGCGAGCGACGAGATCGCCTCCAGCGGGACATAACCGGCCTTGCCCGACGGCGTCGCGATGTGCAGGTAGGCGGGCTGCTTGGGATCGTCGGGTGGCTCGTTATCGGGCAGCACACGCACCAGCGTGAGACCGAGCTTGTCGACGACCGGCGCGTCCGGCTTGGCGGGATCACGCACGTCGATGCCGCTCTTGGCGGGATAACCCCATTCCGGCGGCTCGCTTCGAGTCGCCTTGATCAAGGCCTCGAAAGCTTTGGAATCGATCGTTGGCTCCGCCGGGGCGCAAACGATGTCCGGATGGTCGGGCAGCGGCTCGCCGGTCGGATCGCCGGCATAGCCGGCCAATGTCGCCCAGCCGGAGCCATCCTTGGCATCGAGACCGATCGCCTTGGCGAAATTGTCGACACCGGACTTTTGCTTGTCGGCGAGGTCTTTGTCCTGCACCCAGAAGAAATCATGCGCGACGATCAGCTTGGCGAGCGCGCCACGGTCCTTGTGCGCGGCGACGTCGGCCAGTTGTTTGCGGAAGGCGATGAAGCTCGCGTCATTGAGGTTCGCCGGCGGTGTCACCGGAACCGCGGCGTACGGCTTTATCGGCGGCGGCGGCGGTGGACGCAGCGTCGGCAGTTGCGGCTCGGCGCGCCCTGTCGCAGAACCGAGCATGATGATGGCGACGATCAAGGTCGAGGCAACGAGGGCTTGGCGCATCGCGCGGTCTCCGCCTGGTGTGAGTGCGATTCAACCGGAGTCATTCAACGGAACCGATTCACAGGATAATCATTGCATGGCCGGGAAGCACGGTCATCAAAACCGCCAAAGCGGCCTTTTTTGCGGATAGCCTTCGTTCCGTGCAAAAGTTCACAATCCGCTCGCAAGCCGCATCGCCCGGATTTTCACGACACGGAATTCAACCATGCCAGCGCTACCGCTTTCGCCTTATATCCTCACCATCGTCCTGCTGATCGGCTCCAACGCCTTCATGACCACGGCATGGTACTGGCATCTGCGCTTTCGCGAGGTGCCACTGTGGCAGGTCGTCCTGATCAGTTGGGGCCTTGCCTTTGTCGAATATTGTCTGGCGGTGCCGGCGAACCGCTACGGCAGCTATGTCTACACCGCGGCACAACTCAAAACGATTCAAGAAGTGATCACGCTGTCGGTGTTCGCGGTGTTCTCGATGGTCTATTTGCAGCAGCCGATCACCTGGAACCAGGCCGTCGGCTTCGCATTGATCGCAGCGGGCGCATTCTTCGTGTTTCGCGCGCCGATCTGACGCTGCATGAATTCCCTGTTCGCGCTAAACGCGCTGAATTTCTTGATGGCCGACGCGCGTTGCGCAGGAGCCGAACCCGGCCCGGCCGCCTGACTGCCGCGTTATTTCAAGCCGCAATAGGCGCGGCGCAGCGCATCGTTCTCCTGCATCGCTTCGACCCTCCCGGCGAACCCGACGCGGCCGTTATCGCGCGTGTAGACGCGGTCGGCGAGCGGTCCGTTTTCTGTCATCGCCAGATCAGTATGACTTCGGAAGCCCCAGCACCTTCTCGGCGATGAAGCAGAGAATGAGCTGCGGCGAAACCGGCGCGATGCGCGGGATCAGGCTTTCGCGCAGATAGCGCTCGACGTGATATTCCTTGGCGTAGCCGTAACCGCCGTGAGTCATCACCGCGGTCTGGCAGGCCTTGAAGCCGGCCTCGGCGCCGAGATATTTGGCGGCGTTCGCCGCCGGCCCGCAGGCAATCCCCCGGTCGTATTGCCACGCTGCCTTGCGCACCATCAGTTCGGCGGCTTCGAGTTCCATCCAGCATTCCGCCAGCGGATGCTGGATCGCCTGATTCTGTCCGATCGGCCGGCCGAACACGACGCGCTCGTTGGCATAAGCCGTGGCACGGCGGAGCGCGGCGCGGCCGAGGCCGATCGCCTCGGCGGCGATCAGGATGCGCTCGGGATTCATGCCGTGCAGGATGTATTCGAAGCCGCGGCCTTCCTCGCCGATGCGGTCGTCGGCCGGCACGTCGAGCCCATCGATGAAGACTTGATTGGAATCGACCGCGTGGCGGCCCATCTTGTCGATCGCGCGCACCTCGACATGGCGACGGTCGAGCGCGGTATAGAACAGGCTCAAACCGTCGGTCGGCTTGCGCACGTTCTCCACCGGCGTGGTGCG
>JAGXAC010000013.1 GCA_019075925.1 Hyphomicrobiales bacterium | reverse complement strand
GTCCTTGATCGCCTTGGCATCCCCTTGGCGCTGACATGATCTTCGCCGGCCGGCTTGCATAAGCCGGCCGGTTTGCTTTTGTGCGCCTGCGTGATTCGCTGTCACACCGCTGCAATGAGCGTGACCAATGGGCAGCCGGCATCGCGGCTGGCTGCGACAAGAGGTTTGAAGGTGCGTTCGCTGTCTTCCCAGAACGCAGGATTTGGCGATGCGGCGCGCCGGGCGGTTGGGCGCGTGCGACCGCGGATCCGCTACGTCGTCGCGGTCGCCGCGCCGGCCTGGAAGGCCTATGGGCTGACCGTGCTCAAGTGGTGCGGTGTCGCTGTCGTCTGCCTTTACCTCGGCGTCGCCGCGGTCCTCTACGTCGCGCAACGCTCGATGATGTACTTTCCGGAGACGATCCACACCACGCCCGCACAGGCAGGTTTGCCGGAAGCCGAAGAGATCACGCTCAAGGCCTCCGACGGCGTGTCGCTTGTCGCTTGGCACGTCGCGCCGCGCGGCGACAAGCCGGTGATCGTTTATTTTCACGGCAACGGCGGCGCGCTGCGCGATCGCGTCGGGCGATTCCGCAAGCTTATCAGCGACGGCATCGGCATCGTCGCAATCGAATATCGCGGTTACGGCGGTTCGGGTGGCAGTCCGACCGAACGCGGGTTGATCGCCGACGGTGAAGCCGCCTACGCCTTTGCGGCCGGGCGTTACAACACGCAACAGCTCGTGCTGTGGGGCGAATCGCTGGGCGCCGCCATTGCCGTCCGCTTGGCGGCGGAAAAGCCGGTTGCGCGGGTGATACTGGAAGCGCCGTTCACCTCGGCGGCTGCGGTTGCCGGCTTACGTTACTGGTACCTGCCGATGCGGCTGTTGATAAAAGACCAGTACCGGTCAGACGAGTTCATCGGGCGCGTCACCGCGCCGGTACTGATCCTGCACGGCGTGCACGATCATGTCGTTCCGTTTGCCATGGGAATGCGGATGTTCGAATTGACCAAAGCGCCCAGGCACATCGTACGCTTCCTCGACGGTGACCACGAAAATCTCGACGCCAACGGCGCGCTGCGCGCGGTCGGAGAGTTTCTGGGCGGCGATCTGGACACGCCGCCCGCCCCGCCAGTGCGCTGAAGATCATCGTAGTTGCGATCGCTATCGCGGCCTCCGTGCAGTCAGCCGGAGCACGATCAAAACGTCTGATAGGATTGGCCGATTTTGCCGCCGACCCGGGCGAAGCCGGCTTTGGCGGGTTCGTATTTGTCGTTGATGTTGAGTGCCTTCGCGTACGAGCCTGCGGCTTTGTCCTTGTCGCCAAGCCGCTCGTAGGCGAGCCCGCGGCTGGTCCAGGCTTGCTGGTTTGACGGATTGATCTGCACCGCCCGATCAAGATCGCTCGCTGCCGACTTCGCATCGCCGACCGCCAGGTAGCTGAGCGCACGGGCTACGAACGGTTCGGCTTTCTGATTGGACAAGCCGATCGAGGTGGTGAAATCGTCGATGGCAAACTGGTGCTGATGCTGGCCCTGGTAGAGCAGGCCACGCTGATAGTAAGCCTGCGCGTTGTCCGGCCGCAGCGCGATCGATTTGGAAAAATCAGCCAGCGCCTGCTCGCTGCGGCCCTGCAGGCGGTAGATGGTGCCGCGGCCGAGATAGGCGGGGGCGTAGGACGCGTCGATCGACAACGCCTTGTTGTAGTCGGCTAGAGCCAACTGGAACTGATTGGACTGCCGATAGAGCAGGGCGCGGTTGGCGTAAGCTTGCGCATAGTTCGGATCGAGCGCGATGGCCTTGTTGAAATCGGCGAGCGCCAGTTCGGGCTTGCCGCTTTCGGCCAGCACCGAACCGCGCATGTTGTAGGCTTGCGGGTCATCGGGATGCTTTTGAATGACCTCGGCGAGGGAAGCGAGGTTGGGTTGCGAATTTGCGGAGAGAGCGTCGTCCTTTTCCGGGCCGGACAGCGTGCTGAGTCCCGAGCAGCCGGAAAGGGCGAGTGCCGCAAGCAAACAACCAAGCACCGAACCAAACGGCATCCTGGTCCGCTCACGCCAATTCCATGCTGACGCCGCTCCCATCATCCGAAACTCTCGGTGCCGTGCCCGGCTCAAGGTTACCGCAAGGCCAATGCAAAAGCGCGGGCCGAACAGCCCGCGCCCGCACTCGATTGTCGTCGATTTTAGCCGAAGCGAGGGGTGCGCGGCGGTCCGGATCGGCCGGCGCCCGGGCCGGTTGTCGGCTTCGGCTTCATCGGCAACAGGCCCTCGCGCTGCAACCGCTTGCGGGCAAGCTTGCGAGCGCGGCGGATGGCTTCCGCCTTTTCCCGTGCCTTGCGTTCTGAGGGTTTTTCATAATGGCCGCGAAGCTTCATTTCGCGGAAAATACCCTCGCGCTGCATCTTCTTCTTGAGCGCCTTGAGGGCCTGGTCGACGTTATTGTCCCGAACGAGAACCTGCACGCATGCTCCTTTTTGCCGGCACAGTTTGGTGCGCTGTGGAATGAAAGAGCGGCGCAAGCGCCGCCGCCTGCGCCACATTGGCGCGGTCTGTAGCAGAAACACCCCCGCAAGTCCACCCAGTCCTTTAAAATCGGGCCGATCCTGCGCCTCGGGGCCGCCCGAAAGACCGGCTCTCGTCGGCAAAAACCCGTGTAACGTGTCCCATCTTGCGGCCGGGCCGGACCTCGGTTTTGCCGTAAAGATGCACCACCGCGCCGGGGACGGTGAGCCATTTCCGGTAATCCTCGATTTCGCTGCCAATGAGATTGATCATTTCGACCCGGCCATGTCGAAGGGGCTTCGCCAGCGGCCAGCCGGCCACCGCCCGGATGTGCTGCTCGAATTGCGATACCGAAGCGCCATCGATCGTCCAGTGTCCGGAGTTATGGACCCTGGGCGCAATTTCGTTGACCAGAACGCTGCCGTCGCGCATCACGAATAACTCGACCGCCAGCACGCCGACATAGCCGAATTTCTGCGCGATCGTTTCGGCGATCCGCAGCGCCTCCTGCGCGGTGTGAGCCGAAATCGAGGCCGGCACGCGCGAGATTTTCAGAATGTGGTCTTGGTGTTCGTTCTGCGTGACGTCGAAACATTCCACGACGCCGTCTTGTCCGCGCGCGGCGATCACGGAAACCTCATAGACGAACGGCACGAAGGCTTCCAAAATGCAGGCTTGCCCGCCGACCTCGCGCCAGGCCGTTGCCGGATCGGTGCCGTCGCCAATCGCCGCCTGGCCTTTGCCATCATAGCCGAAACGGCGAGTTTTGAGCACCGCCGGCCGGCCGATGTTCGCAAGCGCCGGCGCCAGCGCGGCGGCCTCGCCGACCGCGGCGAACGGAGCGGTGGGGATGCCAAGCGCGGCGACGAAGTTTTTTTCCGCCAGACGGTCTTGCGTGGTTGCCAGCACATTCGGATCGGGCAGCACGGCAATGCGCTCGGCCAGAAAGGTCGCCGCCGCGGCCGGCACGTTTTCGAATTCGTAGGTGGCGACGTCAACGTCGGCAGCAAAGCGCGCCAGGGCCTCGGTATCGGAATAATCCGCGATTGTTGTTCGGTGCGCGACATCGACGGCCGGTGCCTCTGCGGCGGCGGAGAAGATGTGACATTTGAGGCCGAGCCGTGCCGCGGCGAGCGCCAGCATGCGACCAAGCTGGCCGCTGCCGAGGATGCCGATCGTGGCACCGGGCGCCAGCACCGGCTGTGCGGCGCTCACGCGCCGCTATCCTTCGGTGCTTCGGCGACTGAGGCGGTTTGGCGCGCCCGCCAGATCTCCAGACGCTTGCCGAGGCTTGCGTCACTGAGCGCGAGCACGCTCGCAGCCAGAAGGGCCGCATTGATCGCGCCGGCTTGTCCGATCGCCAGCGTGCCGACCGGAATGCCGGGCGGCATTTGCACGATGGAATAAAGCGAGTCCTGGCCGGACAGTGCCTTGCTTTCGACCGGCACGCCGAAGACCGGAAGACTGGTCAGCGACGCGGTCATGCCGGGCAGATGGGCGGCGCCGCCGGCACCGGCAATGATCACTTTAAATCCGGCGTCTTTGGCGCCTTTGGCAAATGCGTAAAGCCGCTCCGGCGTGCGGTGGGCGGAGACAATGCGCGTGTCATAGCTCACTTCGAGAGCGTCGAGCGTCTCGGCGGCATGCTTCATGGTCTGCCAGTCGGACTGGCTGCCCATGATGATGGCTACGGGTTTCGCTTCCGGCGGCGCCAAGCTCGTCCCCTGCGCGAAGGAAGCGGCGCATTATAAGTTGGCGTTCCGGGGTGGCAAGGCAATCCGGCTGCTGCGGCAACAGCGCCGTCCGTGCCGGCGGCGGCCGCAACATGCGGCGCGGCCGTATCGACATGCATGTGAATTTACATTCCGTCGATTCAGCGCGGCGCAGCAGTTTTGCCGCGCTGGCATGCCTTCCACACGCGCGCGGCCGTGACCGGCATGTCGAGATCCGCCCCGGCGCCGCCGGGAATGGCATCGGCGACCGCGTTCATCACCGCGGCGATTGATGCCGTCGTTCCGGCCTCGCCGACCCCCTTGACGCCGAGCGGATTGGTGGTTGCCGGCACGCAAAGCAAGGCGTTGCGAATATCCCGCGGCATGTCGGTTGCGCGCGGCATCGCGTAGTCCTGAAACGAGCCGGTCACCAACTGGCCGTCGTCGTCATAGAAAATCTGCTCCATCAGCGCCTGGCCGAACCCTTGCGCCAACGCGCCGTGCAACTGCCCTTCGACGATCATGCCGTTGAGCGGGTTGCCGCAATCGTCCACCGCGGTGTAGGCGACAATATCCATGTGGCCGGTGTCGGGATCGATCTCGACCTCGGCAACGTGTACGCCGTTTGGAAACGTCAGCGGCGTGTCGGTGGTGACTTTGGTATCGAGGTCTTCTGTTATCATGCCGTTTTTTTTCAGTTCGGCCGCGCGAGCAGCGACCTCGAACAATCCGATCCGGCGGTCGGTGCCGACCACGGAGAACTTTCCGTCCTGGTAGGCGATGTCGCCTTCGCCGGCTTCCAAGACTTGCGCCGCGACATGCTTTCCCTTGTCGAGCATCACGGCGATCGCTTTCACGGTCGAGGCGCCGGCGGTCATGGCGGAGCGCGAGCCGACCGATGCATAGCCGGCGATCTCGAGCGCGGAATCGCCGTGCCGGTGGACGATTTTGTCGCGCGGGACGCCGAGCCGTTCGGCGACCAGAGGAATAAAGACCGTGGCATGGCCCTGCCCGGTCGATTGCACATTGAGATTGAGGGCAAGCGTGCCGTCGCCGGGAAAGGTGAGCAGCGCTCCTTCGGTTGGCGTGCCGCCGGCGTGTTCCAGCATGCAGGAGATGCCGATGCCGCGGAATTTACCCCGCTTCTTTGCTTCCCGCCGGCGCGCGCCGAACTCATTGTAACCGGCAAGCGCCAGCGCCTTGTCCAGGATGGGTGCGAAGTCGCCGCTGTCGTAGGTGGTACCGACCGCGGTCCGGTAGGGCATGGCGGACGTCGGGATGAGGTTGCGCCGCCGCAATTTTGCGGGATCGATGCCGGTGATTCGGGCGGCCTCCTCTACCGCGCGCTCCATCACATAATTCGCCTCCGGTCGGCCGGCGCCGCGATAGGGAGCCGTCGGCAGCGTGTTCGTGAACGCGCAGCGGACACTGAGATCGATGTGCTTGATGTCGTACATGCCAGGCAGGCAGCGGCCGAAACTCAGGCACGGGATGGCGGCTCCGACCGAACCGACATAGGCGCCGAGATTGGCGACGTTGCGGATGCGCAACGCCAGGAAGCGGCCCTTCGCGTCGAGCGCCAGTTCGGCTTCGGAATAAATGTCGCGCGCCTGGTTGTCGGAGAGGAACGCTTCGGCGCGGCCCGACATCCAATGGATCGGGCGCTTGAACTTTTTGGCGCCTACCATCAGCGCGAGGTATTCGGGATACGAACCGGTCTTCAGGCCGAAGGCGCCGCCGACATCGTCGGTGACAACGCGCAAGCGCTCCTTCGGTATTTGCATGACCGCAACGAGGTCGTCGCGCAAAATCCGCGCGCCCTGCGAGCAGGCCCGCAACGTATACAGATCGGCGGCCGCGTCATAGCTTGCCGTCGCGCCGCGCGGCTCCATGGAGGCGACCGCCATGCGCTGATTCATCACCGCGATGCGCGCCACGAATTTGGCGCCGGCAAAAATCGCGTCGATCGCACGTGCATTGGCATCCGGGTCGGCCGCGAAACCCGGCCAATCGATGCCGAGATTACCCCGCGCTTCCGGCCACACCTGCGGCGCGTCCGGTTCGAGCGCCTTGCGCGCGTCGGTCACCGGCGTCAGCGGCTCGTATTCGATGGCCACCAGCTCGGCGGCATCTTGCGCGGCAATGGCGCTCTCGGCGACGACCATGGCCACCGGCTCGCCGACATGCGTCACCTGTCGTGCCGCCAGTGCCGGCCGGTGCGGCATGACAAGAGGCTTGCCGCCACGCCCGTTTAGCGGAGGATGGCGGCCAATGCTTTCGAGCTCTTGCGTGTCGTTGCCGGTCAGCACGCCGACGACGCCGGGCGCGGCCAGCGCCGCCGTAACGTCAACGCGCGCGATGCGGGCAAACGCATGCGGCGACCGCACGAAACAGGCGTAAGTCTCGTTTGGCACCGGCGCGTCGCCGACGTAGCGGCCGTAGCCGCGGACGAGAACGTCGTCCTCTACGCGCGGCCCGTCAGCCGCGCGGCCATTGGATTGTGCGTCCATGCTGTATTCCGGAACTTCCAATCGGGGATATGGCTGGCCCCCTTTATAACCGAAACTACCGACCGCTAAACACGCCCCTCCTGCCAATCCTTCCCTCACGTGCCCAGGGCTGCTGCAGCAATCCGTCGCAGCCGTTGTTGCTATCGGCGATCCCTAAACCACGAGTGGAAATCGCCGTTGCCTACGGCCCTTTGTTTGTTAGGATGCCGGAGGCGGCGAAATTGCACGGGACTTGACTGACGAGGGTTGACCCGGGGCCACCCGCTCTCGCTTCGAACGCAGCGGCTGAAGGAATTCCGATGACGTCGGATGTGGCGTTAAGCCGTCGGTCCTTTCTTGCCAGCGTCGGCATGGTGGGGGGCGGTCTCGCGCTCGGCCTTGCCATACCGTTCGAGCCGGTATCGGCCGCCGATGAAATGCCCGAAGTTACCGTCTGGCTTAACATCGGCCCGGATAACTCGGTGCTTATCCGCGTCGCCCGTGCCGAGATGGGGCAAGGCGCACAAACCGGCCTGGCCATGCTGGTCGCGGAAGAACTCGAGTGCGACTGGTCGAATGTTCGCATCGTCAGCGTGACGCCGCAGGACAATCTGCGCCGCCACGCGGCCTGGGGCGACATGCAGACCGGCGCCAGCCGGTCGATCGCCGCGTCGCAGCTCTATCTGCGGCAAGCCGGCGCGACGGCGCGGGAAATGCTGATCGCGGCGGCCGCGGCGCGCTGGGATGTATCGGCAAAGGACTGTGTCGCGCACAAAGGCGTCGTTGTTCACAAACCGAGCGGTCGTAGCGTGACCTTCGGTGCCGTTGCCGCGGCGGCCGCAAAAGTGACGCCGCCCGCGCATGTTGCGTTGAAAGATCCGGCCGACTGGACGCTCGCCGGCACGCCGCAGCGGCGGCTCGACATGCGTGACAAGGTGACGGCGCAACCGATCTATGCCGTCGATGTGCGATTGCCCGGCATGCTTTATGCCGCCATTGCCCATAGTCCGGTCTTTGGCGGATCGCTGAAGGCCGTCAACGAGAATGCAATCGCTTCGATGAAGGGCGTCCGGCGGGTGGTCCGGCTGCAGGATGCGGTTGCGGTCGTCGCCGATTCGTGGTGGCGCGCCAAGCGTGCGCTCGAAGCATTGCCGATCGAGTGGAACGACGGCGGTAATGGAACGCTTTCGGACGCAACGATTGCCGATGCCGTGCGTGCGGCCCTGCATGCGGAAAAGTCGCAGATCGGACGCACCGACGGCGACGTGGTCGCCGGTATGGCAGGTGCGGTTCGTCGCGTGGAAGCGGAGTATCAGGTGCCGTTTCTGGCCCATGCGACCATGGAGCCGCAAACCTGCACCGCCCACGTCACCAAGGAAGGCGTTGAGGTGTGGGTGCCGACGCAGGATGCGATGACGGCGCTGGCAACCGCCGCCAGGGCCGCGAAGGTAAGCAGCGACAAGGTGAAGGTTCATGCGGCCTCGCTCGGCGGCGGCTTCGGCCGGCGTGGCGCGATCCAGGAGTACGTCCGCCAAGCCGTGCAGATCGCCATGGCGGGCGAGGAGCCGGTCAAGCTTCTTTGGACGCGCGAGGAGGACATCAAACACGACTATTACCGGCCATTCGGCATGGCGCGACTGGTGGCGGGACTCGGCGCCGACGGAATGCCGGTGGCGTGGACGATCAGGCTGGCCGGTCCGTCTTTTGTCGCCGCGCTGGTCCCCGGCTTCCACCTCAACTACGTAGATCACACTTTTCTGTCCGGACTTGCCGAAGAAATGGCCTACGACGTACCCAATTATCTGGTCGACTACGTGGTGCAGGGATTGCCGGTGCCGCTCGGCGTTTGGCGCGCGATTAATTACACGCAGAACACGTTCTACAAGGAATCGTTCGTCGACGAGATGGCGGCTGCCGCCGGTATTGATCCTTATCTCTATCGCCGACGCTTGTTGCGCAATAGCCCGAAAAATCTCGCCGTGCTCGACGCCGCGGCAACGAAGGCGAACTGGCAGACGCCGCCGCCGCCTGGCGTGCATCGCGGCATTGCCGTGACCGAGGCATGCGGCAGCTTCTGCGCGCAGGTGGCCGAGGTTTCGGTCGACCAAGGCAAGCTGCACGTACACCGGTTCGTTTCGGCAATCGATCCGGGTCATGTGGTCAATCCGCTGTCGATCGAGATGCAAAACGAGGGTGCGGTGATATTTGGTTTGACGGCGGCGTTGCTGGGCGAGATCACCATCAAGAATGGCGCGGTCGAGCAGGGGACTTTCAACGACTATCAGATGTTGCGAATGGCCGATGCGCCGCCGGTCGAGACCGTGATCTTGTCGAGCGGCGGCTTCTGGGGCGGGGTCGGCGAGCCGCCGGTCCCGCCGGTCGCGCCGGCTCTGTGTAACGCCGTCTTCGCGGCCACCGGCAAGCGTATCCGCTCGCTGCCGCTTGCGAATCAGGACCTGAACAGGCCGATCTGATCCACGTGCCGGTTCAAGCGATCCGCTATTTGCCGCCGTGCGACTTGATCCGCTCGGCGGCCGGAGCGTGCGGAAAACAATGCATCGTCCAACGAACGCGCTCTAGCGGCGGCCGAACAGCTTGTCGAGCAGCCACGAATCGAGGCCGCCGTCGGCCGGCTGTGTCGGGCGTGGCGCCGGAGCTTGAGCGACGTTTGGAGCCGGCGCCGTCCAGCCGTTACCGAGGCCGGCGACGTTGCCGAGACCGAGTAGCGGCACCGGCGTTACACCTTGATGCGCGGTCTTCATGAATCGGCTCCAGATCTCAACCGGCAAGCCGCTGCCGACCGCCCTGCGGGTCGGCGAATTATCGTCGTTGCCGAGCCAGATGCCGGTGACGAGATGCGACGTATAGCCGATGAACCAGGCGTCGCGGAAATCCTGACTGGTGCCGGTCTTGCCGGCTGCCAGCCATCCCGGCAGGTCGGCGCGGCGCGCGGTGCCGCTGACCAGCGTTTGGTGCAGCATGGTGTTCATCATCGCTACGTAGCGGGCGTCGACGATACGGCCGAGGAGCTGGGTCGAGCGCGCGTAGAGCGTTTTGCCGCCTGGCGTCCGCACACGCTCGACGACATGCGGCGAAACGCCGAAGCCGCCATTGGCGAAAGGCGTATAGGCCGCGACGAGTTCAAGTGGTGAAACTTCCGAGGTGCCGAGCGCAATCGACGCGTTCGGCTCGATCGGTGACGTGATGCCCATCCGATAAGCGGTACGCGCCACGGCGGCGGGGCCGAATTCCAGCGTCAGCCGCACCGACACGGTGTTGAGCGAATCGGCCAGCGCCTGCGTCAGCGTCACCGGACCCAAATACTTGCGTTCGTAGTTTTCCGGCTTCCAGCCGTTCACCGCAATCGGGGCGTCGTCGCGCACGCTGTCCGGCGTGAGGCCGTGCTCGAGCGCGGTGAGATAGACGAACGGTTTGAATGCCGAGCCGGGCTGGCGCCTGGCCGATATGGCGCGATTGAACTGGCTTTCGGCGTAGCTCTTGCCGCCGACGAGCGCGCGCACGACGCCATCCGGCGTCATGGCAACCAGCGCGCCCTCGCCGACATTCAGCTTTTCGCCCTTTTGCGCGAGTATGTCGGTGAGGGCGTGTTCGGCGGCGGTTTGCAGCACCGGATCGATCGATGTTTCGACCACGATATCCTCGTCGAAACTGCCGACGATGTCGTTGACCGCGTCCATCACCCAGTCGGCGACGTAGTTGGCGGCGGTCGCGCCGGCCGCCTTCACTGCGCGTGCGGGGTGAGCGGCGGCGACCCTGGCGGCTTCGCCGGTGATGAATTTCTGCTCGGCCATGTCGGCAAGCACCAGTCGCGCGCGCCGCTCGGCGCCGTCCGGGTTACGGCTCGGCGCGAGCCGCGCCGGCGATTGCACGAGACCGGCAAGCAAAGCCGCTTCCGCGAGCGTCAACCGCCGCGCCGATTTTCCGAAATAGCGCTGCGACGCAGCTTCCACGCCGTAAGCGCCGGAGCCGAAATAAACGCGATTGAGATAAAGATCGAGAATCTGCGCCTTCGTGAATTTGTGTTCGAGCCAGATGGCCAGCACCAATTCCTGGAGCTTGCGCGATACGGTGCGTTGCTGCGTCAGGAACAGGTTTTTGGCGAGCTGCTGGGTGATGGTCGAACCGCCTTGCGACGCGCCGCGGTGCAGTACGTCGGCGATGACGGCGCGGAGAATGCCCCGCGGATCGACGCCGTGATGGGAATAGAACCGGCGATCCTCGATGGCGATGAACGCCTTCGGCACGTAGTCCGGAAGTTCGTTGAGCGCCACCGCCGCGCCGCCCATATCGCCGCGGGTGGCGAGCGTTGCACCGTTGGCGCCGAGGATGAGCACCGACGGCGGACGCTTGGGTATTGCGAGTGATTGTATCGGCGGCAAATGGATGCCGATCCAGACCAGCGTGCCGATGCCGGCGATAACCGCCCAGAGCGTCAGCACGACGCCCCAATAGATCAGCCGGCCGATGCTGAAGCGGGCTTTACGGCGGCCGCGTTTGCGGGATTTGCGCTGCGCGCCGGTTGCGTGCCCTTTCGGCGGCCCGCCGATACGGTCCTGCGGCCATAAGCGCAGATCGAAGCCGTCGGCGGTGCCGCCACGCTTTCGTCCCTGCCGCCACGCCATATCCCGATCCCGCCCTCAGCGCGAAAAAGCGCCGAAAACAAAGTTAGTTTGGGGGATTTAAGGGCCAGTTACCGCGGCATTAGCCGACGCCATCGCGCTTATTCTCGCCATGTTCGGCCGCGAGCAGCGCCAACAATGGCCGCTTGATCGCGGCCTGGCGGGTAGGCGCGGTAATCTGGGCGCCCAGGAGATCGGTGACGTAAAAAACGTCGACGACCCGTTCGCCGAACGTCGCGACATGCGCGGAAGCGATGTTCAGGTTGAGTTTCGACAGCGCCGTGGTCAGCTCGTAAAGCAGGCCCGTGCGATCGAGGCCGGTGACTTCCACCACCGTGTAGCGGTTCGACCATTGATTGTTGATCGTCACCTCCGGTTCGATGGCAAACGCCTTGAGGCGGCCTTTCGGCGGTGTCCGCTTGAGCACCACCTCCGGCAGCTTGATCGCGCCGCGCACGGCCTTCTCGATGACGTCGCCGATCCGTCCCGCGCGCCGCGCTTCATCCTCGTCGCGCTCGAATTCGCGCGACACCGCGATGGTGTCGAGCGCAAGCCCGTCAGTGGTGGTGTAAATCTGAGCGTCGACGATATTGGCGCCGGCCATCGCGCAGGCGCCGGCGACGATCGACAACAGCCAGGGATGATCGGGGGCATAGATGGTGAGTTCGGTGACGCCGCGCTCCGCATCGAAGCCGACGCTGGTGGCAAGCCGCTTGCCGGCGGCATCGGCGTCGCGCACGAAGCGCGCCTGCGCGATCTTGTGCGGCAGGTCGACCTTGAGCCAATAGGCGGGGTAGTGGCGCTTGATATAGGCGTCCAGCGTCTCGGCCGGCCAGTCGCCGATCGCGGCGCAAAATTCCCGCTTCGCGGCGGTGACGCGCTCGGCGCGGTTGACCTCGGAGTAACCTCCGGTCAGCACCGGCTCGGTCTCGTAGTAAAGCGTGCGCAAAAGCTGGGCCTTCCAGCCGTTCCAGACGCCCGGTCCGACCGCACGGATGTCGGCGGTGGTGAGGATGGTCAATAGCTTCATGCGTTCGAGGGATTGTACGACGGCGGCGAAATTTTCGATGGTCTTGCGGTCGGAGAGGTCGCGCGACTGCGCTACGGTCGACATCACCAGATGGACTTCGATCAGCCAGCCGGCCAATTCGGTTTCGGCCGGATTGAATCCCAATCGCGGGCACAGCCCGCGGGCGATGCGGGCGCCGGCAATCGAATGGTCCTCGATGCGGCCCTTGGCGATATCGTGCAGGAACACCGCGATGTAGAGCACTTTGCGATGCTCGGGCCGAATGGTGTGCACCAGTTCGTTGGCCAGCAGGAAGTCGCGATTGTCGCCGCGTTCGATCTCGCTGAGCACGCCGACGCTGCGCAGCAGGTGTTCGTCAACCGTATAGTGGTGATACATGTTGAACTGCATCATCGCCACGATGCGTCCAAACGCGCGGACGAATTTGCCGAGTACGCCCGCCTCGTTCATGCGGCGCAGCACCGTCTCGGCCTCGTTTTTCGAAGTGAGAATTTCCAGAAAAAGCCGACTCGCTTCCTCTTTTCGGCGAACGCTGGCGTCGATCAGCTTGAGCGAGCGGGTGGCTTCGCGCATTGCCTCGGGATGGATGGCGAGATTGTGCTTCTGCGCCAAATAGAACAACCGGATCAGATTCACCGGATCGCGCTTGAAGACGTTGGCGCGCGCGAGGTTGATGCGATTGTTTTCGATCACGAAGTCATCGGTCTCCGTCAGCGTGCGACGGGTGTCGCGGGCTGGGCGCAGGCGCGCGATCACCCGGCTCAAAACCGGCGCCGGTTTCGCCTGCCGATCTTCCAGGTCCGCGCACAGGATGGCGGTAAGGTCGCCGACGTGCTTCGCGGTCAGGAAATAGTGCTTCATGAAACGTTCGACCTCTTGCAGGCCGGGATGCTCGGTGTAGCCGAGCCGCACCGCCACTTCGCGCTGGATGTCGAACGACAAACGCTCCTCGGCGCGGCCGCAGAGGAAATGCATGTTGCAACGGACCGACCATAGGAAATCTTCGCAGCGGCGAAACATGTTGTACTCGTCGCGATCGAACACGCCGCGGTCGATCAGGTCCTCCGGCTCACGCACGCGGTAGACGTATTTCGCGATCCAGAACAACGTGTGCAGGTCGCGCAGGCCGCCTTTGCCGTCCTTGACGTTAGGCTCGACCAGGTAGCGCGACTGCCCGGCGCGGCGGTGCCGCTCTTCGCGCTCGGCGAGCTTGGCGGCGACGAACTCCGCCGCCGTTCCTTGCACCACCTCTTTGTCGAACCGGGTCATGAGTTCGTTGTGGAGCGTGGCGTCGCCGAGCAGCAGGCGCGATTCCAAGAGCGCCGTACGGATGGTCATGTCGGCCTTGGCCTGGCGGATGCATTCGGCCACCGATCGGGTCGCGTGACCGACCTTCTGCCCCATGTCCCACAGGCAGTAGAGCAGCGTCTCGACGACTGATTCTCCCCAGGCGGTCTGCTTGTAGGGCAGCAGGAACAACAGATCGATGTCGGAGCCCGGCGCCAGCAGTCCGCGGCCATAGCCGCCGGTGGCGATCACCGCCATGTGCTCGGCTTGCGAGTGGACCTGCGGCGGGAAAAGCTTGGTGACGGTATACTCGAACAGGATGCGGATGATCTCGTCCTGGGTCCGGCAAAGCCGTTCGGCGCAGCGCCGTCCGTGGCGATCCTTCAGTAGGAGTTCTTCGGCGCGGGCCCGCGCCTCGGTCAGCGCGGTTTTGAGGCGGCGGCCGACCGCGACCCGCAATTCGCGCTCGCGCCCGGCATGGGTTTCCGCCAGCGCGTTGAGGTCGGCGACGATGGCCGCGCTATCGATGAGCTCCGGGACGGTGCGTGCGGGCCGTTGGGTGTCCAGCATCGCGGTAGGTCATAGCCGAGCCGCATTGCGCTGTCATCGGGGGCGGCCGGGCGGCCCCGGGCGGCTTGACGTCGGATGTACCGGCGAATGACCGATGTTATATCGGTCGCTGATGGACTCAGGCCTCCACCCGCCACTAAACTCTGACCGATGACCGTGCTCCGGGATTTTATCGATGAGATTGGCCGAACGCTCGACGCGCGAGCCGACAAACCGCTTGCCCCTCACCACTGGCTCGGTTTTGTGAAGCTGCTCGATGTCGTCGATCGAGATAATCAGATGGGCAAGTTGCGCCAGCAAATGGAGCAAATCGTCTCCCAACGCGACGTCCGTTTCCAGGATCGTTGCTCGGCGCTGATCCCGGTGCTTGGTGCGGAGCCCGCCATCGCATCGACATTTAACCGGCGGCGGCGCGCTGCGGTAAGGGCACTTGCGGCGCTATAGCCGCCGGCTACCCAACGTGATCTAGTCGCTCGATCCGCTGCGCGTTCGACTTGCTATGGACGGTTGTTTGCGCCAATCGCTCGGCCGGGAGGTCGTCTCGA
The DNA here is from genome assembly GCA_019075925.1 of Hyphomicrobiales bacterium. GTDB lineage: Bacteria > Pseudomonadota > Alphaproteobacteria > Rhizobiales > Xanthobacteraceae > BOG-931. Next base: position 21,411 of record JAGXAC010000013.1, on the reverse strand, counting down.
TGATTTTATTTGCGCTGCGGTGCGCCCGCGGCCATGAATTTGAAGGCTGGTTTCGTGATGGCGACGGCTTCGAGGCGCAGCGGAAGGCCGGCGACATCGCCTGTCCCCAATGCGGCGAGACCAAGGTGGAAAAAGCAGTGATGGCCCCGCGACTGGGCAAGCCGCGCGGGGTCGGGCGGCTTGCGGTCGGTTTGGGCGTGACTGACGATCCGGGCGGGGATGCTTAAGATTTCGCCGTAAGTTTTCGACCAAGATTCTTCGGCCAAGTTCATTGCGGCTCGGCGCGTGTTGCGGACCGGCGGCCGTCCGGGGAGGATTAAGCCGATGAAAAGCTACGATCTGTGCGAATGCGGTGCACCGCTGCGGCTGATGGAACGGCCGACCCCGAAGCCTGCCGGGACCGAGGTGCTGCTCAAGGTCATCGCTGCCGGGGTCTGCCACAGCGACCTGCACATTTCGGATGGCTATTACGACCTGGGCGGCGGCAAACGGCTGAAGCTTGCCGATCGTGGCGTCAAGCTGCCGTTGACCATGGGACACGAGAATGTCGGCGACGTGGTCGCCGTTGGGCCGGACGCCAAAGGCGTCAAGGCCGGCGACCGGCGGCTGGTTCATCCCTGGCTCGGCTGCGGCGAGTGCGCGGTCTGCCGGCGCGGCGACGAGCAGCTTTGCCGCACACCGTTCAGCATCGGCGTTTTCCGCGCCGGCGGCTATGCCGATCATTTGTTGGTGCCGCATCCGCGTTACCTGTTCGACATCGGCAACGTTCCGCCGGAGCGAGCCGCGCCGCTCGCCTGCTCGGGCGTCACCACGTATGGCGCGTTGAAGAAGGTCGGGCCGCTGCTGCGGGAGGAGCCGATTGTGATCATCGGCGGCGGCGGTCTCGGACTGATGTGCCTTGCGCTGCACAAGGCGATGGACGGCAAGGCCGCCATTGTCGTCGACATCGATCCGGCGAAGCGGGAGGCGGCACTTAAGGCCGGTGCCAGGACGATCGACGGCAACGCGCCGGATGCGGCGAAACAAATCATCGCCGCGACCGACGGCGGCGCCTGGGCGGTGATCGACCTTGTCGGCGCCACGGGGACCGTGCAGCTCGCGCTCGATTCGCTCGTCAAAGGCGGCAAGGTGATTGTCGTCGGCCTGTTCGGCGGCGACATTACATTGCCGACGCCGTCGCTGCCGCTGCGCGCGATGACGCTGCAAGGGTCCTACGTCGGCAGTCTCACCGAGATGGCCGAGCTTCTCGATCTGGTGCGCCGCAAAGGTGCGCCGGATTTGCCGGTCGGCACCCGGCCGCTGGCCGCGGTAAACGAAGCGCTGGGGGATTTGAAAGCGGGAAAGGTCGTCGGCCGCCTGGTGCTGACGCCGGCCGAATAGTGTGAAGGAGCAGGTTATGGATGCTGCCGCTCTGCGCGCCCTGCAAGCGCCGATCAAGGAACGTTACAAGGCCGATCCCAAAGCGGGCGTCGTCACGCTCAAGGCCGCGGGCACGCTCGATGATACGGCGATTACCTGTAAGGTCGAGACCGGCCGCGCTCTCGCCGTCGCCGGTTTGCATCCCGCGACCGGCGGCTCGGGCTTGGAACTGTGCTCCGGCGACATGTTGCTGGAGGCTTTGGTCGCCTGTGCCGGTGTGACGCTGAAAGCGGTCGCGACCGCCATCGATGTCAAGTTGAAGTCCGGCAAGGTCGCCGCCGAGGGCGATCTCGATTTTCGCGGCACATTGGGTGTCGCCAAAGACGCGCCGGTCGGGTTCGCGCAGATCCGGTTGCGCTTCGACCTCGACACCGACGCCCCAAAGGACAAGCTCGATCAACTGCTCAAGCTGACCGAGCGGTACTGCGTGGTCTATCAGACCATCAAGAGCGGTCCGCCGGTCGAGATCAGAGTGACGCGGGTGTGATCCGCGGTCCGTGCGTGCGGGAAGAGATCAAATCGCCCGGGCATGCACCTGATGTCCCCCGAGCTTCTGTTCTGGTTCGGCCTGGCGCTGAAGATGGCGTTGACGGCAACCGTCGTGGTGATCACCTCGGTTGCGGTTGAGCGCAGCGGTCCCTTCGTTGGCGCGTTGATCGGTGCGCTGCCGACCGCGGCCGGCGCGGCTTACGTGATCCTTGCGATCGAGCAGTCGCCGAGTTTCATTGCCGCGAGTGCGATCGGCACCATTGCCGTCAATGCCGCGGTCGCAATTTTTGCCGCGACCTATGCAGTACTTGCTCAGCGGCACGGCCTATTGGCCAGTCTGGGGGCGGCGACGGTTGCGTGGTTCGCGGTCGCCTATGCGCTGCGGCTGGTCGAATGGGCGCCATGGAGTGCAGCCGCGGTCAGCGCCGCGGTATACGCCATCACCATACCGCTGAGCTGGCGCTATCGCACCGCCTCCGGGCCGGTGCGGTTTGTGCGGCGGCGCTTCGACATGCCGCTGCGCGCGTTGACCGTCGCCATCGTCGTTGCGGCGGTCACCACCGCAAGCTCCGCCATCGGCTCGTTCGCTTCGGGCATGTTTGCGTTGTTTCCGATCATTCTCGGCAGCGCGATCGTCATCATGCATCCGCGCATCGGCGGCAAGGCAACCGCAAGCATGTTGGCGCATACCCAATTGTTTCTGATCGGCCTCGGCCTCGGCGCTTTCGTTCTGCATTACCTTGCCGTTCCGCTCGGCGTGTGGCCGGCGCTGCTGGCGGCACTTGCCGTCAATCTGGTCTGGAGCGGATGCGTCGTCGTGGCCGTGCGGCGGCGCGGTGCGGCCTGAACCGCGCTATGATTTCGCGTTCGCAAGCTTGGCCTTGAGCGCGTAGAGCGCTTCGAGCGCCTCGCGCGGCGCCATGTTGTCCGGATCGAGCGCCGCCAAGGCCTCAATCACTGCCGTAAGCCCGGCATCGGCGGGCGCGGCCGCCACGCCACGGCGGGATGTGGCAAACAGCGGCAGATCGTCGATCAGCTTGCGCGCCGGCGAAATGCGGTCCTCGGCTTCGAGTTGCGCCAGCACCAGCTTGGCGCGCTCGATGACGCTCGCCGGCAATCCTGCGAGCTTGGCTACCTGGATGCCATAGGAGCGGTCGGCGGCGCCAGGCACCACTTCGTGCAGCAGGATCACTTCACCCTGCCATTCCTTCACCCGCATGGTCGCGTTGTGCAGCCGTTTCAGCTTGGCGGCGAGTGCGGTCATTTCGTGGAAATGGGTGGCGAATAGCGCGCGGCAGCGATTGACTTCATGCAGATGCTCGATGGCCGCCCAGGCGATCGACAATCCGTCGAAAGTCGCGGTGCCGCGGCCGATCTCGTCGAGGATCACCAGCGCGCGCTCGCCGGCCTGATTGAGGATCGCCGCGGTCTCCACCATTTCGACCATGAAGGTCGACCGGCCGCGCGCCAGATCGTCGGCGGCGCCGACCCGCGAAAACAGCCGGTCGACCGCGCCGATATGCGCGGCGCGCGCCGGAACGAAACTGCCCATCTGCGCGAGCACGGCGATCAACGCGTTCTGCCGCAAGAACGTCGACTTGCCGGCCATGTTCGGGCCGGTGACCAGCCAGATGCGGCCGGACTTCTGATCCGGCGGCGGCGATAGATCGCAATCGTTGGCGACGAACGGACCGCCGTCTTCGGCCAGCGCCTGCTCGACCACCGGATGACGCCCGCCGGTGACGATGAACGCGAGACTGTCATCGATTTGCGGCCGCACGTAATCGCGCTCGGCGGCGAGGTGCGCGAGCGCGGCCGCGACATCGACGACAGCGAGCGCGTCCGCCGTCGCCCTGATCGGGGTGCTTGCGGCGGTCACCTCGGCCGCGAGCCGATCGAAAATTTCCAGTTCCAGCGCCAGCGCCCGATCGGCGGCACTGGCGATCTTCGCTTCCAGATCGCCGAGTTCGGTCGTGGTGAAGCGCACTTGCCCGGCCAGCGTCTGGCGGTGAATAAACGTCGCGTTGAGCGGGGCGCTCATCAGCTTCTCGCCGTGCTGCGCCGTCACGTCGACGAAATAGCCGAGCACGTTGTTGTGCCGGACTTTCAGCGAGCGAATGCCGGCGAGTTCGGCGTAGCGCACCTGCAACGCGGCAATCACGCGGCGCGATTCGTCGCGCAGGGCGCGCGCCTCATCGAGTGCGGCGTCAAAACCGGCCCGGACGAAGCCGCCGTCGCGGCGATAAGCCGGCAGTTCGTCGGCGAGCGCCTCGCGCAGCACCGTCGCCAGCGCGGCGTCCGGACGGCGCAGCGCCTTTGCCGCTTGCGCAAGCTCGTGGGGAATGTCCGTCAGCAGCGACAGCCGCTCCGCCACATGAGCGGCGGCGACAATGCCGTCGCGGATGGCGGCAAGATCGCGCGGGCCGGCGCGGCCGACGACAATGCGCGATAGCGCGCGCGCAAGATCGGGTGCCGCCTTCAACTGATCGCGCAATTCTATACGCGCGGGCGCGTCGACCAGTGCGGCGACGGCGTCGAGCCGATGGGCGATCTCTGCCGGATCGGTCAGCGGCGCCGCCAGCCGTTGCGCCAGCGAACGCGAACCGGCCGCCGTCACCGTGCGGTCGATGGCTGCAAGCAGGGAGCCGCGCCGCTCGCCGCCGAGGGTGCGCATCAGTTCGAGATTTGCCCGCGTCGCCTGGTCGATGGCCATGGTCGCACCGGCGGCCTCGCGGATCGGTGGCGACAGCGGCGGGCGCTTGCCGAGTTGCGTGCGTTCGATGTAGGTGATCGAGGCCGCCGCCGCCGTCAGTTCGACTCGCGAGAACGCGCCGAACGACGCCGTCGTCGTCACCGCGAAGAATGACGTCAGCCGCCGCTCCGCGGTCGCGCCATCGAAGACGTCGCGGGTGAGCGGCGTGACCGCCGGCAGCGTGCGCAGGTAGGGCGCAAATTCCGGATCGGAATACAGCGCGTCGGAGACGATGATCTCGCCGGGCTGGATGCGAGCGATTTCGGCGGCAACATTGCCGCGGTCGCATGCCGCGACGATGAATTCACCGGTTGAAATGTCGATCCAGGCGAGGCCGAACCGATCGCCGTCGGATGAGGCGCGCACGCGCGCGAGCGCCAGCAGGTAGTTGTTGCTATTGGCATCAAGCAACGAATCCTCGGTCAACGTGCCGGGCGTCACCAGCCGCACGACGTCGCGGCGCACGACGCTTTTGGCGCCGCGCTTGCGCGCTTCCGCCGGGTTTTCGAGCTGCTCGCAGACCGCGACCCGGTGGCCGAGCGCGATCAGCCGGTGCAGGTATTCGTCGGCGCGCTCGATCGGCACGCCGCACATCGGAATGTCGCGATTAAGATGCTTGCCGCGCTTGGTCAGCACGATACCGAGCGCGCGCGAGGCAACTTCGGCGTCGTCAAAAAACAGTTCGTAAAAATCGCCCATCCGGTAGAACAGAAGACAATCCGGATTGGCCGCCTTGATCTCGATATATTGCTCCATCATCGGCGTGATACGCGCAGGCTCCGCCGATGCGCGGGTCTCGTCGATCGCGATGGGGCGTGCGGCGTCCATGGGAAGGGACGCTAGCAGAGCGGCGACAACGGCAAAAGCGCGGCTATTCGCCCGCGCCGAGACTCGGGAAGGTTGCGCCGTGCGTCAATCCTGCGGTGTCTTCGCGCCGCTGCCGGGACCAGGATCGGATCGGAGCATCCGCAGGCTATAGCCTACCGGAAGCAGTCGAATGCTGAACCTGTCCTCGATCGTGCCCCAGATGCCGCGCGGCAGGAATAGCGCGAAGACAATGCCTGCCGCGCCCAAGCCGACGAGATACCAGACTCCGGTTTGGCCAAACAGGTATTCGATCAGGAAGAAAATAACGCCGCCGAGGATCGCTCCTTCAAACGTGCCGAGCCCGCCGACCAGCACCATGAAGATCATGTAGGCGGTCCACTGGATGCCGAAATATTGCCGCGGCTGGAAACTGATCGAGGTCGCAAGCCACAAGCTTCCGGCCAGAGCGCAACCGAATGCCGCAAGCACGAAGATCGTCCGCTTGCCGGCGAGAACTCGCACGCCGACCGATTCGGCTGCATCCTCGTCGTCGCGGATCGCCTGCACGGAGGCGCCGAGGCGTCCGCGCAACAGCGCAAACACGGCGGCGAGCAGCACCACCATCGCCACCAGCGCCATCCAATAATTATAGTCGCGGCGGCTTTCGGGGTTGATTGCGTTGAGCGCAATCATCGACACGCCGGTCTCGCCGTTGATGACCGGATCGAGAACCACGATCAGCCGCGCCAGCTCGGCCACCACCCACATGCCGATTGCGAATTCGCCGCCGCGCAAGCGCAGCATGAGAAGCGAGAGCGGCAACGAAAGCACGGCGGTGATTACCGCGCCAAGCAAAAGAGCCGGATAGACACCGACGCCATAATAAGAAAGCTGGATCGCGAAATAGGCGCCGAGGCCGAAAAACGCCTGTTGCCCCACCGATACCAACCCGGCGTAGCCGGCGAGCGCGTTCCACATCACCGACAGGATCAAATAAATGAACAACGTGGTCAGGCTGTCGACGACGTTGGCGTCGAACAGCAACGGCGCCAGCGCGAGGATCGCCAACACCACGGCGACGGCGATGGTCGAGCCGGCCGACAGCCGGGTCCAGCGCTCGACGACGAACGCGCGCCTTGTGCTCATGGCCGCCGCGCCAGAAGCGCACCGAGTCCGCCGCGCGCCCGCACTCCGGCGATGACCAGACGGCCGGCGAGGACGGCCAGAAAGACGACATGGCCGGTAATCAGAAAGCCTTGCGGATTGATCTGCGCGCCCAATGTCTGCGCGACGCCGAGCACAATGCCGCCGATCAGCGTTCCCGACAGCGAGCCGATGCCGCCGATCACCACCGCCTCGAATGCGAAGATCAGTTGTTCCGGTCCGGAATACGGCGTGAACACCGCCCGCATCGCCAGGAAAACGCCGGCGAGGCCGGCGGTGGCGACCGCGATGGCGGCAGCAATCCCGTAGATCGCCCGTGTATTGATGCCGACGAGGGCGGCCGTGTCGGGATCTTCCGCGGTTGCCCGGATCGAGCGGCCAAGCGAGGTGTAGCTCAGAAACAGTTTCAGGCCGCCCAGCAGCACGACGGCGAGCGCGAAAATCAGCGCGGCCAGCGAACCGATATAGATATTGCTGGTGATCGCCCAGCTGTCGTAGGCAAAATCGCCGATGTATGGGGCGAGCGAGCGTGTATCGGCGCCGAAATATTCGAATAATCCGTTTTCGATGACAATGGCGAGGCCGAATGTGGTGAGGAGCGGCACCAGCACGCCGGAGCGCAGGCTGCGTTCCAGCATCCATCGCTGCAAGGCCCAGCCGATGGCGGCCATAACCGGCAACGCCACGATGAGCGCAACGAAAGGCGAGATGCCGGTCGTGTCCGCGATCAGAAACACAAGACAGGCGCTCAGAATGGCGAGGTCGCCATGGGCGAGATTGATGATGCGCATCACGCCGAACATGAAGGAAAGGCCGCAGGCGAGCAGCGCGTAATAGCCGCCGAGCAATACGCCGTTGAGGATTTGCGTGACCCAAATCATGCCTGTCGCGCCTTCTGCAACCCGAAATACGCTTGCGTGACCTGCTCGCGGCTTATGTCGGCGGCTCGTCCTTCCAAGACGATCCGTCCCTCCAGCATGCAGGCGATGCGGCTCGCCACGCCGAGCGCCCGATTGATGTCCTGCTCGACAAGAACGATGGTCGCGCCGCTTGCAATCAACTTCTCAAGCGAGCGGTAAACCGCCTCGACTGCGATTGGCGCGAGCCCCAGCGATACCTCGTCGAGCAGCAACAGCTTGGGATTGGTCATCAGGGCGCGGCCGATGGCGGTGGCCTGCTGCTCGCCGCCGGAGAGATTGCCGGCGCGGCGGTTGAGCCGCTCGCGAAGGAGCGGAAACGCCTCAATCACCGAATCGATATTCCATGGTCCGGGTCGGCCGTAAGTGCCGGCGACCTGAAGGTTTTCTTTCACTGTCATGCCGGCGAACAGGCGGCGGCCCTCGGGAACGAGCGCGATGCCCCTGCGCAGGCGTCCGTAAGCGGGGACAGCGCTGACGTCGTCGCCTTCGAACACAATACGTCCCGCCGCGGGCCGATGCGCGCCGGCGATGGTGCGCAGCAGCGTTGTCTTGCCGGCGCCGTTGGCGCCGATCAGCGCCACGGTTTCGCCGGCGGCGATTTTAAGTGTCACGCTGCGGACGGCGTGCAGCAGGCCGTGACGAGCGTCCAGTTGCTCGACTTCAAGCAGGCTCACGACGCGCCTTGTCCGCCGATATAGGCGTCGATCACGGCAGCGTCGGCAATCACCGCGTCTGGTTTGCCGTCGGCGATGATGCGTCCGGCGTCCAGGCAAATGAGCCGCTCAACCACACGCACAAGCACGTGCACGATATGCTCGATCCACACCAGCGCCAGTCCGCGCCCGCGCAATACCAGTATGGTGTCGACCAGATTGTTGGCTTCTTCGTCGGTGAGGCCGCCGCCGATCTCGTCGAGCAACAGAACGCGCGGCTCCGTCGCGAGCGCGCGCGCGAGCTCCAGGCGCTTGCGATCGAGCAACCCGAGCGTTTCGGCGCGCCGGTTCGCGACGTGGATCATTTGGCAGAGCTCAAGCGAATCGACGCAGCGCTGGTAAGCGCGCTGACCCGACAAACCGCCGCCCGTCGTCGCGGCAACGAGACAATTCTCGAACACGGTCATGCCGCCGAACGGCCGCGGTATCTGGTGCGAACGGGCAATGCCGAGCCGGCAGCGTTGCGCGGCATCGGTGGTGGTGACGTCACCGCCCTTGAAATAGACCGCGCCCGCGGACGGCCGATAGGCGCCCGCGAGCACGTTGAGCAGGGTGGTCTTGCCGGCGCCGTTCGGGCCGACAATACCGACCGCCTCCCGTTCCCGCAGCGTGAAGTTCACGCCATCGAGAACCGTCAGCGCCCCAAAATTTTTGCGGACATCGGCGCCGACGAGCAAGCTGTCGTCGGCGCTGCTCGCGGCCGTGTCCTGCAATGGTCCCCCTTGGCTCAGCTGTAGGGCTGCAGCTTAGCACCAACCGGCACGTTGGGATCGTCGGCGTTATTGACAATCACCAGGTCGAGCTTGTGCTTGCTGCCGGCCTTGGCCTTGATCCATTGCGCGCCGATGAGGGGGGTCGTCGACACGTGCGGGACCGGCCCGTGTCCGAAATCGACGGTGCCGACAGCGGTGGTGACTTTCAACGTTTCCATTTTGTCGACCAGGCCTTGCTTGTTCTTGGGGTTGGTCGATTTGAGCAGTTCGCCGCCTACGTCGAGCAGCGATTGGGTGCCGCCGAGTTGCTGGTTCCACTGCCGTCCCGTGCTCTTCTCATAGCCATTGGCCAGCTCCTGCGAGGTATGGCCGGTAAGCGGCGATTTGTACGGGAAGGTCGGGTGCCAGTAGCACAAGCTCGCGATGTTGTAGGCAAGCGAGCCCAGCGCTTCCATCTGGGTCGGAAACAGGCCGGTTTTGGCGATGCTCTGGATTTTGACGGTCTTGGCAAAGCCGAGTTGGGCTGCCTGCCGCCAGAAAGTGGCGAAGTCCGGTGGAATCGGCACGCCGGTGAAGATCTGCACATTCGCGGCTTTGTACTTCGCGATCTGCGCCGAGTAATCGGTCGTACCGTCCTCGTATCCGCCCGGATCGAACACGGTGAAGCCGGCCTTTTCGAACAGCGGGATCATGTGTTCGCGCAGCGCATTGCCGTCGGCGTCGTTCGGGAACATGACGCCGACTTTCTTGTTGGTCGGCACCGCTCCGCTGCCCCACTCGGAGATGTAGGCTTGTGCGAACTGGGCGACGCCGAACGAGAAGTGGAAGCTCCACTTGAAGGGAAATGGCTTCTGGCCGGGTTTGCCGCCGCGGCCGAAATACCAGGATTCCCACGGCAGGATGGTCGACACGCACGGCATGCCGGCAGCGTCGCAAGCGTCAGCGACCGGATTGACGACCTCCGGAGTTGAAGTCGTCAACATCAAGTCGATGTTGTCGTTGTTGATCAGACCCTTGGCCAATTGGCTGGCGCGCGCCGGATCGGACTGCGAGTCTTTGTCGATGATCTCGACCTTATATTTCTTGCCGCCGGACATAAGACCGTTGGCCAGCGCCTTGCGCGCAACGCCGAGCACATAAGGGTCGCATTCGCCGAAACCGCCGAGCGGCCCGGTGCGCGGGCTGATGAAGCCTATTCGGATCACGTCGCTGGCGTCAGCGAATGCCGCCGTTACTTTGCCCGCAAGCGCGAGCCCGCCGGCTCCGGCCGCCGCGCGCTTGACGAAGTCGCGTCGCGACAACCCAACGGCGGACGCGACGCGGTGCAGTTTCCGATTGACATTCTGAGTACGTTTACTGGACGGCATTTCGTCCTCCCGGGATTTTATTTGGTTGAGCGATGCAAGAGTCGCTTGCTCCTAGGCAAGCCTTACGACAGGGCGGCTTTGACGATTTGTTGTGCCGCCGATCAAAAATCGACGGTGCTTAGAATTGCATTTTGCATAACCGCAGGCGTTAAATGAGTCCAGCATGCGGGCTGCGACTTGTTGTTACGATGGGAGGTTTATTGAAGTGAGCCGACGAACTGGGATTTTTCCCGCCTTCCTTGCGAACAATGGAACGATTACGGGAGATAAGGTTCGTGGGTGTGTGTGAAGGGCTGCCCAGCGGGCTAATACCGCCACGCACCTTGGCGTTGCGCTGCCGCGATCAACCAACTTGCGGAAGGAAAGACCGCATCCGATAGGTGCGCGCTTTGGGAGGAAAAACATGCCGAGATCAGCTTCCACCAATGCCGTGACGGCCGCAGTCGTGCGCCAAAAAGGCGGGCCGTTCGTGATCGAGAAGCTGCGGCTCGAGGAGCCGCGCGCCGACGAAGTGCTGGTGCGCATTGTTGCGACCGGCATGTGCCATACCGATATGGTCGTACGCGACCAGGTGTATCCGGTGCCGCAGCCGATCGTGCTCGGACACGAAGGCGCAGGCGTCGTGGAGAAGGTCGGCCCAAGCGTCGTCAAGGTCAGGCCGGGCGATCATGTGGTGCTCACCTTTATGTCATGCGGACGCTGCCGCATGTGCGCGCAGGGTCGCCCGGCCAACTGCGAAAATTTCAATGCGCATAATTTCAGCGGCGCGCGTGCCGACGGCACCGGCAGCCTGGCCGACGAGCACGGACCGATACACGATCATTTTTTCGGACAGTCATCCTTCAGCACATTCGCCGTGGCCAATGAGCGCAATGTTGTGAAAGTGCCGAAGGAGGCGCCTCTCGAGCTTTTGGGCCCTCTCGGTTGCGGCATCCAGACCGGAGCGGGCGCGGTCATGAACGCGCTCAAGGTCGGACACGGCGACAGCTTCGCGGCATTCGGCGCCGGCGCGGTCGGCTTGAGTGCGGTGATGGCGGCGCGCGCTATTGGCGCAACGACGATCATCGCGGTCGACGTGGTGCCCGCACGGTTAGCACTCGCCAGAGATGTCGGCGCGACCCATGCGGTCGATGCAAGGAAGCGCGATCCGATCGCCGCTATCAGGGAGATCACCGGCGGCGGCGTGCAATTCAGCCTGGAAACCACCGCCATTCCGGAAGTCGTGCGGCAGGCAATCGATTCGCTTGGCGTGCGCGGGACCTGCGGCATCGTCGGAGCCGCTCCTCCCGCCACCGAGATCAACATCGACGTTACCGAATTCATGCAGATGTCGAAAACGGTCTACGGCATCATTGAAGGCGACAGCGTGCCGGACATATTCATTCCAACGCTGATCGATCTTTTTCTGCAAGGCCGTTTCCCATTCGACAAGCTCACGAAGATGTATCCGTTCGAGCAGATCAACGACGCGGCGAGCGACAGCGAGCATGGCTTAACAGTCAAGCCGATCATTCGCATCGGCACGATTTAGCCCGGCGCGGTGATTTCTTTCCGCCGGCGCAAGGACCGATAAGCAAACGCCGCCGCGTTTGTCGCGTCTCGTTCCGCGCCGCCGCAACCGGAATGCCACTCGAACTCAAGATTCGCCGTTCTGCTCGCCCGCCGAGTGTTTGAGCGGACCGACCAACCGGCGCCGCACTGGAAACAAGCTGATGTCGAGGCGGCGCGACAGGACGCCCCAGATGCCGGACGGCGCGAACAGCATGAGCATGATGGCAAGACCGCCGAGCAGGATCAGGTACCAGGAGCCGAGCGCGGCCAGATAATATTGCAACAGGTAGAAGACTGCGACCCCGATGATCGGGCCTTCCATGGTTCCGATACCGCCGATAACGACAATGAAGATCACATAAGCGGTCCAGTCGATCAGCGAATAGGCGCCGTCGGGCGAAATCCTCGCCTTCTGCAAAAAGATCAGCGCGCCGGCCATACCGGTGACGATCGCCGTCACGACGTAGATAAAAAGCTTGGTCCGGAACACATCGACGCCGGTGCTCTCGGCGGCCGCTTCGGAATCGCCGATGGCGGACAGCGCCAGGCCGTAACGGGATCGCAGCAGGCGATAGACCAGTACGAATGTGCCGACGGCGAGCACGAGCGCGAGCCAATATGAAATGATGTCGCGCGCCGCCGGTCCGCGCACCGTGAATAGATTGCGGACGAAATCGAGGCCGATCATGGATGAAGCGACGTCGGGCGGCAGCGACGTGCCGGTGCCGCCGCCCAGTTGTTTGACCTGCGCCAGTATGAGCCGGCAAACCTCGGCCACGACCCAGGTGCCGATGGCGAAATAGGCGCCGCGCAAACGGAATACGATCAAGGCCGCGGGAATGGCGACCACTCCGGCGGTCACGCCGGCCAGCATAATCGACAAAATCGGATCGAGGCCGCCGACGACGGTGAAGGCGAACAACGCATAGGCGCCGGTACCGACAAAAGCCTGCTGTCCGACCGAGATAAGCCCGGCGCTGCCGGCCAAGAGATTCCACAATTGCGCCAGCGCCAGCATGGTGAAGACGTAAAACAGCTCCTGCAGCAGCGTGCGGTTGGCGAACGCCGGCAGCGCGGCGAGAATCAGGATCATGGGAACGGCGATCAACAACGTTATCGTCGACGCGGGTGTCGCACGCGTCACGGTAAAACGTGAACCGGGGGAATGCGCCGCGCTCAATCCGGCTGAATTCGATCCGTCGATGCTCATCGGGCGGCCGCTCAATCCACCGCGCGCGGGAACAAGCCGCGCGGCCGGATCACCAGGACGATCAGAAACGCCACGTGGCCGGCCAATATCTGCCACTCGGGGTCGAGATGGGCGCCGATGGTTTGCGCCAGCCCCACCACGATGCCGCCGGCGAGCGTTCCCCACAGGCTGCCGAGGCCGCCGATGATCACCGCCTCGAACGCATAGAGGAGCCGCGCCGGCCCGATGCTTGGATCGAAATTGCTGCGCGCGCCAAGGAAGAATCCGGCGACCGCGCAAACCGCAAGCGCGATGCCCATCGTGAGGGCATAGATCGAACGATCGTTGATGCCCATGAGTTGGGCAATCTGCACGTCGTCCGATGTGGCGCGGAATGCCCGCCCAACGGCGGTGCGATAGAACACCGCATTGAGCAGGACAATGACGGCGACCGCCGCAGCGAGACAGATAAGCGGCATGATGCCAAACGCGATGCCACCGCCGAGCGGTAGCGAGGCGCTTTGCAACGGACCGACATTGAGAAAGCGCGTATCGGCGGAAAATCCTTCCAGCAACCCGTTCTGCACGATGATCGACAGCCCGAAGGTAATCAGAAGCGGCGGCAGGATATTGCGGCCCAGCACGCGATTGAGCATCACCGTCTGCAGCACGTAGCCGCCGGCATACATCAGCGGCACGACAATCGCGAGCGCCAGCACGATCGGCACGCCGACGCCGACCAAAGCGAGCATCAGGAAGGCCGGCAGCACGATCAGATCGCCATGCGCCAGATTGACCAGCCGCATGATGCCGAAGATCACCGACAGGCCGGTGGCGTAAAGCGAGTAAAGCCCGCCGAGCAAAATCCCCTGTATCACCGTGTCGATCCAGCCGAACATGCGCCTATAATCCGAAATACGCGGCGTGGATGGCGTCGCGGCTGAGCTCCCGCGGCCGGCCGGAAAGACTGACGCGTCCCTCCATGAAGCAATAGGCGCGGTCCGCGACCGACATGGCGTGAACCAGGTCCTGTTCGACCAGCACAACGCTGGTTCCGTGCTGCTTGATGTCGGCGAGCGCGGCATAGATGTCGCGGATCACGATTGGCGCGAGGCCAAGGCTGAGTTCGTCGCACAACAGCACGCGCGGGTTCGACATCAGGCTCCTGCCGATGGCGACCATTTGCTGCTGCCCGCCGGAGAGCGCCGTCGACGGTGTATGGCGCCGCTCCTCCAGGATCGGAAACAGCCGATAAACCGTGGCGAGGCTCCACGGCCCTTCGCCGCGCCGGCCGTAAGCGCCGACCAGCAGATTTTCCTCCACCGAGAGCGAGGAGAACAGCCGCCTGCCTTCCGGCACCAGCGACAAACCGAGCTTGACGATCTCATAGGCCGGCAACGTCCCGATGTCGCGCCCGGCGAGCCGCACCGCCGCCGCCTGTCGCGGCAGCAATCCCGCGACGGCCTTCAGGAAGGTGGATTTGCCGGCACCGTTGGCGCCGATGATGGCAACCGTCTCGCCCTCATCGAGCGCAAACGTGATGCCGAACAGCGCCTGGAAGTCGCCGTAAAAAGCGGTGAGTTCGTGAGTTTCCAGTACGGCCACGCCCGATCCCTCACGCCGCGATGCCCATGTAGATTTCGCTCACCTCGGCCGAGGCCATGACCGAGCGCGGCTCACCTTCAATGATCTTGCGCCCGAAGTTGAGAACGACCAACCGGGAAACAACGGCGACGAGCGCGTGCACGACATGCTCGATCCAGACGATGGTGATGCCCGATTGCCTGATCGCTCGGACGAGTTCGACGAGTTCGGAACACTCGGCTTCGGTCAGTCCGCCGGCAATTTCGTCGAGCAGTAAAAGCCGGGGGGAGCCGGCCAACGCGCGGGCGAGTTCGAGTCGTTTGCGGCCGAGCAGATTGAGCGTGCCGGCGCGGCGATTGGCAAAGTCGATGAGCCCGGTGCGCTCCAGAATATCGCCACAGGCGTCGACTACCTGCGCTTCGCGCTGGCGGCGGCCGTGGATGGCGGCGACCAGCAGATTCTCGAACACGGTCAGATTTTCGAACGGATGCGGGATCTGAAACGAGCGGCCGATGCCGGCGATGCAACGCGCCCGTGGCGGCGCTTGGGTGATGTCGCGGCCGTCGAAACGGATGGCGCCGGCGTCGGGTCTGAGCAGACCGGTGATGAGATTGAACAACGTGGTTTTGCCCGCACCGTTCGGACCGATGATGCCGAGCGCTTCGCCGGCGGCGACCTCAAGCTCGACGCCGTCGACCGCTTTGAGCGAGCCAAACGATCGCGTCAGATTGTCCAGCGTCAGTATCACGCGATCCCTCCACCATATTCCCGCCGATGCGCTGTGCGCTGCGGCGGGCTTACGTCCGCGGCAGGTCGCTCGCGCCGGCGAAGGCGGTGGTGCCGTCGCCCCGCTTCGCGAAGGCGCCTGAGAATACGGGATCGCAAAATAATCCTCCCCCGCAAGGCGGGGGAGGGGGACCGCCCGAACGGCGGTGGAAGCGCTGCGCTGTCAGCCAATCCCATTCTTTATGCGATCGGCTCCATTTTGCCGCCGACCGGAATTTCCGGCGCGGTCTTATTATCGGTGATGACGATGTCGTATTTGTTGCCGTTACGCAGCCGCCATTGGCCGCCGACCAGCGGCGTCTTGGCGATGTTCTTGGCGGCGAACGGCGGCAGGTTCTTGCCGTTCCAGGCGATCGGCCCGACCACGGTGTGCAGGTTGGTCGCGGCAATCGCCTTCACCATCGCCTTGTTGTCGCCGGCGTTGCCCGAGCGCTTGGCTACGTCGACCGCCAGTTCGAACAGTGCATGCACGAAGCCGATCGGCTGGGTCCACTGTTTGCCGGAGGATTTTTCGTAGGCGTCGGCAAGCTGTTTTGCCGACTGGCCGGTCAGCGACGACTTGAATGGATGATTGGGCGTCCACCAGACCTCGGACGAGAGGTTGTTGCCATTCTTGCCCAACGCCTCGACCGCGACCGGAAACAGGATCGCCTTGCCGATCGAAGCAACCTTCGGTTTGAAGCCTTGTTGCGACGCCTGGTTCCAGAAGGTGGTGAAGTCGGGCGGTATCATCACGCCGGTGATGATGTCGCAATTGGCCTTCTTGAACGCGGCGATCTGCGCGGTGAAGTCGTCGGTCAGATTCTGATAGCGGCCGGGATCGGTGAGCTTAAAGCCGAGCTTGTCGAGTACCGGCGGGAAGCCGACCTGCTTGCTGCCCCAGGCATTGCCGTCGCCGTCGTTGGGAAACAGGCCGCCGACCGATTTGTCGGTTTTAACCTGCTGCCACATGTTGGTGTAGACGGCGATGACGTCTTCCAGGCCCCAGAAGAAATGATACGTGTAATTGAACGGCTTCCAGGCTGGAGGGCCGCCGGCCGGATTGGCCTGCCGGCCGATGAAATACGGCTGCCACGGCGCCACGCTGGAAATACACGGTACTTCCTCGATCTCGCATTGGGTGGAGACCGGATTAGTGGTTTCCGGCGTCGACGCAACCAGCATCAAGTCGATCTTGTTCGAAACGATCAATTCCTTGGCGACTTCCGCGGCGCGGTTGGGGTTGGACTGACTGTCCTTCACCGTGACTTCGACCGGAAGCTTCGCGCCGCCAACCTTGACGCCGCCCTTCACCGTTTCGAGGAAGCTGGAAATGATGAACTTGTCGGCCTCGGCGAACGGCGCCAGCGGTCCGGTTTGTGGGCTCACATAGCCGAGCTTCAGCGTCTGCGCGGCGCGCACCGACGGTGCGAAGACAGAACCGGCGGCCAGCGCAGCGCCGGTAGCTGCCGACGCCTTCATGAAGGTGCGCCGGTTCAAGCGATTGATATCTGATTTCCTCGCCATGAATTCCTCCCCTGTACGATCCCGCGTCGGCGTCTGAAAGCGGGCCGCGCTTTGTTTCCGAACGAAAGCCTTCGACTTGCACCGCGTGGTGCGATCAATTACTGTTCGATTATCGAACGAAGGTTCGCGTTCCGGTCATTCTTGCCGAGCGCCGAATTTCTGTCAATTGCCGCGGCGTTGTCGAGGCGGGCGCGAAGGACACGCAGCCGATGGAGCGAGAGCCGGCGCAAGACAAGGAATTCATGGCCACTCTCGCCAAGGGTCTCGCCGTGCTTGGATCGTTCGACAAACATCGACCGGCGATGACGTTATCCCAGGCGGCGCAGGCCGCCGGCCTGTCGCGGGCGACGGCGCGGCGTGTTTTGCGCACGCTCAGCGCGCTCGGATACGTCGTGCAGAACGGCCGCAACTTCTCGCTCTCTTCCGGCATCCTCAAACTCGGCTTTGCCTATCTCGCCACCCAGAATTGGATCGAGCAAGCCGTGCCGCAGATGCGTCAGCTCAGCGAGCATTTTCACGAGTCCTGCTCGACGGCGATTCTGGAAGGTGCCGAGATCGTCTACGTTGCACGCATCCCCGCCAGCCGGATCATGTCGGTGGCGCTGGCGGTCGGGACGCGGCTGCCGGCGTTTCACACCGCGCTCGGCCGTGTGCAGCTTGGCTTTCTTGACGAAGCCGAGCTGTGGCGGCGATTGCGGTCGCTGCATATCGAGGCTTACACGCCGTCGACGATTACCGACGTGCAGGCGCTATTCGATCGGGTGCGCGAAGACTGGGAGCAGGGCTTTTCCATTGTCGACGAAGAACTCGAGCGCGGTCTTCGCGCCATCGCCGTGCCGATTGTCGATCGCAGCGGGCAGGCGGTTGCCGCGCTTAATCTGAGCACCCACTCGACCCGCACGACACGCAACGAAATGCGTGATCGCTTCCTGCCGCAATTGCGCCGCGTCGCCGAACAGATTTCCGTTTCGCTGGTCTGAAAGCGTCGCCGCCCGCTGGCGACCATGGCTTCCGTCCGGTCCTTGATCGCGGCGCTTGTCCCGACCCCGCCTTGAACGCGCGTCTTGAACGCGCGTCTTGCCGGGCGGACTCCGCCCCGCTATCGTTTTGTCAGCCGGTCGAATATCGCACTATCGTTCGATAATCGAACAATACGAGGCTTGGGAAGGTCACCCGATCAGGAAGAGGGAGCGCCATGAGCGTAAAGATATCGAAGCCCGCCGCGAAATCAGCCGTCACCACGCCGCAGACCGGCAACGAGTATCTGGACTCGCTGCGCGACGACCGCACCGTCTTCATCTACGGCGAGCGGGTGAAGGACGTCACCAAACACCCCGCCTTCCGCAACACCGCCCGCATGGTGGCGCGGCTGTACGACGCGCTGCACGACAAGAAGCACGCCGACAAGATTATGGTGCCGACCGATACCGGTAACGGCGGCAAGACGCATGCTTTCTTCAAAGCGCCGAAGTCGCTGGAAGATTTGTTGGCGGGGCGCAACGCCATCGCCGAATGGGCGCGTATCACCTACGGCTGGCTCGGCCGCTCGCCCGATTACAAAGCTTCGTTCCTCGCCACGCTTGGCGCCAACGCCCAATTCTACGATCCTTACACCGACAACGCGAAACGCTGGTACACGTTCAGCCAGGAGCGCGTGCCGTTCGTCAATCACGCCATCATCCATCCGCCGGTCGACCGCGACCGGCCGCCGAGCGAAGTCGGCGACATCTGCTGCCACGTGGAAAAGGAAACCGACGCGGGCATCGTCGTTTCTGGCGCCAAGGTAGTGGCGACCGGGTCGGTGCTCACCAATTATACCTTCGTCGCGCACCACGGCCTCATTCCGGTCCAGGACAAGAAATTCGCCGTGGTGTTCATGATTCCGACCAGCGCGCCCGGCGTAAAATTCCTCTGCCGCACGTCCTACGAGATGACCTCGACGGCAATGGGCAGCCCGTTCGATTATCCGCTGTCGTCGCGCATCGACGAGAACGACGCCGTGTTCATCCTCGACAAGGTGCTGGTGCCCTGGGAGAACGTCTTCGTCTACGGCGACATCGAGAAAGCCAACAACTTCTTCCCGCGCACCGGCTTCCTGCCGCGGTTCGTCGTGCATGGCTGCACGCGGCTTGCGGTCAAGTTCGACTTCATCGCCGG
The DNA here is from genome assembly GCA_019075925.1 of Hyphomicrobiales bacterium. Classification (GTDB taxonomy): domain Bacteria; phylum Pseudomonadota; class Alphaproteobacteria; order Rhizobiales; family Xanthobacteraceae; genus BOG-931. Next base: position 2,294 of record JAGXAC010000013.1, on the reverse strand, counting down.
GCTGCTGCTCAAGGCGGTCGAAGCTTCGGGCACCAAGGACTACCGCGGCGTGCAAGCCAATGTCGGCGAAGTGATCGCCTGGCGCAATCTGTTCTGGGCGCTATCGGACGCGATGGTGCGCGACCCGAAGCCATGGATCGGCGATTACGTGCTGCCCAACATGGATCCGGGCAACGCCTACCAGATCATCGCCACCATGGCCTACACCAAAGTCAAATACATCATCGAGCAAACGGTGGCGTCCGGCCTGATCTATCTCAATTCGCACGTCAATGACTTCAAGAGCGCCGAAATCCGCCCCTATATCGACCGCTATATGCGCGGCTCGAACGGTTACAAGGCCGAGGAGCGCGTCAAACTGATGAAGCTTTTGTGGGACTGCATAGCGACGGAATTCGGCGGCCGCCACGAGCTTTACGAAATCAATTACGGCGGTTCGACCGAGGAAATCCGTCGCTATTGCTTGTTCGGCGCCCAGGCGTCGGGCAACGCCGACCGTTTCAAAGGCTTCGCCGAAGACTGCATGGCCGAATACGATCTCGACGGCTGGAAGGTTCCGGACCTCACCGATCCGGGCGAACTCAGCTATCACGTGTTGCGCAAGGGGAAGTAACCGAGCCGCCTTACATTAGCGCATCGGCGATAAGCCGAGCCGGCGCATCAGCGCGCGGTCGCGCTCCTGTGCGGGGTTCGGCGTGGTCAGGAGCTTCGGCCCGCAAAATATCGAATTGGCGCCGGCGAGAAAGCAGAGCGCCTGCGTTTCTTCGCTCATGTCCTCGCGGCCGGCCGAAAGCCGCACCACGGATCGCGGCATGGCGATGCGGGCGACCGCGATGGTGCGCACAAACTCGATTGGATCGAGCGGGGGGACGTCCGCCAGCGGCGTGCCGGCGACACGCACCAGCATGTTGATCGGCACCGACTCCGGATGCGTCGGCAAATTCGCCAAGGCTTCGATCATGCCGACGCGATCTTCGCGTGTCTCGCCCATGCCGACGATGCCGCCGCAGCAGACGCGGATGCCGGCTTCACGCACGTGCCCAAGCGTCGCCAGGCGGTCATCGTAGGTCCGCGTGGTGATGATCTCGTCGTAAAACTCGGGGGAGGAATCGAGGTTGTGATTGTAGTAATCGAGCCCCGCCGTTTTGAGGGCGCAAGCCTGGTCGGCGCTGAGCATGCCGAGCGTTGCGCACGTCTCAAGTCCGAGCGCCTTGACGCCGGCAACCATGGCGCAAACCTGCGTCAGATCGCGGTCCTTCGGCGAGCGCCAGGCGGCGCCCATGCAAAAGCGGCTGGCGCCGGCGTCGCGTGCCGCGCGCGCCTGCGCCAGCACCGCGTCAATCGGCATCAGCTTTTCCGCACGCACACCGGTGTCGTATTCGGCACTCTGCGGGCAATAAGCGCAGTCCTCGGGACAGCCGCCGGTCTTGATCGAGAGCAAGGTCGAGATCTGCACCGCCGCCGGATCGAAGTTCAAACGATGGACGCTTTGCGCGCGGAATATCAGTTCGGACAGCGCCAGGTCGAACAGCGCGCGCAATTCCGCGCGGGTCCAATCGTGGCGCGGAAGAGCGCCGGTCGGCAGCCGATCGGGCGAGGCGGGAACAGCGGTCATCGGCGCATCTTATAGCAGCTTGCAAAGCTCCGGCGACGTTCGCGTTGGCCGGGCCAAACAAAACGGGCCAGCGCAAAGAAAAAGCCCCGCGGTTTCCCGCGGGGCTCGTAGAGAGTTCGTCTGTCGCCAGCTTAGTTCTTGGCAACCAGCGGCTTCGGAGCCTCTGGTCCCCAGAGCCGGAAGCCAAGGCGCGTGAACACGCTCATCGTGCCAGGGCCTTGAGCGAAGTTCTGCGATGCTACCGTATCCAGCACCCAGACCTGCAAGTCGACTGGACCGAAGTCGTAGCCGACCAAGCCGCCCAGTTGGGCTGCCGAGTTTCTGTTGCAAATCCCCAGTGCGGTGGCCGCCGCGTTGCAGCCCGTATCGCCGGTTGTCTGCACTTGGAAATCGGCCACGGGTCCGAGCGACCACTTGCCGATCTTATAGAGGGCGTGGAGGTCGGCGTAGAGCATGTTGCCGCTGGTAATCGTAAGGGGCGCACCAATGAGGCCGCTCGCGCAGCAGTTGCCTTGCGAAGCGGTATTGATGTCGTAGAAGAAGTTGGCAGTGAGGTTCCAATTGTTCGCAAGATACGAAACCGCCAGCGGAATTTCAAAGGTCCAGTAATCGGGATTCGGCGTGAACTGTCCGCCCGCGGCACCCCTTGTTCCATCCGGCGCCATGAAAGTGAAGCCGG
>JAGXAC010000161.1 GCA_019075925.1 Hyphomicrobiales bacterium | reverse complement strand
ACTCCGATTCTACTCACGCCGAAGCAAGTCCTGAGTCTCGGCCTGGTCTTTCATGAATTGGCCACCAATGCGGCCAAGCACGGCGCGCTTGCGCACGAACGCGGCGCGCTCGATGTCAGTTGGCAACAGATCGAGCGGAATGGCCGCAAATACCTTGCCATCCTTTGGCACGAGCGCGGCGGTGCGCCTTTCAAGAAGACGCGCAAACGAGGCTTCGGTTCGCGACTCATCGAAAGCTCGATCACCGACGAACTGCGCGGGCAAATCGCTTTTGACTTTGCACCGGCCGGCTTTAGCGCCAAGATTGAACTGCCACTTGAAACATTTTCGTCGTAGCGAAGCTCAAAGCGAACGCGCATGGACACGGTGAACCTTGGCCGCGACGGGCCGCAGGTCGGTGTGATCGGCCTCGGCTGCATGGGCATGTCGCCGGGGGTTTACGGTCCGAGCGACGAAACCGAAAGCGCCGCGACGCTGCGCGCGGCCCTCGACGCCGGCATCACCCTGATCGACACCGGCGATTTCTACGGCATGGGTCACAACGAAATGCTGATCCGCCGCGCACTCGACGCCGTGCCGCGGTCGCGTTACGTCGTCTCGGTGAAATTCGGCGGCATGCGCGAACCCTCGGGCGCATTCATCGGCCAGGACGGGCGGCCGTTGGCGGTCAAGAACTTCCTTGCCTATTCGCTGCGCCGGCTCGGCACCGATTACATCGACATCTACCGCCCTGCCCGGCTCGATCCGGCCGTGCCGATCGAAGACACCATCGGCGCCATTGCCGACATGGTTCGCGCCGGATATGTCCGCCACATCGGCCTGTCGGAAGTCGGCGCCGAGACGATCAGGCGCGCGCATGCGATCCATCCGGTCGCCGATCTTCAAATCGAATATTCGCTGATGAGCCGCGGTATCGAGGCGGCAATCCTGCCGGCGGCGCGCGCACTCGGCATCGCCATCACCGCCTATGGCGTGCTGTCGCGCGGCTTGCTCAGCGGGCGCGTTCCCGACGCAAATATCAAAGGCGATATCCGTACCGTTCGCATGCCGCGTTTCAAGGACGGCAACCGTGAAAGCAATTTGCGCCTGGTCGAACGGCTGCGGCAGATCGGCAAGAACAAAGGTGCGAGCCCGGCCCAACTTGCTTTGGCTTGGGTACGCTCGCGCGGCGCGGACATCGTTCCCGTGATCGGCGCACGCCGCCGCGAGCAATTGAACGAAACGCTCGGCGCCCTCCGGTTATCCCTGACGGCCGCCGAGCTTGCCGACATCGAGGCAGCCGTATCCCCCGCCCTGACGGCGGGAGAGCGCTACGACCCGGTGCAGATGGCGCATCTCGACAGTGAAGCGCACGGATGAGGACGCGGCGGATGACCGACTACGATTACATCGTTGTTGGCGCCGGGTCGGCCGAATGCGTGATCGCTTCCCGGCTGTCGGAGGACGCCGGAACGCGCGTATTGCTGCTTGAAGCCGGCGGCGCCGACCATGACGACGAAAGGATCGCTACGCCGCACCGCTCCTGGGAGCTGTAGACAACGCCGTTCGACTGGGCGTTCACCACCGCTTGAGGTTTCGATCGAAATTCTCGAAAGTCCGACGTTCGCCAAATGGCGGAGCCGCTCGCTTTGGCCGACGGCGAAGACCCGCGCCGAACGCGAGCAATGGGTGCGGCAAACGTGCGAGACGTATCATCACCAGGCCGGCACCTGCAAAATGGGCGTCGACGCCATGAGCGTCGTCGATCCGCGATTGCAGGTTTACGGCATCGAGGGCTTGCGCGTCGCCGACGCTTCGATCATGCCGACGGTGACGAGCGGCAACACCAACGCGCCGTCAATCATGATCGGCGAGAAAGCCGCCGATCTTATCCGCGGCATCGACGGCCTTCACACCGGCGCATAGGCGCCGGGCCGAACGGCAACCGCAGGCGCCACCGGCATCGGCCGATTGAGCGCCAGTCCGCGCCACGCGGCCGCGATGATGTCGTTGGTGCCGAGCCCGTATTTGGCGAACAGATATTCGCGGCTACCGGCCTCGGCGAAAGTATCGGCAATGCCGACGCGGCGGAGCGGCGCGGCAACGCCCGCTTCGGCCAACGCCTCGGCCACTGCCGAGCCGAGACCGCCGACAATGGTGTGATTTTCAGCGGCGACGACCAGGCGGCTCCGCCGCGCGATTGCAGTGATCGTCGTTGCGTCGAGCGGCTTGATCACCGGCACATTGATGACGACCGTCGTGACGGCGTTGTCGGCAAGCGTGCGCGCCGCGGCGAGCGCCGCCGGCAACATCATGCCGGAGGCGACGATGCAAACCTCCGCCTCGGCGTTGCCCGCTATCACTTGCGCCGCGCCAAGATCGAGCCGGTGGTCGTCGTCGAAGATGACCGGAATTTCGCCGCGTTTGAGCCGCAGATAGACCGGCCCCGGCCAATCGGCAATCGCCGCCACCACCTGCCTGGTCTCGATCGCGTCCGCGGGCTCGACCACGGTCATGTTGGGCACCGCACGCATCAGCGCCACGTCGTCGATGGCCTGATGACTCGGACCGCCGGGACTGGACAGGCCGGGCATGAAGCCGACGATTTTGACGTTGAGCCTCGGATAAGCGACCGACATGGCGATCTGATCGAAGCAGCGGCGCGTGCAGAACACGCCGAACGTATTGACGAACACGACATGGCCGGCGCGGGCGAGCCCGCCGGCGATGCCGAGCATATTCGCCTCCGCCATCCCGATATTGATGAAGCGGCCGGCGATTTCGTCGCGGAACAGATCGGTCTCGGTCTGCCGGGTCAGATCGGCGCCGAGACAAACGATCTCCGGCCGCTGCCGGGCAAGCTCCACCAGCGCGGCACCATACGGTTTAAGCACCGTCTCGTAGGGCGGTTCATGCAAGGGCTGCCTCCAGTTCGCGCATGATCGCCGTTTTCAGCGCCGGGTCGAGTTTGATGAAATGGCCGTCGATCGTCGGCGGAATGGCGCGCATGCGCCCCAAAATCTCGGTGCGCGCGATAACCGCGAGCGGTCCCGCGCCGTCATGCCGGGATGCGAACGCCTGCGCGAGCGACACAACGTCATGACCGTCCGTCTCGGCGACGCGCCAGCCGAAAGCGCGCCATTTCTCCGCAAGCGGCTCGAGCGTGGTCACCGAAGTCACCGCACCGTCGACCTGCGAATTGTTGGCGTCGATCACCGCCACCAGGCGGTCGAGCCGCCGGTGAGCGGCGAACATCGCCGCTTCCCAAACCTGGCCTTCTTCCATTTCGCCGTCGCTGAGGAACGCAAAGACACTGCGATCCTCGCCGGCGAGTTCCGCGGCCAGCGCAAAGCCGATGGCCCCGGACAGCCCCTGCCCGAGCGAGCCGCACACCAGATCGGCCACCGGCGTGCGCTCGCTGCCGATCGCTTCCAGCGCCGAGCCATCCGCGCCGTAATGCGCAAGTTCCGCCGGATCGAGCAACCCGAGTTCGGCCGCAACCGCGTAGAGCCCGATGACATAATGTCCCGGCGAGAGCACGAAGCGATCATGGCCGATCCGCAAGGTGCCGCCGAACAACACCGCGAAAATCTCCGCCGACGACATGGCCTGACCGAGATAGCCGAAGCCCTGGATCGCAACCATGTCGGTCGCGCGCATGCGAATGCGCGTCGCCAACCGGCGCAAGCTTGCGGCTTCGAAGAGTAGCTGACCGCCCATCGATCATCCTTGATGCGAGCCGCAACGGGGAGTTCATCGATATCACAGGCGGCGACCGGGGCGTAGCGCATGCTAGGAATGACGCGTCCTTGCGAACCTGCTTTCGCGCAAAGCTAGCCGGGAAATCGCGTGGCGATCTCGCTCGGCGACGGTCGCGGCCGATCCTTGACCGGACCCGACGGCATTCCGATGTGGACGAACCCGGCGATTCGCTCCTGCGGGGCGAGGCCAAGAGCATCGAGCACGGCACGATCGTAGGCGTACCAACCGGTGAGCCAATTCGCTCCGTATCCGAGCGCATGCGCCGCGAGCACAAGATTCATGGTGGCGGCGCCTGCCGACAATACCTGCTCCCATTCGGGTATATTGCCGCCTGCCGCCGCGCGACTGACAACCGCGATCACCAGCGGAGCGCGCGCCAGACGCTTGCGTTCCACCTCGCTCTGTTCGGGAGCCGCATCCGGTTTGTTGGCACGGTGCGCGGCCGCAATCGCAGCGCCGGCGGCGAGACGCGCATCGCCTTCAAACACGATGAAGCGCCAGGGCCTCAATGCGCCGTGGTCCGGCACCCGGCAGGCGATGGTGAGAAGCGTGTCGATTTCAGCGGCGGACGGTCCGGGGGCTTTCAGTTCGGCAGCCTTGGAGGAGCTTCGCGTGGCGAGAAGTTCAATGGCGTCGGGCATCGGCACATTCCTGTTGAAGCGCGCAAACTCCTGCCGGCGCAGGGTTTGCCTTTTCTGGTTTCGTCAAAAGCAAGATGTTCCGGGTTAGGCTCTCGCGGCGCGCGATTGCGGTGCAGCCTGCTCGATGAGATCGTGGTAAACGCCGAGATATTCCTCGGCCATACGTCGCACGGTGAACCGCTGCTCGAAGCGCATGCGCACCTTTTGTCGCGATAGCGTCGGAATCCGCGGCATTGCGGCGATTGCACTTGTCTCGTCCTCGACAATAAATCCGGTCAAACCTTCGTCGATAATTTCGGGCACCGAGCCGCGATTGAACGCGATCACCGGCGTGCCGCAGGCCATCGCCTCGATCATCACCAGCCCAAACGGCTCCGGCCACTCGATCGGCACCAGAAGCGCAATCGCCCCGCTCAGGAAGCCGGACTTCTGCGTATCGTTGATTTCGCCGACATAGTCGACAAATGGCAGGCTCATCAAAGGCTTGATTTGCTCCTCGAAATAATCGCGATCCGCCCTGTCGACCTTGGCTGCAACCTTGAGCGGCAGGCCGACGCGCTCGGCGATACGCACCGCGCGATCCAGCCCTTTCTCCGGCGAAACGCGCCCGAGAAACGCCAGATAGCGCGGATTGGTCGGCTGCGGGGTCAGCAGCAGCGGCGGCGCGCCGTGATAAACGGTCTTCACCCAATTGGCTTGCGGCACCGGCCGGCGTTGCGAATTGGAAATCGAAATCACCGGGATCGACGAGAACGTGTCGAACATGGGCTGATGCTCCGGCAAATCCAGCCGCCCATGCAGTGTCGTGATGAACGGAGTTGGCTGCCGGGAGAACAGCGAAAACGGAAAATAGTCCAGATGGAAATGCAGAACGTCGAATTCGTTCGCAATTCTTCCCACCTGCTCGAGCATGATCATGTGCAGCGCGTAAGGATCGCGGATCGAACTATCGAGCCGGAGCGCCCGCGGCCAGACCGCTTCGAGCCGCGCCGAGGTTTTGGAATCGCCGCTGGCGAACAGCGTGACATCGTGACCCTGCGCGACAAGCTCTTCCGTCAGCCAGGAAATCACGCGCTCGGTGCCGCCGTACAATTTGGGCGGGACCGCTTCGGTGAGCGGCGATATTTGCGCGATCCGCATACAGTCTCCGTTGGTTCGCCGCGCGCTTGAGCGGAAAATTCCGAGCGAAGCGGCCCTACTTAATGGAGTCGTTTGCGCGGTGTCCAGAATTTTCGCGCATCGGTTTGTTGCCCGGCACGTCGCGCGCCGCGGCGAGCTTCCGATCTGTCGGCAGCCGGATCGGACGGCGTGCGACGCACGAGACTTGCGTCTCTTTACAAATGAAAACGAGCTACGTCACGGCTATCGGCCGACAGAGATTTCGGGGATTCCCGTGCGACCCTGAGAGAGCGGATATGAAAAGTGGCACGCACGACGCTGCTTTGGAACTTCGCAATTTCTCTGATTAGTAAACGGCCGACACGAGAGCCCTACGCAGTCCCTCTCTTCGGATCGACAAACGGAGCGATTTGACGGCAATCGAAGGTATTTCGGTGGGGCCAAAGACCACCAGCGCGTGCCGCCGTCCTGAAGATTGACGTTCGTTCATCCGCTCCACACCGGCACGATGTTGCGCCGCCTCTTGACGAAATAGGTGGATCGTCCACACTGGAATTAGAAAAAAAATATAGAATGTATCGGGGAAGAAAACCGGTGTCGCGTCGAGTTAAAGACCACGTGCCCACCAAGCGCGTAAAGTTGCGGAGCGGACGACAGTCAAGTCAGTCCTCGGCGCCGCTCGTACCGGACAAGCCAGCGACGGACGATACTTACGATCTCCTTGCGGCGGACGCGGTGCTGGAACATTCGCACGGCAGTTCGCGACGGCGGGGCGCCGACGGTTTCAAGGGCCGCCGGAAACGCGCCAGCTTTGCGGTGTTCGTCGACTTTTGGTTGGATGCACGGTCGCCCGTTTCGCTTTGGCGCCAACTCCATCAACAGTTGCGGCAAGCCATCATCAGCGCCCGGTTGCCGCCCGGCATGCGCTTGCCGGCCACGCGCCTCCTCGCCGAAGAGCTCGGCTGCTCGCGCAACACCGTCCTCGGCGCCTTCGAACAGTTGATCGCCGAAGGCTATCTCGAAGGGCGGATCGGCTCCGGGACATACGTTGCCGATATGCTGCCCGACGACGTGACCATGCCCGTCGGCCTGGTCCTGGCGCGATCGAAGGCGGCCTGCGCACTCGAACTTTCCCGTCGTGGCCATCTCGCCACCTTGGCGATCCCGCCGGGGCGCGAGCCGTATAAGGCGTTTGCGCCCGGCCTTCCCGACGTCTCGTTGTTTCCGTTCGAGACGTGGGAAAAAGTCGCCCGCATTTGGCACTCGCCGTCACGGTCGCTGCTGACGCAGGCCGATCCTCGCGGATACGGCCCGTTGCGAGAGACGATTTGCGACTATTTGCGCACATCGCGAATGATCGAATGTCGCCCCGAAGACGTGATCATCACCACCGGCGCGCAGAACGGCATCGACATGGCGGCCCGGTTGCTGCTCGATCTGCAGGAGCCGGTCTGGGTCGAGGACCCAAGTTACCCCGGATTGCGCAGCGTCCTGTCCGCGGCCGACGCGTTCGTCGTTCCGGTACCGGTAGACGCCGAGGGACTGTCGCTGACGGAAGGCGCCAAGACGGGAACGCGGCCGCGCATGATCGTGGTGTCGCCATCGCACCAATATCCGCTGGGGGTGACGATGTCGCTCCAGCGACGGCTCGAATTGCTCACGTTTGCAGACCAGTCCGACTGCTGGATCATCGAGACCGACTACGAAAACGAATTTCGCTATTCTGGCCATCCGCCCGCGGCGTTGCGAAGTCTTGATGGCGGCGAACGCGTTGTCTACGTGGGCACGTTCTCGAAAGTATTGTTCCCATCGCTGCGGATCGGGTATTTGATCGTTCCCTCTCGCATCGCCGACCGCTTCTCACTCGCCCGGATAGGGTTCGACCTGTTGCCGGAGCCGCCGATCCTTCCACAGCCCATCGTCGATACGTTCATACGCGAGGGCTTTTTCTCGGCGCACGTCCGCCGGATGCGATCGATTTATCGCAACCGCCAGGCGGCGTTGATCGAGGCGGCAGAAAAGCATCTGTCCAAGATCATGACCGTGCGGCCGAATACGGCGGGCATGCACTTGCTCGGCTACTTCACGCCCGAAGTCAGCGAACGATTGACGGACGACGAGGCGTCTCAGCGCACCGCGGCCTGTGGCGTTATCGCACCGCCGCTGTCGAGCTTTTACGCCGATCGCCGCAGCAGCAATGCTTTAGTCCTCGGTTATACGGCGGTAGACGAGCGCGCACTCGCCTCGGCCGCCCAAAAGGTTGCCCAGGTGCTTTGCGCCTAGGAACCTGTACCAATCGGCACCGGCAACTGGTTCTTTTGCTTTGGTACCCGTGGGGCACACTTGACTGAAATATCGAGCGGGCGCGGGGAAACTGGGAGGGATCCGGCGTGATTGA
>JAGXAC010000160.1 GCA_019075925.1 Hyphomicrobiales bacterium | reverse complement strand
GCCCCTGCGGCCGGATTCTGGTGCGCGGCGAGCCAGGCTGGGAGATCATCGACGAACTGAAGCCGCTCGCCGGCGAAATGATCATCGACAAGCCGGGCAAGGGCTCGTTCTGCGCCACCGACCTCGAACTGATCCTGCGCGCGCGGGCCATCGACAATCTGATCCTGACCGGCATCACCACCGACGTCTGCGTCCACACAACCATGCGCGAGGCCAACGACCGCGGCTTCGAATGTCTACTGGTTGAGGACGGTTGCGGCGCGACCGACCTAGGCAATCATTGGGCGGCGATCAAGATGGTCAAAATGCAGGGCGGCGTATTCGGCGCGGTAGCGTCTTCCGCCGCGCTGCTGGCGGGCCTGCCATGAGGCAAGCCGCAAACACGCGCGGCCCTTCGCTGGCAACGGTGGGCATGAGCAAGAGCTTCGGCGCTTTGAAGGCGCTCAACGACGTCTCCATCAACATTCCGGCAGGCTCGTTTCATGCGCTGCTCGGTGAGAACGGCGCCGGCAAGTCGACGCTGGTCAAATGCATCATGGGCTACTACCAGGCCGACGACGGCGAACTGATGATCGACAACCGGCAGGAAATCATCGGCAATCCGCGCGCCGCCCACGCCTTCGGGCTTGGCATGGTCTATCAGCATTTCACCTCGGTGCCGGCGATGACGGTGGCGGAAAATTTCGTCTTGGCGCGCGACCACGTGCCGGGGGTGATCGATTGGGCGCGCGAGCGCAAGCTGCTGGAGGAATTCCTGTCGCGGATGCCGCTCCGCGTTCCGCTCAACGTCAAGGTTTCCGCGATTTCGGCCGGTGAGCGGCAGAAATGCGAAATCCTCAAGCAGCTTTATTTGCGTCGGCGATTTCTCATCCTCGATGAACCGACGTCCGTGCTGACGCCGGGCGAAGCCGACGAAGTGCTTGGCATGCTGCGCGGCATGGTGAGCAGCGATGACCTGACCATTCTGATGATCACCCACAAATTTCGGGAGGTCATGGCCTTTGCCGACGACGTCACCATTCTGCGGCGCGGCAAACTCGCCGGACAGGGCGCGGTCAAGGACTTGACCCCCGACGCCATGGCGCGGGCGATGATAGGCGCTGAGGAATTGACGGTTCAGCCGCCGCGTACCGGCGATTACGGCGCGCCGCGGCTCAATATCGAGAAGCTCAACGCGCTCGACGATGGCGGCCGGCCGGCCGTTCGCGACGTCTCACTTTCCATCCGCGGCGGCGAGATCGTCGGCGTCGCAGGCGTGTCTGGTAACGGCCAGCGTCAACTGATCGAGGTGCTGGCGGGTCAGCGCGAGGCGGAAAGCGGTGCGATTTACCTGGAGGGCAAGCGCTATCACGCCACTCGCGAACAGATGCGGCATAGTCATCTGTCGGTGCTGCCGGAAGAGCCGCTGCAGAACGCTTGCGTTGCCCGCATGAGCGTCGCCGACAATCTGGCGTTCCGCGAATTCGATCGTCCGCCCTTCGCCACCGGCGGCTGGTGGCTCAACCGCGCCAAATTTCGCGATGATGCGGTGCGCAAGATTGCCCTCTACAAGATCAAGACCCGCTCCGACGACACCGCCATGGGCGACTTGTCCGGTGGCAACGTCCAGCGCACGGTGCTGGCCCGCGAGTTGGGGCGGCAGGTCGATATCCTGGTTGCCGCCAATCCGTGCTTCGGTCTTGATTTTGCGGCAGTCGCGCAAATCCACGCCGAGATCATGGCGGCGCGCAACCGCGGCGCTGCCGTGCTGTTGGTCAGCGAAGATCTTGATGAACTGCTGGAGCTCGCCGATCGGCTGGTGGTGATGTTCCACGGCGAGCTGGTGTACGAAACCCGCGCCAGCGAAGCCAATCTGACGGAAATCGGCCGGCACATGGCCGGTCATTAGACAGCCGCTTGCGGTTCTGGTGGAGCGCTGTCTTTACCGCTCGCGCGGGGCGGGCGCCGGTTTTAACGATCGAGCCTTGACGAGCCGCTTCCGGTTTAGGCGGAGGGACATCCACAGATGGTCATTTCGATGACTGCCGCGCTCGCCGGCGACAGATCGCGTAGGCCGGCTCCCACATCAGCGCTTGCACGGCTGCCGCAATATCGGTTTCCGTGAGGGGGGCGGCCAGGCCTTCGCGGACGGCTTGGGTCGCCACGGCGACGGCGACTTGCCGCGATACGGCGCGCAATTCGGTGAGCGGCGGCAACAGGTTGGCGTGCGGGTCGCGCCTGGCCGGTGACATCTCTGCAATCGTGCGCGCCGCCGCAAGAAACATGCCGTCGGAAATCCGCGGCGCCTCGACCGCAATCGCGCCGAGGCCGATCCCCGGATACACATACGCATTATTGGTCTGATCGATGCGGAACGGCTTGCCGTCGCGAGATACCGGCGGGAAGGGGCTGCCGGTACCAATGACGGCCCTTCCGTCGGTCCAGTCGAGAAGATCCTGCGGCTTCGCCTCGCACCGTTCGGTCGGATTGGAAAGCGGAAAAATAATCGGACGGCGGACCTGCGCGGCCATCGCCCGCACGGCCGCTTCGGTGAAGGCGTTGGCCTGGCCGGACGTGCCGATCAGGACGGTCGGCTGGGCGTTGGCGGTAACATCGGCAAGTTCGATCCGATCTGGAGATTTGAGTTTCCAGCCGGCGATCCGCGAGCGGCTTTGGACAAACGGCGCTTGAAACGATCGCAACCCCGCCATGCCGTCGAGCAGCAAGCCGTCGCGATCGATCAGATAGAAGCGGTCCCGCGCCTCCCGTTCAGGCAGCCCCGCATCGATCATGGCGCGCAGCAGCAGCGAACTGATACCGGTGCCCGCCGACCCCGCGCCAACCACCGCGATGCGCTGTTCGATAAGCGGCATGGCGGTGACGTTGATCGCGCTCATGATCGTGCCGACGCCTATGGCCGCGGTTCCCTGAATGTCATCGTTGAAGCTGCACAGCTGGTCGCGGTATTGCGCCAAGAGCCGGTTGGCGTTGCCGATGGCGAAATCCTCCCAATGCAGCAGTACATGCGGCCAGCGCGCCCGTACCGCCGCGACGAACGTTGCGACAAAATCGTCGTAGGCGGGGCCGCGCACGCGTTCGTGCCGCCAGCCGATATAGAGCGGATCGTCCAGCAACGCGCGATTGTCGGTGCCGACGTCGAGCAGGATCGGCAGGGTCGTCGACGGATGCAGACCCGCGCATGCGGTATAAAGCGAAAGCTTGCCGATCGGGATGCCCATGCCGCCGGCGCCCTGATCGCCGAGTCCGAGGATGCGCTCGCCGTCGCTGACGACGATGGCCTGGATGCCGTCGAAGCGCGGATTGCTGAAAATGCGGGCGATGCGGTCTTTGAGCGGAAAGCTCAAGAAAAGGCCGCGCGGTTTACGGAAGATGCGGCTGAATTGCTGGCAACCGAGCCCGACCGTCGGCGTGTAGACGATCGGCATCATCTCTTCGATGTGCCGCGCCAGCAACGCGTAGAACAGCGTCTCGTTGGTGTCCTGCGTGCCGCGCAGGAAGACATATTTCTGGAGGTCGACGTCGATGGCACGAAACGCCTCGAGCCGCCGGTCGACCTGTAGGTCGAGATTGGTGACGTAGGGCGGCAACAGGCCGTGTAAATCGAATTCGTCACGTTCGGCCTCGGTGAAGGCGGTGCCCTTGTTGAGCAGCGGATCGTTCAACAGCTCGTACCCGCTGCGCGCGGTCTCGATAATGCGTTGGGTTTTTTCGTTCATCGCGGACCGGTCAATGCGGAATGTTTGCTATCTTATGATGGAGCTTCCGATCTGGCCCTCGTCAGCGCAAGGTCATAAACCGGAAAAATGATTCGCGTCAGCCGACTTTGGGCAGAGGCATTCCGCCCCTGTTCGGAGGAAGGCCGGTTGCGAACGTCACGCCCTTGGCTTCGGTTCCTAACGCCGTCAATATTGCGATAGCCGCTGCCACCACGCCGGCCACGACCGCCAGCGCAAAAGCGTAGTCGCCGCCGTAATGGGCGGCGATCCCCGCTTGCAAGGTAGCGTTGATCGAAGCGATCAAATTGCCGAGCTGATAGACGAATCCCGGAAACGTGCCACGCGCGTCTTTGGGTGACAGTTCGTTCAAATGCACCGGCACCACGCCCCACGCTCCCTGCACCATCACTTGCATCAGAAATGCGCCGACCGCGAGCCAGACGGCAGTCGCTGAAAACGCCCAAACCGGCAGCACGATCAGCGACAGGATAGCGGCGATAATGATCATGCGGCGGCGACCGAAGCGTTCGGACAACGCGCCGAACGAGATGCCGCCGATGATGGCGCCGATATTATAGATGGCGGCGATCAAGCCGACTTGGTGCGGCGAGAGCTTGTGTTGCGTCTGCAGGAACGTGGGATAGAGGTCCTGCGTGCCGTGACTGAGGAAGTTGAACGCGGTCATCAACAGGACGGCGTAGATGCCGAGCCGCCAGTGCGTCTGCAGCACGGTCCAAGTGTTGCTCTTTGTCGTGTCGCTTTTCGTCGTTGCCGGTTTCCAGGCTGGCGATTCCGGCACCTTGCGGCGGATGTAAAGTACCAGCAGCGCCGGCAGAACGCCGACCATGAACATTCCGCGCCAGCCGACGTACTGGAACAGCAGCGCGTAGACGATAGAGGCGAGAAAATAGCCGGTGGGATATCCGGACTGCAGCAACCCCGAGACAAAGCCGCGCGCGTGCACCGGAATGGATTCCATGGTCAGCGATGCGCCGACCCCCCATTCGCCGCCCATCGCGACCCCGTAGATCGCCCGCAAGATCAGCAAGGCGGTGAGGCTTGGTGCAAAACCGGAGGCGAACTCGATGGCCGAATACAGCAACACGTCGACGATAAGCGTCGGCCGCCGCCCCCAGCGGTCCGCCGCTCGGCCGAACAGAAACGCTCCCACCGGCCGCGTCGCCAAGGTCAGCAAAATGGCGAATGTGACGATGGTGACGTCGGTTTGAAATTCGGCGGCGATGTCCTTGAGAACGAACACCATCAGGAAAAAATCGAACGCGTCGAGCGTCCAGCCAAGGAAACTGGCCGCGACCACGTGCTTCTGTTCTGTGGTCCAGCCGGAAAGCGCGGCGATACGCATGGGGCGGACGCTTTATCTCTCAGTTGCCGCCGGCCGGCGCGGCACCATCGCATTGGCAATAAGCTCCTGCACGATTTCGCCGTTTTGATTGAGCGTACAGGTTCGAAACCTCATCACCCCGCGGTCGGGCCGCGACTTCGACGGTCGCATGTCCAGCACCTCGGTTTCGATCCGCAGTTCGTCGCCGGGATATACCGGGATCGGCCAACGCATCCCGTCGAAACCCATTCCGATCGTCCCGGTGACCGCCCGGTACTCGCTCGCGGCGACGAGACTCATGGTTACAGCCGCGGTGTGCCAACCGCTCGCCACCAGCCGTCCGAAGATCGACTTGCGTCCGCCTTCGTCATCCAGATGGAACGGTTGTGGATCATACGTTCGGGCGAAGGCGATAATGGCCTCTTTTTCCATCCGCACACGGCCGCGCGGCCGCGTGATCTCGCCGACGGTAAAATCCTCGTAATAACGGCCACTCATACGTCATCCGCTCCTGGCTGAAAGCGGCGGCGCGACCGAAGGTCGGGTCCGCATCGCAATCCGAACGTATCCGCGCAGCCGCCCTTTGTTTTGGGCGGCTGCAGCAGTTATCATCTTGCCGCCTCAAGGGAGCAAGGCCATGACGCGCAAAGCTGCCGTGTTGATGGGGCTAGCTATGGTTGCCGTCCTCGGTGCGCCCCCGGTGTCCGCGCATGAGGCTTGGCCGTCCGGTCATGGCGGCAACTGGCGCGCAACCCATGCCGCCATCTATGCCATCGGAAACCGGATCGCGTTCTTGCAGGCCGACCCCGAGATCGACGACGGCTATAAGGGCCCGATCATCGTCAAAGGCCATGCCGATATCGATCAATTACGCGCCACCTTGCGGCCGGCGCATTGGCGGTGGGCGAGCCCGTGTTGCTACAGCCGCCGGCCGATTAGCATCCGCTAGCTTGGCGGCCGGTCTATTCGGCGGGGGTGCCGGACGGTCCCGGAAGGCCACCCATCATCCATTGCCGGGCGCGCCCCCACCAACCGCTCAACCGATCAAGATAAAGATAAAGCACCGGCGTTGTGTATAGCGTCAGCAACTGGCTGATGATAAGTCCGCCGACGATCGAAATCCCGAGCGGCCGCCTGATCTCGCCGCCGTTGCCGAAGCTCAGCGCCAGCGGCACCGCGCCCAAAATCGCCGCCGAGGTCGTCATCATGATCGGGCGAAACCGCAACAGGCATGCCTCGTAAATGGCGTCGTAGGAATTCAATTGGCGCGATCGTCTCGCTTCGATGGCGAAGTCTATCATCATGATCGCGTTCTTCTTGACGATGCCGATCAGCAAGATCACCCCGATCAGTCCGATAATGTCGAATTCCACGTGGAACAGCATGAGCGCCAGCAAAGCGCCCACGCCGGCCGAGGGCAAGGTCGATAGAATCGTGATGGGGTGGATGTAGCTCTCGTAGAGGACGCCCAGCAGAATGTAGACGGCGGCGATGGCGGTCAGGATCAGGATCGGTTCCTGGCTCAGCGATCGCTGAAACAATTGCGCGGTGCCGGCCAGCGTGCCGCGGATCGAGGACGGCATGTGGATGCGGGCGATTGCCGCGTCAATCTCCTCAGAGGCCTCGCCCAATGATTTTCCAGCGCGCAAGTTGAACGAAATGGTCGCGGCGACGAACAATCCCTGGTGATTGACCGACAATGGTGTGTGGCCCGGGTGATAATGGCTGACGGCCGCCAGCGGGATCATGGTCTCTTGCGTCGTGCTGACGGCCGCGCCGGCCGAGGTCGAGCCGTGGCCGGTATTGGCCAATGCGTTGGTCGTCGCGTTGCGGGCCGAGTTATTGTTGGCATTGGCTGCGGCGGTGGCGCTCGCCGTCGCCGCTGAAGTCCGCGACGGCAGCGGAAGAGCCGAGGCGATGCCGGTTCCGGCCGCCTTGGTGACCATGCCCTGTTGCAAATTCGACAGCGCCGTTCCCGGTGCCGTAGCGCCGGCAGTAGCCACATAAACGTCGCGCAGCGAATTGGGATACTGCGTGTAACGGGGCTCGATCTCCATGACAACGTGATATTGATTGATAGCGCTGTAGATCACCGATACCTGCCGCTGGCCAAAGGCGTCGTACAGCGTATTGTCAATCTGCAGCGGACTGATGCCCAGTCGCGACGTGGTATCGCGGTCGATATCGAGGTAGGTTTCCAGCCCGCGTTGCTGCTGGTCGGAGCTGACATCCGTCACGATCGGATTGTTGTGTTCGAGGGCGTCGACGAGCTTCGGCGTCCATTCATAAAGATCTTCGACGTTCTCGGATTGTAGCGTGAACTGATATTGGGCGCTGCTTTGCCGGCCGCCGGCGCGCAAATCCTGGACCGCGGCCAGATAAAGACGTCCGCCGGGAACTTGATTAAGCTGCGGCCGCAGGCGGGCGATCACCTTGTCGACACCGACCCGCTCCGACAGCGGCTTTAGCGACACGTAGACGTTGCCGGTGTTGATCTGCGCATAACCGCCGCCGCTGCCGACGCCGGTATAGCCCACGACATTCTCGACCGCCGGATCGCGCCGCACGATCTCCATCATTTGCCGCAGCTTCCGGCTCATCGCTTGAAACGAGATGCTTTGATCCGCCTGCAGCGAGCCGACCAGCCGCCCGGTGTCCTGCTGCGGAAAAAACCCCTTCGGCGCGATAACGAACAGCGCCACGTTCAGCGCGATCGTCGCAAAAAAGATGAACAGCACGATACGGCTGTGCCGCAGCGCCACGGTCAGCGTGCGTCCATAGCCGGCGCGGAGTTTTTCAAACAAATTCGGGCGGCGCTCGACGCGGTCCGCCGGCCGCCGGCGCAGAACCAGGGCGCACATCATCGGCGTA
>JAGXAC010000159.1 GCA_019075925.1 Hyphomicrobiales bacterium | reverse complement strand
GTTTTCCCCCGTCGGGGGTGCAGTATGTTGATGGTCAATCCTGCCCACGACGATCAGGGAGATAAACCGCTGGCTGGCCGGCGGATTCTTCTCGCCGAGGACGAAGGGCTCATTGCGCTGGAACTGGAGCGGATGCTGGAGGGGTTCGGCTGCGATGTCGTCGGCCCGCTCGCCAGCGTAGCGGAGGTGAAGCAACGCGCCGAGCGCGGCGATCTGGACGGCGCGCTGCTTGACGTCAACCTGCGCGGCCAACGGATTTTTGAAATCTTGCCGGTGCTGCAACAGCTTGGATTACGGCTCATCATCACGTCGGGTTATGCCGACGACGCGCTTTTTCCGGCGCCGTTCCGTGCAGTGCCGCGGATCGCCAAGCCGTTCGATGAACGGGAACTGCTGCGGATTTGCGAAAAGGTGTTCGCCGATCCGGCTATACAGTAGCGGGCGCGGCTGCCGCGCCCTGGCCGGCGGTAAGACTGCTGACCGAAAACACAATGGTCCATCGCGCGCCGGCCGGATCAAAATCAATCCTGGTGCTGCCGTCGAGATCGTGGCGGATGACGTGATCGATCAGTTTGGTGCCGAAGCCGTTCCGCGCCACGCCCGTAACCTCCGGTCCGCCGCGCTCCAGCCAGATCAGTTCGACCGATTTTTCACTGCCGCCGGTCACCAGCCAAGTGATGCCGACGGTGCCGTTCGGTGTCGACAGCGCGCCGTATTTGGTTGCGTTGGTGGTCATCTCGTTCAGCACCATCGAGAGCGGGACGACGGTGCGGGCCGGCAACAGGATGGCCGGCCCGGAAATGCTCACCCGCGTGCCGCCGGGCGATCGAAAGGGCGCCAGCACGGCGGCGAGCAGCTCGCTCAACCCGATTCCGACCCAGCGCGTTTCCGTCAGAACATCATGCGCAATCGCTAGCGCCTTGAGGCGGCCGGCGAAGGCGTCGGAGAAATTCTCCAGCGAACCCGATGAGCGGAGCGTTTGCGCCGCCACCGACTGCACGATCGCCAGGATGTTCTTCACGCGATGGTTAAGCTCGGCGACCAGGGTGGCCTGCTGTTCCTCCGCGCGTTTGCGCTCGGTGATGTCGGTCAGCGTGACGATCGAGCCGACATTGGCCCTGTGCTCGTCGACCAGCGGTCCGGCGCTGAGCAGGAATGTGGGTTTGGCGTGGCCATCGCCGCGCACCTTCACTTCGACGCCGTGAAACGGCTTTGTCGCCAGTATGGTGTCGAGGCTTTCGGCGGAAAATCGCGCCCGCGTTCCCGCGTCCTCGTTCGTACTGGCTTCGAGCGAAAACGCTTCCGAAAACAGACAGCCGATCGGCGGCCGCCAGGCCAGTTGTTCCGCCGGCCCGCTGGCGTGGGTGATGTGGCCGTCCGGCGACAGCACGACGATTGCCTCGGTCGACTGTTCAAGAACGGAGCGTGCGAAACGCTCGGCTGCGGCGATCTGTTCGGCGCGGCGACGAATCGAAAGGTCGGTCAGCCGCACCAGCGTGGCGGTCGTATCGCCGATCGAGATCGGCCGCGACCAGACCGCGACGGGCATGGCGTCGTTGTCGTTGCGCAACAGGCTTGCCTCCGCCGTGACCTCGGGCACCAGCGTCGGCGGCTCGCCCTCGAACAGCGAAGCGAGATCGCGGCCGACCAGACGGGCGGACGGATAGCCGGTCTGCTCGCACAGCCGATCGTTGACATAGAGGATGACGCCGTCGGGACCCGTGGTCAGCGCGCCGTCGCTCATGCGTTCGACCAGTACCCGGTAGGGCTCCTCGGCCCCGTGCAGCAGAATGACTTGCGGACCTTCCAGGCTGTGCATCACCACGACGGCGTCGACGTCGCCTTGATGGATGGCGGCAACGGTTTCGTCGGCGTTTTCGAACAGCGGCAACTTGGGATCGCGTGGTGACATGGCTACCGCTTAGGTCGGCCGGATGTCGAGGCCGACCAGTACCTTCTCGGTATTGGACAGGTCGCCGATGATGCGTTTGAGCGGTTCCGGCAATTGGCGGATCAACGTCGGAATGGCGACGATCTGATGCCGGACGGCGAGCGCCGGATCCTTCATCAAGTCGATGATTTCGATTTCATAGCGGCCGGGCAGATGCTGCTCGCAGATCTTCTTCAGATTGGCGATGGCGGCGATTGATTTCGGCGTCTGGCCCGCGACGTAGAGCCGAAGATTGTACCCGTTGGTTTCGGTCATTTCGGTTCCTGTCCGGTCGCTGCTCGGGTCATCGGCGGGCGGGGGCGCTTGCCCGGGCGCCCGGCCCGGCGGCTCTCGCCCATGGCAACGCGGTCGGCGGCCAGTTGATCCTTGCGCGCGGCGCCTTCGCGGGTGAGTAGTGACGCTTCGGCGTCTTCGCTGGCCAGTTGAGCTTGCAGAATTTCGATTTGCGCCGCGATCTCGCGCCGCTTGCGCTCCAGTTCGCGGCTGCTGCGTTCCATCGCCTGCTCGCGGACCAGCGCCGCGGCCTTGTCTTTGGCCTCCTGCGCGAGCCGCGCCGAGCCGGTGACCACGCCCTCCGGCCCGACATAGGCCTCGCGCAACTTGATGCCTTCGGACGACATGATGAATTCGCGGACCTGGTTGGAGTGGGCCATGCCGCGCGACTTCAGGAGGTAAAGCTGCCGGTTATGCTCGCCGTTGCCCTCGCGGTTGTAGAGCAATAGCCACACGTCCATCAGCGAAGAAACCTGAATTTCGGTCGCCGCGTTCTCGCCCGCGGCGATGCCGAGGTTGGTGAACAATGCCGTGACGCCGCGGCCCTTCAGGAAGTCGACCAGGCGCAGCACCATCGAATGCACGTCGCCGGTCATGCCGGCGCCGGTCAACGCCGACATCGGATCGATCACCACGGCGGTCGGGTCGAACTCGGTCACGTCGCGGTACATGGTCGCCAGGTGAGTTTCGAGACCGAACAGGCTCGGCCGCCGCGCGCTGAATCGAAGCAGTTTCCTGTCGACCCATTTTTGCAGGTTGATGCCGACCGAACGCATGTTGCGGACGATCTGCTGCGGCGATTCCTCCATCGCGAAATAGATGCAGCGGTGGCCCGCCGCACAGGTCGCATCGGCAAAATGCGCGGCCACCGTCGATTTGCCGCTGCCGGCCATGCCGGACAGCAGGATGCTGGAGCCCTTGAAGTAGCCTTTGCCTTCCAGCATGTCATCGAGATCGGCGATGCCGGTCGGCATCCGTTCGGTCGGAGCCGCATGGGCGAGGCCGCTCGACGTGATCGGCATCACGGTGATGCCCTTCTCGTCGATGATGAACGGGTATTCGTTGGTGCCGTGGGCCGAGCCGCGATATTTGACGATGCGCAGGCGGCGCGTCGAAAGCTGATCGTGCACCCGGTTGTCGAGCAGGATCACGCAGTCGGCGACGTATTCTTCTAGGCCGTAACGCGTCAGCGTGCCGTCGCCGCGCTCGCCGGTGATGATGGCGGTGACGCGCTTGCTCTTGAGCCACTCGAACAGCCGGCGCAATTCGGCGCGCAGCAGTTGTTCGTTTTCCAGGCCGCTGAACAGCGTTTCGATGGTGTCGATCACGACACGCTTGGCGCCGATGGAGTCGATGGCAAAGCCGAGACGGATGAACAGGCCCTCGAGGTCGTATTCGCCAGATTCGGAAATCTTGGAGCGCTCGATCTCGACGTGGTCGATGGCAAGTTTCTTCTCGGCGATCAGTTTGCCGATGTCATAGCGGAGCGAGCCGACATTCTTGATGAGGTCTTCCGGGTGCTCTTCGAAAGCGAGGAAAACGCCGGGCTCGTTGTAGTCGGCGGCACCGTTGTAAAGAAAGGTCATGCCGAACAGGGTTTTGCCGCAGCCGGCGGAGCCGCACAGCAGCGTCGGCCGGCCTTCCGGCAGGCCGCCTCCGGTCACTTCGTCGAGGCCGTGAATGCCGGTGGCCGACTTGCCGATGGTGGGTAAATCGACAGGCGTTGCGTGCGATTTGCCCGCCATGGAAACTTGCCCTGCCAGCCCGGATCACGCGCTTTGGCTGACGCCGAAGCCGAACGGCCCGCAACGCCTGCCACACTTGCCCTAAGGCTGCCAATTCGCGAGGCGCCAAATCGTTCCGCGATCGCTGCCCATTTTTGTGCCGCGCTCCGAAAAACGTGCCGTGGCCGCTGCGACGCCAGGACGCCGGGTGGCGGTTTTCGCTTCGCCCGCTACAGGCTAGTCTGTCGCGCGCCGCGCATATGCCCGGAGCGCGCGAAAAAGGGGAGGGACTGCCGGTGGCCGAGACACGTCCGCTGTCCGAAATTCTGCCGAAGGAAATGAACGAGCTGAAGGTCAAGCCGCTGTTCACGCTGCTGCTTGCCGTCGCGCCGCCGATCAATGTCGGCAAGGCTCCCGGCGTCGACCGCCGCGTCGGCGTCATCACCGGCGGCCGGTTCGAGGGCGAGCGGCTTCGCGGCGAACTGTTTCCCGGCGGCGGCAGCGACTGGCAGTCGATCCGGCCGGGCGACGGCGCCTGGATGATCAACGTGCGGATCGTGCTGAAGACCGACGACGGCGCCGTTATCGGCATGCCCTATACCGGCATCCGCCAGGGTCCGAAGGACGTGCTTGACCGCATCGCGCGCGGCGAAGCGGTCAAGGCCACCGACTATTATCTGCGCATCGCTGCGACGTTCGAGACGTCGTCGGAAAAATACGGCTGGCTCAACAACATCATCAGCATCGGCGTCGGCCACCGCTTGCCGGAAGGGCCGATCTACCGGATGTTCGAAGTGCTGTAGCGATCGTTGGGCTAACGCCCGCCATTGCAAGCCAGCGGGTGCAGCCCGCGCCTCGCAATGATGCAGGCATTGGATTAACGTACGCCCGAGAGCGGGGATCATCATGGCGGGCCTGGCGCATGCGTTCGACATCGGCAACGGCGTGGTCGTGCTGCGCCTGATCTGCGGGCTGTTCTTCATTCCCCATATCGTCGGCAAGTTCACCGAGCCGGCGACGCTGAATTTTTTCACCGCCGCCAAATTCAATCCGCCGGCGAACTGGATGTATATCGCCGGCGCGATCGAAACCTTGCTGACCATCGGCCTGGTCTTCAATATCTATACGCCCTATGTCGCCGTCGTGGCGGCGCTGCATTTGTGCGTCGCCGGTGCCGCCACATGGAAGGTCACCAAGAAGTGGATCTGGGTGATCGGCGGCGTCGAATACTGCGTGTTCTGGGCGCTCGCCTGCGTGGCGCTCGCGCTGTTGACGTGGCCGAAGTAAGGAAATTCGTAGGGTGGTTGGCCGCGAAGCGGCACAACCCACCGGCTTCCAACGGTGGGTTTCGCTTCGCTGAACCGACCCTACGGAAAACGTGAGAGTTCGAGAGCATGATCAAAGCAGGTATCGTCGGACTTGGCTGGTGGGGCAAGACGCTGGTCGAGGCGATCATCGGCAGCGATGTGATCCGTGTCGCGGCGGGAACCACCCGGACGGTCACGCCGGAGATCGAGGCGTTCGCCAAAAACAACGATTTTGCGCTCGCGGCGAACTATGAGGCTCTGCTTGCCGACAAGAACGTCGACGCGGTGGTGCTGGCGACGCCGCACTCCATGCACTGCGCCCAGGTGATCGCCGCCGCCGGCGCCAAGAAACATGTGTTCTGCGAAAAGCCATTCACGCTCACCAAGCGCGAGGCGGAGGATGCGGTGAATGCCGCGCGTAAGGCCGGCATTACGCTCGCACTCGGCTACAACCGCCGCTTTCATCCCGAAATGAACAAGCTGCGCAACATGATCCGTGCCGGCGATCTTGGCACCGTGCAGCACGTCGAAGCGACCATGACGTTTGCCAATGCGTTGTCGATCAATCCGAAGCACTGGCGCGCCGACAAGGCGGAGACGCCGCTGGGTGGGCTGATGCCGATGGGCGTGCACGCCATCGACGGCATGATCGACCTATGCGGCCCGGTCGACCACGTGTTCGCGCAAAGCTTCCGTCGCGCGGCGCCGATCGACGCCGACGACACCACCTCGATCCTCCTGCGCATGAAGGAAGGCATGTCCGGTTATCTCGGCGTCATGACCACGACCGGCCCGGGCTTTTCCTTTCAGGTCTATGGCTCCAAAGGCTGGCTGCGGCTCGAAGGCGTCACCCACGTGGTCGGCGCCTCGTCGGAGGAGCGGCGCACCCGGCTGTTCGGCAATTGCAAGTTTCAGCCGATCAAGGGCGAAGCGAAGATTTGGCAGGCGGAGACGCTCGATATTTCCCGTGTTGCGCTTGAAGCTTTCGCCAAGGCGGCCGCCGGCGGGCCGGCTTATCCGCTACCCTACGATCAGATGGTCCACGGCGTCGCCGTCACCGATGCCATTATCCGCGCTGCGGCCTCGGGCAAGGTGGAGAAAGTGCAGTGAAGCGGCTCGTCGTGCCAGCGCTTGCCGCCGGCTTCCACGTCTTGCATAGAATTGCGAAACGAAAGACGTCGATGGCCGGAACAAGTCCGGCCATGACGCGCGAAGTCGATAAGGAGAACTAACACAATGGATCTCGGCAACGGTCTTGGCCATCTGACCTACTCGACACTGGTGCATCCTGCCGACGACTGGGAGCAGCTGTGGAATTCGCTCAACACCTACCTGCCGAAGGTCAAGGCGCGCTTTGCCGGCAACAAGTCGTTCGGCGTATGCATCCGGCTTGCCGCCAAGACGGCGGCGACACTGGCGGGTAGCGCGGCCGAACGCGCCAAGCTGAAGAAATTCCTCGAAGCCAACGACATGTACGTCTACACCGCCAATGCCTTCGTCTACGGCCACTTCAAGGGCGACAAGGTGAAGGAGGAGGTGTACGAGCCGGACTGGCGCAGCGAAGAGCGCACCCAATACACCATCAACGTCGCCGACGTGCTCGCCGACATTTGCCGGCCCGGCATCGCGCCGTCGATCCAGACCGCGCCGCTCGGCTATAAGCCGCGCGTCACCGGCAACGACGTGATCGCGACCTATACCGTCAATGTGCTGCGCGTGGTGGCGCATCTGATGGCGCTGGAGCAAAAGACCGGACGCACCGTGCAGCTCGCGCTTGAGCCGGAGCCGTTTTGTTTCCTCGAGACCACCGACGAAGCCATCGCCTTTTTCCGCGATCATCTTTATTCCGGCGCCGCCGTCGAGAAACTAGCCAAGCTTGCGCATGTCCCGATCGCCGAGGCCAACGAGGCGCTGCGCCGGCATCTCGGCATCGTCTACGACATCTGCCATCAGGCGGTGGAATTCGAGGACGTCGGTGCGTCATTGCAGAAGCTGGTCGACGCCGGCGTGCCGGTGTTCAAGCTGCAAGAAGCCGCCGCCCTGCACATTCCGGACGTGACGCAGGGCGCGGTCGACACGTTGAAGAAATACGCCAAGACCATTTACCTGACCCAGACGCTGGAAAAGCGGAACGGCAAGCTCACCAAATTTCTCAATGTTGAGGACGCTATCGCCGCTTTCGAGAAGGATCCGAAAGGTCCGCGCGAATGGCGCACCCACATCCACGTGCCGGTGTTCCTCGACGATCTCGGCCAGTTTCGCACCACGCGGTTTGCCATCGCCGATGCGCTCAAGTTCCACAAAGACAAGCCGTTGTCGCGTCACCTGGAAGTCGAGACCTACACCTGGGACATGCTGCCCGAGAGCGCCAAATCGAACGACATCGTCGATTACATTTGCCGCGAGCTCGAGTGGGTGAAGGCTCAGCTGGTGTGACTCCGTCATCCTGAGGTGGCCGCGAAGCGGTCCTCGAATGATGCGGCCACGGATGCTCGGGCCGTCGCCCTTCGAGGCTCGCTTCGCTCGCGCCTCGGGGTGACGGACAATATGGAGACACGACATGAAAGTGGGATTTATCGGGCTTGGCCGCATGGGCCAGGTCATGACGCGGCGTCTACTCGATGCCGGGCACGAGGTCGGCGTCTATAACCGATCGCCCGAGAAGATAAAACCGCTGGCGGATGCCGGCGCCAAACCGCTC
>JAGXAC010000158.1 GCA_019075925.1 Hyphomicrobiales bacterium | reverse complement strand
CTTCATGATGGCGGTCCTATTTTGGCTTTCGACCAGCGCCATTGTGGGCGGGTCGCGACATCGTATAGCCCTGACCGCGCGCGGGTGTCGGAGGAAGTGGTTCGCCACGAACAACTGTCCTTTCCTTCCCTGTGTGTCCGCCGCGCCCGCCGCGAATCTCGTACTCGCCGGAACGCGGCGCCGGTTCGCCTGGTCTCAAAATCCTGCGCATTTGTTCAATTCCCTTCATCATCGTGCCTCTTTCCCCAGTGAAAGACACTATCGTATAGATATATCTTACGGCGCTTGCTGTCAAGCTGCCCAGTATGATATCGTTCGAAATATCTGACGGGGCGGCCGCGCGGCTGCCCCTTTCGATTCCAGATTGAGGAATGGGTTCATGGGCCTAGGAGCAGAGATAAAGAAGCTGAGAATCAAAAGGGGAGAATCACTCCAGGATGTCGCAAACGCCGTAAAGGCGTCGAAAGCTCACATCTGGGATATCGAACGCGGAGCGAGCAAAAATCCAACCATGGATTTACTTAGCCGACTCGCAGCACACTTTGGCGTGTCGATCGCCTCATTGGTCGGAGAAGAACCTCCAAAGGGGATGCAAAGTGAATTGGTCGCCCTTTACCGCGATTTGAAGGACCTTAGCGATTCTGATCGCGATACAATTCGCGCACTAGCGAAACGATTGAGTGAGAAGAAAAAAGCCTAATAAACGACGATGATCAGCAGACTAGATTTAGATGAGAAAGGCGCAGGATCTCCGGAGGGCCTTGTATCACGGATTCTCAAGGCCGAGCCTTCTCTCCGCGTTCCTGTCCCTGTCGAAGAATTGTGCGGCAAACTGGATATTTCATCCGTCGAATATGAGGCGTTGGAAGGTCTTGAGGGCGCGCTCATCACAACTTCGGAGCGAGAGTCAGGCATTATTCTCGTCAAAGAAACCAGCCACCGTTTTCGGCAAAGATTCACGATTGGCCATGAGCTCGGTCATTTTTTAATTCCGACCCACATGCCTAACTCCGACGGTCGATTTCTTTGTTCTCGAGCCGACATGCTCCTTCAGCACGCGGAAGGGAAAGACAGGCGCACCAAAATGGAAGTTGAGGCAAATCGCTTTTCGTCATTGCTTTTGATACCCCCACCATTACTGCGACCGCGATTAAAAGACGACCCAAATCTCAACCAGCTAGTGAAGCTTGCATCGGAGTTTGAAGTCAGCAAGGAGGCAATGGCACGAGCTTATGCTTTCTATCATACTGAGTTGCTTGCATTCGTTTTGATGCACAGCGGAATCGTCAGACGGATTTACAAACACCCAAGCTTTCCCTGCGTCGCAGTTGACGTCGGAAGAACCGCGCCAACACCTTCAGGAGCTACATCGGCTGGTATGATTACAGACGTAAAGGAGTGCTTGCCCGATCATTGGATCAGGGTCGAGCGGGGAAGACCCGCTCCAAAATTGTACGAACAGACTATTGGGCAGCAAAACAATTATTCGATGGTGATGTTGTGGCTCGAAAAAGCGAAAGATAACTCGGACTATGAGAATTTCGACAGAGAAGAAAATCTGACGGCATCCCAACGGCTCCGTGATCGAATATATCGTTCGTCTAAATAGAACGCCCTCACACCCTCTCGACAAAACTATCCACCACGCGCTTTTCGCCGGCCTTGTCGAAGGCGATGGTCAGCTTGTTGCCGTCGATGGCGGTGATGTTGCCGTTGCCGAACTTCTGGTGAAAGACGCGGTCGCCGAGCGAGAAGGCGGAGACGGTGCCGGTGGATTTCGCCACCAATTCGCCCTCGATGGTGAGCGGGAGTTTCTTCGGTCCGCCGCGCGCGTTACCCCCCTGCCTGGCTCTGCCCCACAGGGGAAGGGGCGAAGTATCATCGCTGTCTCGTTTCGGCTCCACGTCGTAAGCGTCGTTACCGTCATCGGCAAAGCCGTTGCGATCGCGCTTGGCCTGTGCGCGCTGCCAGCCGGGCGTATCGTAATTCGAGCCGAATGAGGTCATGGCGTCGAAGCGCGAGGCGCCATAGACCCCTTGGCCGCCATAGCCGCCGAAGCCGCCTTTCGACTCCATCACCTCGACATTGGCTTCCGGCAGTTCGTCGAGAAAGCGCGACGGGATGTTGGTCTGCCATAGCCCGTGCATGCGCCGGTTGGTGGCGAAATAAATCTTCGCCCGCTTCCTTGCCCGCGTGAGCCCCACATGGGCCAGCCGCCGCTCCTCTTCCAGCCCGGCGCGGCCTTGGTCGTCGAGCGCGCGCTGGTTGGGGAACACGCCTTCCTCCCAGCCGGGCAGGAACACGGTGTCGAATTCCAGGCCCTTGGCGGCGTGCAAGGTCATGATACTGGCCGCGTCGGCCTCGGCGGCTTTCTCGTTGTCCATCACCAGCGAGATGTGTTCGAGGAAGCCCTGCAGATTCTCGAACTCCTCCATGGAGCGGACGAGTTCTTTCAGGTTCTCCAGCCGGCCGGCGGCGTCGGCGGAGCGGTCTTTCTGCCACATCTCGGTGTAGCCGGACTCATCGAGCACGATCTCGGCGAGTTGGGTGTGCGGCAGCGCCTCGCGCTGCCTGCGCCAACGGTCGATCGAGTCGAGCAGGCCGCGCAGCGCGCCGCGCGGCTTCGGCTTGAGCTCGTCGGTCTCCAGCACGGCGCGGGCGGCTTCGGTGAGCGGCACGCGGCGCTTGCGCGCATGGTCGTGCAAAAGCTGCACGGTGGCGTCGCCTAATCCGCGCTTGGGCACATTGACGATGCGTTCGAAGGCGAGGTCGTCGGCCGGCGAATTGATCACCCGCAGATAGGCGAGCGCGTCGCGGATTTCGGCGCGCTCGTAGAAGCGCGGACCGCCGATGACACGGTAAGGTAGTCCGAGCGTGACGAAACGATCCTCGAATTCGCGCATCTGGAACGAGGCGCGCACCAGGATGGCGATCTCATTTAACGCATGGCCCTCGCGCTGCAATTGCTCGATCTCTTCGCCGACGGCGCGCGCTTCCTCTTCCGAATCCCAGGCGCCGGTGACCGACACCTTTTCGCCGGGTACCTCGTCGGTGCGCAATGTCTTGCCGAGACGGCCCTCGTTGTGGGCGATGATGTGCGAGGCGGCGGCGAGGATGTGGCCGGTGGAACGGTAATTGCGCTCGAGCCGGATCACTTTCGCGCCGGGGAAGTCGTGCTCGAAGCGCAGGATGTTGTCGACCTCGGCGCCGCGCCAGCCGTAGATCGACTGGTCGTCGTCGCCGACGCAGCAGATGTTCTTGGCGGCGGCGGGCGAGGGGGGCTCGCCGCCTGGCGCAGGCAGCGAAAGCGCTCCCTCATCCGGCGAGATTTGTTCGCCGACTTCTCCCCGCACGCGGGGTGAAGTGGCTTTCTGCGCCAGCAGCCGCAGCCAGAGATACTGCGCGACGTTGGTGTCCTGATACTCGTCGACCAGAATGTATTTGAAGCGCGCCTGATATTGGCGCAGCACTTCCGGCTGTTCGCGGAACAGCCGGATGTTCTCCAGCAGCAGATCGCCGAAGTCGGCGGCGTTGAGGGTTTTCAGCCGCTCCTGATAGGCCTTGTAGAGTTTCAGCCCCTTGCCGTTGGCGAACACGCCGGCTTCGCCGCCGGGCACCTGCTCGGGTGTGAGCCCGCGGTTCTTCCAGCCGTCGATCAGTCCGGCGAGCATGCGAGCCGGCCAGCGCTTCTCGTCGATATTCTCGGCGTCGAGCAGCTGCTTCATCAGCCGGATCTGGTCGTCGACGTCGAGGATGGTGAAATTGGCCTTGAGCCCGACCAATTCTGCATGCCGGCGCAGGATCTTGACGCCGATCGAATGGAAGGTGCCGAGCCAGGGCATGCCCTCGACCACATGGCCGACGATCTCGCCGACGCGGGCTTTCATCTCGCGCGCCGCCTTGTTGGTGAAGGTGACCGCCAGAATTTCGCTCGGCCGCGCGCGGCCGGTCGCCAGGATGTGGCCGATGCGTACGGTCAGGACGCGGGTCTTGCCGGTGCCGGCGCCGGCCAGCACCAGTACCGGACCGTCCAGCGTCTCGACCGCGAGCCGCTGCTCGGGATTGAGACCGGCAAGATAGGGCGGCGCCGTCCCGCCCGGCCGCGCGCGGGCGGCAATGCCGCCGGGCAACGGCGTGGGGGGTTCAACCGCTTCGTGCGGACGCTTCAATGGGTCAGCCACAGCGCGGCGTTTCCGTGATTCTCATGGACCGAAGATGGCATCTGAACGAGGTTTTTACGAGACTTCCGTCTTCTTCGTCCTCCCCCCGTTTCACGGGGACGGACGGTCATTTCGGCATGGCGATGCGCCGGCCGGCGGCCTCGGGTACCGGCAGATGGGCGTGGGCGGCTTTCATCCGCGCCAGCCGCGCCATGATGGCATCGGGAAACGGCGCGGCCTTTTTCCGCTGCATATCCACATGCAGGGTCATGTTCTCGGATGTCGCCGACAGCCAGCCCGCCTCGGCGTGACGCAATTCCTCGAAATAGTGGATGCGCTTGGCATCGTAGTCGAGGAGCTGAAACGTGACCCGCACCGGGTCGCCGGCGTGCAGTTCGCGCAGATAGCGGACATGCGTCTCGGCGGTGAACGTCGAGTGCTGCGATTGCCGCAGATAATCCGGCCCGCAACCGAGAAGCTCGTAGGCCTCGTCCACGGCGCGGTCGAACAGCACATTGTAATAGGCCATGTTGAGATGGCCGTTGTAGTCGATCCAGCCGGGATCGACGCGCATCACCGACGAAACGAACGGCGCGGGAAAGTCGGGCTCCGGCGCTGTATCGGGTCCACGATCGTGGCGGTCTTGCATGCCGCCGACTAAGGCGAATTCGCCGCGCGATGCAAGATCGCAGCCGCCTTTGGCCACTGGTGCGGCGGATTTGAAGTTCCTACAATCGGTTGCGGACCGTGCATGCGGTGAACGCGCACAGGCACTTCAAATCGAAAAGCGCACCAGAATGGCAAATTTGCAAATCCAGGCCAGGCCCAAACCCGACCGCAAGCCGGTCGAAACGGTGATCGCTGCGCTCGCCGCCAGCTTCGGCAACCGGCTGGTCACCTCCGATGCCGTGCGTGCGCAGCACGGCAACACGCTCACCTGGATCGGCAACCAGCCGCCGGACGCGGTGGTGTTCCCGCAGACCACGGAAGACGTGCAGAAGATCGTCCGCTTGTGCGCGGCCGAGCGTGTGCCGGTGATTGCATTCGGCGCCGGCACCTCGCTCGAAGGTCAGGTCAATGCGCCGCGCGGCGGCATCTGCCTCGATTTCCGCGACATGAACCGGGTTCTCGCCGTGCATGCGGAAGACCTCGATTGCGTCGTCGAACCCGGCATCACCCGCAAGCAGCTCAACGAATATCTGCGCGACCAGGGGGTGTTTTTCCCGATCGATCCCGGCGCCGATGCCTCGCTCGGCGGCATGGCGTCGACGCGCGCTTCCGGCACCAACGCGGTGCGCTACGGCACGATGAAGGACAACGTGCTGGCGCTCAAAGTCGTGCTCGCCAACGGCGAGGTGATGACGACCGCGCGGCGGGCGAAAAAAACCGCGTCCGGTTACGACCTCACCCATCTGATGATCGGCGCCGAAGGCACGCTGGGCATCATCACCGAGCTGACCTTGCGGCTGGCCGGCATTCCGGAAGTGATCGCCTCGGGCATCTGCCCGTTTCCATCGGTGGAAGCCGCCTGCAAGACTACGATCCAGACCATTCAAACGGGCATTCCGGTCGCCCGTATCGAACTCCTCGACGCCCTGCAGGTGCGCGCGTCGAACGCCTATTCGAAGCTCGCGCTGCCGGAGACGCCGATGCTGTTCGTCGAATTCCACGGCAGCGAGGCAAGCGTCGCCGAACAGACCGAGCGTTTCGGCGAGATCGCCGCCGAATTCGGCGGCGGTCCTTTCGAGCGCGCGACGCAGGCGGAAGAACGCACCCGGTTGTGGCAGGCCCGTCACGACGCCTATTGGGCGCAAGTCGGGCTGCGGCCCGGCACCCATGCCTTGGCGAGCGACGTCTGCGTGCCGATCTCGCGGCTCGCCGAATGCGTTGCCGAAACGCAGCGCGACATCGCCGCCAGCAATCTGGTCGCGCCGATCGTCGGTCACGTCGGCGACGGCAATTTTCACGTCGGGCTGATGGTGGATTTGAACGACAAGGACGAGGTCGCGCGCACCCACGCGTTTCTCGAACGGCTGGTCGAGCGCGCGTTGGCGATGGACGGCACCTGCACCGGCGAGCACGGCGTCGGCCAGGGCAAGATGAAATATCTGCTGGCCGAGCACGGCGAGCCGGCGCTGGACATGATGCGCGCCATCAAGCGCGTCATCGATCCGCTCGACATCATGAATCCGGGCAAGATCGTCAGCCGCTAGGGCGGCCCCCACCCAAAAAATCGACACAGTATCGGCCGCAGGTAACCCGCCGGTTGCGGCGCGCCGGCGCCGTTCCATGATAGCCTTGCCGGCAAAGGTCAGGCGTCCGCGTGCCGGTCCGCGGCGCCATCGGGGATAGTTCGACGTGCAGACAACGCTGCTCGCATTGGCCATTGCCGTGATCGTGGCGCTGGTGTCGGCGCTGGTCGCCCCGCTGGTGGTCGACTGGAGTCGCTACCGGTCGCACTTCGAGGAAGAGGCCAGCCGGCTGACCGGACTGACCGTGCATGTCGATGGCGGCATTGACGCGCGCATCCTGCCGACGCCGCTCCTCAAGCTGCACGACGTCGTCGTCGGCGAGCCGGGCCGGCCGCCGCAGGTGCGGGCGGATTTTGTCGAGCTTGAAATCGGGCTTGGTCCGTTGCTGCGCGGCGAGGTCCGCGCGACGCAAATGCACGTGGTCGCGCCGCAGGTCAATCTCGGCCTCGACAGCTCCGGTGCGATCGACTGGCCGGCGCTGTCGCCGACGTTCCGTCCCGACGCGCTGGCGATCTCGCACTTTCGCGTCGATGACGGCCGCATCACCCTTGCCGACGCCAAATCGGGCGTCCGCACCGTGTTGCAGAAGTTTTCATTCGAAGGTGACGTTCTCTCCGCCGCCGGCCCGTTCCACGGCGAAGGAAGCTTTGCCGTCGGGGACGAGCCGTATCAATACCGGGTCTCCGGCAGCCATGGCGATGAGGGCGGCGGCCTAAAGGTCAAGCTGGGCATCGATCCGTCCAATATCCCGCTCACCACCGAAGTCGAGGGTACGCTCCGTTTCGCCGGCGGCATTCCGCAGTTCGACGGCACGCTGGCGCTGACCGGGCCGGCCGGCGCGATGCTCGCGCGCGGGCGACGGGTGTTGAGCGACCCTTGGCAGCTTGCCGGCAAGATTCGCGCCACGCCCACCGCGGCATCCTTGCGCGATCTCGCCATGCAATATGGACCCGACGAGCGCGCACTGAATCTCACCGGCAAAGCGGAGCTCACATTCGGCGCGCATCCGCACCTCGACGGCTCGGTTGCGGCGGTTACGCTTGACGTCGACCGGATGCTGGCGGCTCCGGACGTCACTCACCGGCCGCCCCTGGTCATGCTCAAAAGTTTCCTGCAGACGTTTGTCGGCGCGGTGCACCCGCCGTTGCCGGTTGCCGTGACCGTCGCCGTCGATGCATTGACTGTCGGCGGCGCGACGATTCAGTCGCTGCACGGCGGCATGCGCTTTGACGAGCAGGGCTGGAGCGTCGGCGACTTTGCGTTCCGCGCGCCCGGGCTCACCGACGTCAATGTAAGCGGCCGGCTCGGCGACGGCCCGCAAGGCCTGGTTTTCAACGGTCCCGCCGGCGTTCAGTCGGCCGATTTGAAAACCCTGCTCGCCTGGCTCGAGGGCCGCGGCGACCAACCGTCCGCGTCGAACGAAACCCTGAACGCACACGGTAAGCTTGCAGTCGGCAGCGGACGCTTTGCGCTTGATGAATTGTCGGTAGCGCTCGATCGGGAAAATGTGGAAGGGCGGCTTGCGTATACGTGGGCGGACGCCGGCCGGCCGGCGGCGCTGGACGGCGAGTTGCACGCAACCAAGCTGAATGTCGATGCGGTGGTCGCGTTCGTCAAAGCCGCG
>JAGXAC010000157.1 GCA_019075925.1 Hyphomicrobiales bacterium | reverse complement strand
GATGCCAAAAAACGTGTGGACGCGGTCGTGGCGGAAGCAAAGACCGCAACCGACGAAGCGCGCAGAGACGCCGCCCATCTTTCGTTCTGGCTGACCGCCGCGATGCTGTTCGGCGCATTTGCCGCAAGCCTCGCCGCCGCGGAGGGCGGCGCGCTGCGCGACGGTACCTGGAACGATCGCGTGCTGACGCCGCGGTCCATATAGGAGAGCGTTTCATGGGCCGCGCGATTCTTCTCTGGCTCCTTGGCGTGCCGATCCCGATCATCATTTTACTCGCGATCTTCTGGCATTAGGAATTCGCGCTTTTTAGTTCTTCCACGCCGCACGCGCGGTCTCGACACAGAGCGCAAGCTTGGCGCGTTGATCATTCTCACCGAGCGGATTGCCGGCAACGGTGCTGGCAAATCCGCATTGCGGACTTAAGGCAAGGCGGTCGCGGTCGATAAATTGCGCCGCTTCGCCGATCCGGCGCAGCAAGCCTTCACCCTTTTCAAGCGCCGGGTCTTTCGAACTCACCAAGCCGAGCACGACGCCTTTGTCCGGCGCGACATGGCGCAGAGGGGCAAAGTCGCCGGCGCGCGGGGTATCGAATTCGAGCAAAAAGTGGGTGACGCCGGAACACCCAAACAGGGCTTTGGCGACCTCCTGGTAGCCGCCTTCGGACAGATGGCGGCCATTAAAATTGCCGCGACATAGATGCACACCGATCGCCATCGCGGCGGGTGCGGCGGCGATCGCCTCCGCGATAGCCTCGACGTAAAGCTCGGTCAGCGCCGCCGGATCGTTGCCGTCGGCGGCGACGCGCGCGCGTATCGCCGGATCGCACAGCATCGCGAGTGCGACTTCGTCAAGCTGGACATAACGGCATCCCGCGGCGGCGAGATCGGCGATCTCGGCACGATAGACCCGTCCGAGGTCCCGGAAGAATGCTCGCGGATTTGCGTAAGCGTCGCCGGTCGCATAGTCCGTTCCACGCCAAAAGTGCATTGTCGATGGAGCCGGCAGCGTGATCTTGGCGAGCGCCGAGGCATGGTCGCGCAAAAAGATGTATTCATCGAGCGAGATCGGTGCGCGACGAGAGACTTTTCCAGTAACCACCGGCGCGGTGAAAGCAAGTTCGTGGCCTTGCGCGTCGTGAAACGTGTAGCGCGCCTCATCAATGGAAAGCCCGTCGATGCCCTCGACAAAACGGCTCCAATATGAGCCGCGACGAAACTCGCCGTCGGTGACCACCGGCAATCCGACGTCGCGTTGCAGCGCGATCGCCGCGCCGATCGCCGCGTTCTGCGCTTCCGTCAAACCTGCCCGGTCCAGCTTGCCCGCATGAAAAGCGCGAAACGCTTGACGCAATTCCGGCGGACGGAGCAGGCTGCCGATATGGTCGGCGCGAACGGGCGGATAACGCAATGCGTCGCTCATGAATACTCCGTCAAGCCGCTTCTAGCAGGTTGCTGCTCGGTTTGAATATGATGGGAGAAGGGAGGACGAGATGACCGACCCGGCAAACCGCGCCACGGCAACACGCAACGCATGGCTTGCCACCATCGAGCGCCATCGCCACGACCGTGACGTACCGGGCTCAAAGCAGTACTGGTCGCCCCGTCTCGACACCGCCTCGCGCGACGAGATCGCGTCGATCCAAAACGACAAGATCGCCGCCGTCGCCCCGTTCCTTTACGAAAACAGCGCATTCTATCGCCGCCGTTTCGACCGGCTCGGGTTGGTACCGGACGATTTGCGCACGGTAGAAGACCTGATCGGAAAATGGCCGGTCGTCGACAAGCTCGAAATGGCGGAAGACGCGGCAGCGCAGCCGCCTTACGGCACTTACACCGCCATGAGCGACGCGCTTTGGGCCGAACGCGGCTGGATGATGTTCTCGTCGTCGGGCACCACCGGGGCTCCCCGCGTCTTCCGCTACTCGCATTTCGACCGCGAGCTTTGGGCGTGGGCGAACGCGCGTGCGCTTCACGCCATGGATTTCCGCAGCGGCGATACGGTTTTCATGATCACCGGTTACGGGCCGCATGTGTGGGCATGGGGCGTGCAATACGCGCTGGCCAAGATGGGATTGCCGACGCTGCCGGGCGGCGGCATGGACGCAAAAGCCCGCGCCAATATCGTCATTCGCTACCAACCGACCATCCTTCTTTGCACGCCTTCCTACGCGCTGCATCTTTGCCGAACATTGCAAACACTCGGCGTCGACCCGCGGACGACGGCGGTGCGCACGCTGTTCGTCGCCGGCGAGCCGGGCATGAGCATCGCCGCCACACGCACGCGCATTCAGGAACTCTGGGATGCGCGGCTGGTTGAATTCTACGGCTGCACCGAAGCATCGCCGCATGTCGGCGGTTTTTCCTGTCCCCATTCGCAACCCGAAAGCGGTCCGGTAACAACGCATCTTCTCGAAGACGTTCAGGTCTGGGAGACGGTCGATCCGCAAAACCGCGACGCGCAGCAGGACGGCGAACGCGGCCTGACGGTCTGCACCAATCTCAACTCGGAATCTTCGCCGCAACTTCGTTTCCTGGTCGGCGACTATACGACGCTCGATCGCAGCCGCTGTCCGTGCGGCCGAACCCACGTCCGCGCCATCGGCTCATTCAGCGGCCGCGCCGACGATCTCATCAATTTGCGCGGCGTCAAGATGTTTCCGGGCCAGATCGAACATGCGGTGCGCTCGATTGCCGGCATCGGCGACGAGTTCGAGATTCTGCTGACCACCAACGCCGATGGCCTCGATCTGATGACCGTCCGCGTCGAGCATCAAGCAGGAGAAACCGTCGCCACTACCGTGATCGAGGAAATCCGCAGCCGCTGCGAAATTCGCGCCCATGTCGAGGTTCTCGATCCGGGAACGCTGCCGCGTACCGAGTTTAAAGCGGCACGGGTCAAGGATCGGCGGGAAAAACGGTGACGGCGCTAGTGCAATGCGAGCGATGAAATCGCGACGTCCACCGTGCCCTTGGCGTCGGCAATGATGCGCAGGGTGTTGTTGTCGTAGGCGATGCCAGTCAGCCGCAAATCGTTGATCGCGACGTTGGCGGAAAGCGCCGAGCTTTGCCCGGTGAAATTGGCAACCGCCGCGCCGATGCGCTTCTTCGCGTCGGCGGCAAACGGCTTCAGGTCGATGACCGCCTGCTCGGCAAGCGCCTTCTGCAAATAGGGCAATGCGGCCTGCGCCGCCTCGCCGACGAGCCCGAACGCCGCCTTCGACTTCACGTCGAGTGCGATATCGGTAAAGCGCAGAATCTGCCGCTCCTGATCGAGCACCGGGCGGCCCCAGACGTGCACTGTCGCGTCGGCGCCGACGGCGAAGAAGCCGCGTTTCTTGACGTTGACCAGAAGCGAAATCAGCAACCGGTCGCCGGACGGCGCGATCGCGGTCTGCTTGATAGTGGTCGCGAACGAACCGGAGCCATCTTCGGGAAAGGTCTTGCCGTTGAACTGCGCTTCGACGAGGCGGC
Organism: Hyphomicrobiales bacterium; assembly: GCA_019075925.1. Taxonomy (GTDB): domain Bacteria; phylum Pseudomonadota; class Alphaproteobacteria; order Rhizobiales; family Xanthobacteraceae; genus BOG-931. The sequence goes on along the minus strand of JAGXAC010000157.1, from coordinate 4,646 downwards.
CGACCTCGGTGAACGGAACGTCGATTGGCACCGCGATGTCGAGCGTGCCTTCGTTTGCCTGCGGCACCAGTTCAAGTTCGCGCGGAAACGGGCAAACGGGCTTGGTCTCGCTCGGCACGATGCGGGTCTCCGCCTGCACGCCGATCAGGAGCGTCACCGCCTTGGCGTCGATCTTCGGTTGGGCGGCGATCGCCTTGGTCGGACGGATTTCGAGCCACAGCTTGGGCATGCCGGCCGCGGCCGCGCCGAGCGAAATCGCGCGGCAGAGCTTGCTCCATTCGTTGCGCGCCGCTACCTCGATGAATGGATCGTTGCGCAACCGCGCTTCCAGTGCGTTCGCCTGCTCGCGCGCCAGGTTGTCGAGCACCGGCTTCACTTCGTTGGAAACGCTGAGCTTGATACCGCCGATCGGAAGAGCGACGTCGACGACATTGGCCTGCGCGGTCAAGTTCGGCGAAAGCCGCCAGTTCGGCGCGATGGTCGGCCGGGACACCGCCGTCACGGTGCCATGGATGTCGGCCCGCTGATTAAACGCCTTGCCGGCAAGCGATTCGACCTGTTGCCCGGCGTTGCCGCCGAGGATGTTGCCCAGCGCCCCGCCGAGCGTGCTGGTCGCACTGCCAAGCCCGCCGGCAACCGTGCCGAGCGCCTCGAACGTGCCGGAGAGCGGGGTGTTGATAATCAGTGCGTCCGGTTTTCCGGTCACGCTCAGGGGGCCGCGCGAAATGCTGAAACTGATCTGCGCGTTGGAAAGAATTTTGGAAACCGGATTGGCCGGCTTGCCGGAAAGATTGCGCGGCGCTTGCGCCTCGAGCGCATCGCGGATCGCGGTCATGGCGATCGCTGCGGGCGCGAGCACCGTTGACGTACCGGCAAGCGGCTGCAAAGGCGGCATCGACACCAGCGCCGGGCGGTCCTGTTGCAGCGAAGCCGGCGCCACCGGCCAAAGCACGTTCATCAGTAGCGTCGCGCCGACGAACGCGATAACCACAATGATGAGGCCCAGGATAATCGTGCGGAGGTTCATATTGGCAAGCTTGACCGAGGGAGTCCCAATCTACCCGACCGCCGTCGCTTGCGGGAGGGGGGTCGTCAACCTTGCTTTCTCCCCCCTCGCGGCCGATATAGGGGCCGGGAGGTTGGCGGTGGACGAGCCACTCGCCAACCGGGTCAGGTCCGGAAGGAAGCAGCCCTAACGAGCGCGGTTCGGGTCGCTCGTCAGCCTCCCACCCATTCATATGAATGTAGCCCGCGTTGAGCGACGCGAAATGCGGGGACAATCGGCCCGCATCTGCGCCAAGGCGGATTTCGCCTGTTTGAATCCGGGCTACGTTGTTTTGCCAAAGGTTCAAGGCTGCGATGAAAGATTTGACCGATCAGGCCGGCTCCTACCGCGTGCTGGCGCGTAAATACCGGCCGGCGACCTTCGCCGACTTGATCGGCCAGGACGCGATGGTGCGCACGGTTTCGAATGGATTCGAAACCGGCCGGATTCCGCAGGCATGGGTCTTTACCGGCGTGCGCGGCGTCGGCAAGACGACGACCGCGCGGATTCTCGCGCGCGCCCTCAATTACGAATTGCCGGATGGCTCGATTACCGCGCCGACCATCGACATGCCGGTGCTCGGCGTCCATTGCCAGGCGATCATGGAAAGCCGCCATCTCGATGTGATCGAGATGGACGCCGCTTCGCACAACAGCGTCGAGGACGTACGCGCCATCAACGATGCCGTCCGCTATGCGCCGGTGTCGGCCCGCTACAAGGTCTACATCCTCGACGAAGTACACATGCTGTCCGGCGCCGCCTTCAACGCGCTGCTCAAGACGCTGGAAGAGCCGCCGCCGCACGCCAAATTCATTTTCGCCACCACCGAAATCCGCAAGGTACCGATCACCGTATTGTCGCGCTGCCAGCGGTTCGATTTGCGGCGGGTCGATAGCGGATTGTTGGTCAAGCATCTGCAAGGTATCGCCGGCAAGGAAGCGATCACCGCCGAGCCGGAGGCGCTGGCGCTGATCGCGCGCGCCGCCGAAGGCTCGGTGCGCGACGCGCTCTCGCTGCTCGACCAAGCCATCGCACACGCCGCCGGACCGGTTCGTGCCGAAGACATCCGGCAAATGCTTGGCCTCGCCGATCGCGGCAAGATCATCGACCTGTTCGAAGCGCTGATGCGCGCCGACCTGCCGCGGGCGCTGGCCGAAGCGCGCGATCAGTACGACGCCGGCGCCGATCCCGCCATGGTGCTCGGCGACCTCGCCGAATTCACGCATTTCGTTACCCGGATCAAAGCGGTGCCCTCGCTCGCCGACGATGTGTCGCTGACGGAAGCCGAGCGCACGCGGGGACGCGCCTTTGCCGCCAAACTGTCGATGCGCGTTCTCGCCCGCACGTGGCAGATGCTGCTCAAGGGCATCGAAGAAGTGACCTCCGCCGGCCGGCCGCTGGCTGCCGCCGAGATGGTCCTAGTCCGTATCGCGTACGCCGCCGACCTGCCGACGCCGGACGAGGTCGTCCGCTCGCTCGGCGAAAGCGCGCGCGGCAACGGCGTGGCGCCCGCATCCTCCGGTCAGCCGTCGGCACGGCCGGAATTGCCGACTCGCGCCGATGCGCAGCGCGGTGACGTTCCGCGCGGCGGTACGCGCGCCGCGTTGGCCGCGGCGCCGGCTGGAAAGCCCGCCAACGCGCCGGTCACCCGCCTCGATCAGACCATCGTAACTACAACCGTCCTGCGAACCTTCGAGGACCTGGTGACGCTTGCCGCCGAGAGGCGCGACCTCGCGCTCAAGAGCGCGCTGGAACGCGACGTGCGGCTTGTCCGCTTCGAAGACGGCCGGCTCGAAATTGCCCTTGAAGCAAGCGCCCCGAAGACGCTCACCGGCGAATTGTCGAAGAAACTTTCCGACTGGACCGGCCGGCGATGGATGGTGATTGTCTCGGCGGAAGCCGGAGCCCCGAGCCTTTATGCCCAATCGCAGACCCGCAAAGCCGAACTGAAAGACGACGTCCGCGGCGATCCGCTGGTGCAGGCGGTGCTGGCGCGCTTTCCGGGCGCGGAGATCGTGGACGTGCGCTCGCCCGGCGATCCGTGCGCAGCGCCAGGCGAAAGCGAAATCGACATGGCCGACCTTGGCCACAGCGATGATGAATAACGCACGAGCGACAGCATGGTTGATTTTCTCGGCCTGATGAAACAGGCAACCGAGTTCAAATCGAAAATGGAGGCGATGCAGGCCGAGCTCGAACGTATCGAGATCGAAGGCAGCGCCGGCGGCGACCTCTTGAAGATCACGATGTCCGGCAAAGGCGAGGTGCGGGCAACTCGCATTGACGACTCGCTGGTCAAACCCGACCAGAAGGGAGTTCTCGAAGATCTGTTTGTCGCCGCCCATGCCGACGCGCGCCGCAAGCTCGAAGCCGTGTTGCAGGAGCGGATGCAGGCGCTCACCGGCGGTTTGCCGCTGCCACCCGGACTGAAGCTATTCTGATCGATGCCCAGCGTCGCCGCCGGCCCCGAAATCGAACGCCTGATCCAGCTGCTCGCCCGCTTGCCGGGGCTCGGGCCGCGTTCGGCGCGGCGGGCTGCGCTGTTTCTCATCAAGAAGCGCGAGCTGGTGATGGCCCCGCTTGCCGCCGCGTTGCAGACCGCAATCGAGAAAATCGAGGTGTGCGGGATTTGCGGCAACATCGACACCCAGAATCCGTGCGCGGTCTGTACCGATCCGCGCCGCGACGCGTCCGCCATCGTCGTCGTCGCCGACGTGGCCGATTTGTGGGCGCTCGAGCGCGCACATGCCATCAACGCGCGCTATCACGTTCTCGGCGGTACGCTGTCCCCGCTCGACGGCGTCGGTCCGGATAATCTGACCATCGACGCGCTGGTCAAGCGTGCGCACGATCCCGCAGTGCACGAGATCATTCTTGCACTCAACGCAACTGTCGACGGCCAGAGCACCGCGCATTACATCACCGACCTCCTGCATGACGCCGACGTCAGGGTCACGCGGCTCGCGCATGGCGTGCCGGTCGGCGGCGAACTCGATTATCTCGACGAAGGAACGCTGGCGGCTGCGATCCGCAGCCGAACGCCGTTTTAGCGCGACGATGCGACCTCCTGCCCGCAAAACAGTCACCTTCCGCCTACGGAGCGATCAGACTTCGCGCGAAGGGGGCGAACCGCGCCGGAATCAATGCCGTATTGATGGGCTTGGGTTTTGGCCCGCGGTTTGCACGGAGGTTGGCGCGATCTCAATCTCACAATCCGTGTTGAATGAGATTGCCTGGAGCCCCGGCGATCCCGGCACCGGGGCTCCATCCTTTTCACGTATCCGCGTTCCCGGCGGCGGGGCCCGGCCGTGCCCCGCATGAGCGACGACATCGCCTACAACAAGGTGTTCGACCTCGTTCCCGGCCGCCCGACCGAGGTGGCGCCGGGCGTGCGGGCGCTGGTCGCCAACAATCCCGGCCCGTTCACCTTCAAGGGCACCGTCAGCTACATCATCGGCCGCGGCAACGTCGCGATCGTCGATCCCGGGCCCGATGACGAAGCGCATGTCGCTTCGCTGCTCAACGCCGTGCGCGGCGAAACCGTGACCCACGTCTTCGTCACCCACACGCATCGCGATCATTCGCCGGCGGTGCCGGCGAT
>JAGXAC010000156.1 GCA_019075925.1 Hyphomicrobiales bacterium | reverse complement strand
GCCGTCGCGCCCGGCGGGGAAATTCGGCTGAGCATCGACGCCAATCTGCAAAATAATCTGGAACAACTCGCGCGCGAGCGCGTCCGCGCGCTTGCCGCGACATTCGGCCGGGACATCTCGCTGGCGATGCTGGTCGTCGACAACGCCACCGGCGACGTGCTGGCTCGCGTCGGATCGCCGGATTATTTCGACCAGCGCCGTGCCGGCCAGATCGACATGACGCAAGCGCTGCGCTCGCCGGGCTCGACGCTCAAGCCGTTCATTTACGGGCTCGGCTTCGAAGATGGCCTCATCCATCCGGAGACGCTGATCGACGATCGGCCGACACGGTATGGCGCATATGCGCCGCAGAATTTCGACTTCACCTTTCAGGGTACCGTGACGATCCGTAAAGCGTTACAGCTCTCGCTTAATCTGCCGGCGCTGGCCGTCCTTGATCAAATCGGTCCGAGCCGCTTTGTCGCGCGGCTTGTGCAAAACGGTGCGGCGCTTGCCTTGCCCGAAAACGAGCCGCCGGGTCTTGCCATTGGTCTCGGCGGTGCCGGCATCAAGCTGGTCGATCTGGTGCGGCTTTATGCCGGGATTGCCCAGCTTGGAATCGTGCCGCCGTTACGCGAGGTGCCGCAAGACACGCCGGGGCAGGGCAGCCGCCTGCTGACGCCGGTCGCCGCCTGGTATGTCGGCAACATCCTGATCGGCATGCCGCCGCCGGAGAACGGCCTAGCTGGACGGATCGCGTTCAAGACCGGCACCAGCTACGGCTATCGTGACGCCTGGTCGATCGGGTTCGACGGCAAGCACACCATTGGTGTCTGGGTCGGGCGTCTCGATGGCGCGCCGGTGCCCGGGCTGATCGGCCGCTCGGCGGCCGCGCCCGTTCTGTTCGACGCCTTCGGGCGGTTGCCGATTGCGCCCGTGCCGTTGCCGCCGGCTCCTCAAGGTGTTTTGTCAACACCAGGCGCCAAACTACCGCCGCCGCTGAAGTACTTTCGCCCATCAGGCGAAGGCGTAGGCGCGGCCCAAGCGCGTCTTCGCATCCTATTTCCCCCCGATGGGAGCCGGCTCGAGTTGCGGTTGTCGGACCGCTCGCCTGAGCCCGTGCCTCTCAAGATCAGCGGCGCGGTTTTCCCCCTTACAGTGCTTGTCAACGGCATACCGCTGCCGCCGCAATCGCACGGTCCGGTGTTTTTTCGGCCCGCCGGTCCCGGTTTTGCGCGCGTAACCGTCATCGATAGGTCGGGAACGGCGGACAGCGTGATGCTTCGGTTTGATGCCGCTATTCAAGCGATGGCTACCCCGTCGGCTGCGCCGGGGGGCTGCGCGCTCACGCCCTGCGCCCATCCCTGAACCGGCTGTTTCCTGGCGGGCGCCTTTTCACTATGGTCCCGCCCTTGCGGCACACGGTAACCAATCTCTTTCGCTGGATTTCTGCCGTCGGGCGCGCGCCACGCGCCCCCGCGCCGCGCTGGTCGGCGGCTGCGCTGGTCGCAACCGCTCTGTGCATTGCGCGCGATATTGCCATGAGATTTGGACTAGATGCGGCGGCTAGCGCCTGGGCGCGGCATTTACCGCCCCGGCTTCTCGCCGTGGCGGAAGAGGTCACCGTTTTCGGCCTGTCCGGCTGGTTTCTCTACCCGCTGGCGGTCATCCTGATATTTCTGGCGGCGTTGCCCGAGCCGCCGTTGCCGCCATACCTGCGGGAAACGATGGCGTTGTTTGGCGCCCGTGTCTGTTTTTTGTTCACTGCGATCGCGTTGCCGGGTTTGTTTGGCACAACGGTCAAACGGGTCATCGGTCGCGCGCGTCCCTTTATGCCGCCGCTGGACGATCCGTTCGTGTTCAAGCCGTTCGCTTGGCGGCCCGAATATGCCAGCCTGCCGTCAGGCCACGCGACAACGGTGGCGGCTGCGGCGATCGCTTTCGGTGCGATCTGGCCCAGTTGTCGCGCGCCGATGTGGCTTTACGCGCTTATCATCATGCTCTCGCGGGTGGTGCTGAACGTGCATCATCCGAGTGACGTGGTGGCGGGCGCGCTGGTCGGCGTTGTCGGTGCATGTCTGGTGCGTCGCTGGTTCGCCGCACGTGACTTGGCGTTTACGCCCGACCTGCGGGCAAAGCCCGGGCCATCATGGCAGCAACTTGACGCAATCGTGCATGCCATCGGGCAAGGCTCGGTAAAGTCTGCGGACTAGACGCGGGCCGCCGCGGCCATCGCCGCAAAGCCGTCCTCCAGATCGGCGATCAAATCCTCGACCGCCTCGAGGCCGATGTGGAGGCGCACCGCGGGACCGCCGGGCGCCCAGTGCGTCGCCGTTCGCACGCCGGCGCAATCGAAGGGAATGGCGAGACTCTCATAGCCACCCCACGATGCGCCGATGCCGAACAATTCGAGCGCGTCGAGAAACGCGTGCACCGCCTGTTGCGGGACCGGCTTGAATACGACACTGAACAGTCCGCACGCGCCGGTGAAATCGCGCTGCCAGATCGCGTGTCCGGGATGGCTCGGCAGTGCCGGATGTAAAAGACGCAGAATCTCGGGCCGCTGCTCCAACCATTTCGCAACCGCGATGCCGGATTGATAATGCCGGTCGAGACGGACCGCGAGCGTGCGTAACCCGCGCTGGCTGAGATAGACATCATCCGGACCGACACACCAGCCGTTCAGGTAGACGGTGCGCTTGAGGTCGGCCGCGGTCGTGCCATTTGCCGATACCGTGCCGATCATTACGTCGGCGTGCCCGCCGATATATTTGGTGCCGGCCTGAATCGAAAGGTCGACGCCGAAATCGAGCGCGCGGAAATAGAGCGGTGTCGCCCAGGTGTTATCCAGCAGGACTACGGCATGCTTCGCGTGCGCCGCCTTGGCGATGGCGGGAACGTCCTGCATTTCGAAGCTGAGCGAGCCCGGCGATTCAAGATAAACGGCCTTGGTATTCGGCTGTATCAGTTCGGCGATGGCGCTTCCGACCAGCGGGTCAAAATAGGTTGTGCCGATGCCGAACCGGGCAAGGACCTGATCGCAGAAGTTGCGGGTAGGGCCGTAGGCGCTGTCGGTGACGAGGACGTGATCGCCCGCTTTGAGTACCGAGAAGAGCGCCGCCGAAATCGCCGCCAGTCCCGACGGCAGCAGCGCCACCCCGGTGCAATGCGGCCCCTCGAGCTCGGCCAACGCTTGTTCCAATGCCTCGGTCGTGGGCGTTCCACGCCGCCCGTACTGATAGCGTGAGCGCCGCGCGGCAAAGTCGTCGGCGCTCGGATAGAGCACGGTCGAAGCGTGATAAACGGGCGGATTGACAAAGCCGTGATTCGACGCCGGATCGCGCCCGCCGGTCACCACCTTGGTCGCTGGCTGCCGCGATCGGCTTGCGCCGTCGTTTTTTTTGCCCTTTTTCATGGCCCTGTCTGTTACGCCGCCGGTGCCGTTAATTCTGCTATTACTTCGGCATCATGCGCCGGCGTCAACCCTTGACCTCGCGGTGCGATCGTTCTCAACTGCCGGCCCGCAGGATGCCCACCGTGAAAGGCCTGACCATGAGACGCCTCGCCACCGCGGTTGCCTTGGCCATGGCGCTGGCGTTGGGGACGCAAGCGGCCGCGGCGACCGATACGACGCTCGCAGCCGTCAAGCAGCGTGGCGAACTTATTTGCGGCGCGAACGGCACGCTTGCCGGCTTCGGCATGCCGGATCCGCAAGGCAATTGGACCGGTTTCGATGTCGATTTTTGCCGCGCCATTGCCGCTGCGATTTTCAACGACCCGCAAAAAGTCAAGTTTGTGCCGCTCACGGCGAAGGACCGGTTCACCGCCCTGCAATCCGGTGAAATCGACGTGCTTTCGCGCAACACCACCTGGACGCTGTCACGCGATACGTCGCTTGGGCTCGATTTCGCCGCTATCACCTATTTCGACGGCCAGGGCTTCATGGTGCGCAAGGCGCTCAAGGTAAGTTCGGCGCTCGAACTCAGCGATGCGTCGGTCTGCGTCCAGCAAGGGACCACCAGCGAGTTGAACCTCGCAGATTATTTCCGCTCCAATCGCATGAGCCTCAAGAGCGTCACGTTTGCGACCGGCGAGGAGGCGCTCAAGGCCTATGAATCTGGCCGTTGCGACGCCTACACCACCGATTCGTCAGGTCTCTACGGCGAGCGTCTGGAGCTGACCGACCCGAGCCAGCATATCGTCCTGCCGGAAATCATTTCCAAGGAGCCGTTGAGCCCGGTGGTGCGGCACGGCGACAATCAGTGGACCGACATCGTGCGCTGGACGCATTTCGTCATGATTGATGCCGAAGAACTCGGCATCAACAAGGGGAATGTCGATGCCAAGTTGAAGTCCAACGATCCCGAGACACGCCGGTTGCTTGGTGTCGAGGGTCAGTACGGCGAGGCTCTCGGCCTTACCAATGATTGGGCCTATCGCATCATCAAGCATGTCGGTAATTACGGCGAGAGTTTCGAGCGGAATATCGGCCAAGGATCGCCGTTGAAGATCGTGCGTGGATTGAACGCGCTGTGGACCAAGGGCGGCCTGCAATACGGGCCGCCGGTTCGCTAGAGCCGCTGTGTTGCAGCGAACTCTGTCCACGCGCCGCCGCCTCGGCGGCGTTGTCCTGCAAATCGCCATTGTCGCCGCCATCGGTGGGCTCGGTTACGGGGCGGCCTATAACGCCGGGCTTAATCTGTCGCGCGCGCATATCGCGTCCGGCTTCGGCTTCTGGAACAACACCGCCGGCTTCGACATCAGCCAGACGCTGATCGCCTATTCGGCGAGCACGTCGAGTTTCGGACGCGCCTTCTGGGTCGGTTTGCTCAACACGCTGTTGGTCGGCGCAGTGGGTATCGTGTTCGCGACCATCCTCGGCTTCGTCGTCGGCATCGCTCGGCTATCGAATAACTGGCTCGTTGCCCGACTGGCCGGCGGGTACGTCGAACTTGTGCGCAACGTACCGCTGCTGTTGCAGCTCTTGTTCTGGTACAACGCCGTGCTCAAATCATTGCCGCTTCTGCACGGCAGCATGGCTCTGCCCGGCGGCGCGATCCTCAACAATCGCGGCCTGTTTCTGCCGCGGCCGGTGTTTGCCGCAAATTTCAGCGCGGTCGTCGTGGTTCTTGTCGGGGGCATCATTTGCGCAATCGGCCTGACCGTTTGGTCGCGATGGCGCCACCAGCGCACCGGAGCGAATGTTCATATTTTTTGGCCGTCGCTCGCTTTAATCGTCGGGCTGCCGTTGATTGCCTACGCGGCGGCCGGCTTCCCACTGCATTTCAACGTGCCGCAAATGGGCCGTTTCAACGTCAGTGGCGGCCTCGAAATCCTTCCCGAATTCGTGGCACTCGCGTTGGCACTCTCCGTCTATACCGCAGCGTTTATCGCCGAAGTCGTCCGTGCCGGCGTGCTTGCCGTCTCGCATGGCCAGACCGAGGCGGCGCAGGCGCTTGGTCTGCGGTCCGGTCAGACGCTTCGCCTCGTGGTGCTGCCGCAAGCCATGCGCGTTATTGTGCCGCCGCTCACCAGCCAGTATCTCAATTTGATCAAGAATTCTTCGCTTGCCGTGGTGATCGGATATCCCGATCTGGTGCAGGTATTTGCCGGCAGCGTCCTCAACATCACGGGCCAGGCGGTCGAGGTGATCGCGCTCACCATGGCGGTGTATCTGGCCATCAGTTTGTTCACGTCGCTGACGATGAATCTTTACATCCGTACCGTAGCAATCCCGGAGCGCTGACGTGAGTGCCATCGGCGACCAGGCCTATCTGCGCGATGTAGCGGCCGAAAAATTGCCGGCGCCGGCCGAGCGGACCGGGGTCATCGGCTGGCTGCGTGAAAATCTTTTATCCAGCCCGACCAACATCGTGTTGACGCTCGCCTGCATCGTGGTGATCGCTTGGGTGGTCCCCCCTCTGGTCCGGTTTTTCCTGGTGGATGCAGTATGGTCGGGAGCCGATCGGGATGCCTGTCTGGCCTCGCCGTTGCAAACGCAGCCCGGCGCCTGCTGGGCCTTCATGCGCATCTGGTTTTCCTACTTTGTGTATGGATTTTATCCGTTGGCCGAACGTTGGCGGGTCGACGTTTTCTTCGTTGCCTTGGCGTTTGGCATTGTCTGGCTTGCGTGGTTGTCGGCGCCGCGCCGCGATCTTGGTGGCCTCTATTTTTTTGTGGTGCTGCCGATTCTGTCGTTTGTCTTGCTGCATGGCGCGCCGCTTATCGGGCTGCCGGTGGTGCCGACGTCGTTGTGGGGCGGCATCCTGGTCACCGTCGTCGTCGCCACGATCGGCATGGTATTTTCGCTGCCGCTCGGCATTTTGCTCGCCTTGGGCCGCAATTCCGAAATGCCGGTGACGAAGGCGGCCGCCGTCGGGTTTATCGAGTTCGTGCGCGGTGTTCCGTTGATCACCGTATTGTTCATGGCAAGCGTGATGCTTCCTCTGTTCGTTCCCGAGCGATTTGCCCCGGACAAGCTGGTGCGCGCCCTGATCGGTGTCGCGCTGTTCGCGTCGGCATACATGGCGGAAGTGGTGCGTGGCGGCTTGGCTGCCGTGCCGCGCGGTCAATATGAGGCGGCGCGGGTCCTTGGGCTGTCCTATTGGCGCATGATGGGGCTCGTCATCCTGCCGCAAGCACTGCGGGTGACGCTTCCGAATATCGTCAATACCTTCATCGGATTGTTCAAGGACACGACGCTGGTTTTCGTGGTCGGCATTTTCGATTTTATGCGTACCGTCGAAGCGGCGCGCGCTGATCCAAAATGGACGACCCCCAATACGACCGTCACCGCCTACGTTTTTGCCGCGCTCTTTTACTTCGTCTGCTGCTATGGCATGTCGCGGTACGCGCGCAGCGTCGAAGCGCGTTTGACTCGCGCGGGCAGGAGGTAGCGGAGGCAAATGGCTGAGCGTACCGACAATGCTACGTTACCGCTTCTGGCCGTAGAAATCACCGGCTTGCACAAGTGGTACGGCGATTTTCACGTGCTGCGCGACGTCAACCTGAAAGTTGCCCGCGGCGAACGTATTGTCATTTGCGGACCATCCGGCGGTGGCAAGTCGACGCTCCTTCGCTGCATCAATCGGCTCGAAGACTGGCAGCGCGGCACCATCGTGGTCGACGGCGTGGAACTGACCGATGACCCCAAACACATCGTGGCGGTGCGGCGCGACGTCGGCATGGTGTTTCAGCAGTTCAACCTGTTCCCTCATCTTACCGTTCTGGAAAATTGTACTTTGGCGCCGACTTGGGTTCGCCATATGCCGAAGAAGGACGCCGAGGCGCTGGCGATGAATTTTCTTGCCCGCGTCAAAATTCCGGATCAGGCCGATAAATATCCCGCGCGATTATCCGGCGGGCAGCAACAACGCGTCGCCATCGCGCGCGCTCTGTGCATGAATCCCAACATCATGCTTTTCGATGAGCCGACGTCGGCGCTCGATCCCGAAATGGTGAAGGAAGTTCTCGATACGATCGTCGAACTGGCCGCCGACGGCATCACCATGCTGGTGGTATCGCACGAAATGGGGTTCGCGCGGCAAGTGGCGGACCGCGTGATCCTGATGGACGAAGGCCAGATCGTCGAAATCAATACGCCGAAAGATTTTTTCGGTTCGCCTCAGCATGAGCGAACCAAATCGTTTCTGAAACAGATACTGCACTGAAACGGGCGCTTTGTGCGCCCGCTTTCGACCTTACCAAACTTTAATCCGGCGAAACCCGTCGGAAGTGCCGATCAAACAAGCGCCTGACAAATCATTCATCGATCTGTCAAAACTTTAACTTGAGCGGCGATGGCGGCGGCATTTTATTTCGCGGCATCAAGACTCTCTTTTGGAGGAGAACATGTTGAAGCCACTGGTCGTTGCGACGGCAGCGCTGGCCATCGCCGGCTCGTCTGTCGTTTATGCGCAACAGCGTTTCGCCGGACCGGCCGGAAATAACGATAGCGGTCCGCGCGTCGAACATCGACACATGCCGAGCGCGGAGGATATGGCCGCGTTCACCGATGCGCGGATCGCCGCGCTCAAGGCGGGCCTCGAACTGACGCCTGATCAGGCAAAGAACTGGCCGGCCTTCGAGCAGGCCTTGCGCGACCTTGCTCAACTGCGCATCCAGGGCATCCAGGCTCGGCGGGCGCGTGAGCAGCAGGCGCAGCAGGGCAACGCTCCGACGACTACGCCGTTCGATCGGCTGTCACGCCGAGCCGACGCGATGAGCAAACGTAGCGCCGTGCTCAAGCGCGTCGCCGAAACC
>JAGXAC010000012.1 GCA_019075925.1 Hyphomicrobiales bacterium | reverse complement strand
GGTACGCCGGAATCCGGCACCGGTATCACGACATCGGCCGTCGCCGGCGCCTCGCGTGCGAGCTCGGCGCCGCACGTCTTGCGCACATCGTAGACGCTGCGTCCGCCGATGATCGAATCCGGCCGCGAGAAGTAGATGTATTCAAAAATGCACGGCCGCGGCGGCATGGCCGGGAACGGCTTCTGGGAATGGGCGCCGTCGTCGTCGAAAACCAGAACTTCGCCGTTCTCAACGTCGCGCACGTATTGTGCGCCGATGATGTCGAGCGCGCAGGTCTCGGACGCGAGGATCGGGCAACCGTCGAGCTTGCCGAGCACCAGCGGGCGGATGCCGAGCGGATCGCGCGCGCCGATCAGTTTTTTGTTGGTAAGGCCGACGAAGGCGTAGGACCCCTCGAGCAGGCGCAAGCCTTCGATGAAGCGGTCGACAAAGCGATTGCGGTGCGAGCGCGCCACCAGATGCAAAATCACCTCGGTGTCGGTGGTCGACTGCATCATGGCGCCTTCGCGCACCAGCTGACGGCGTAAAGTCAGGCCGTTGGTAAGGTTGCCGTTGTGGCCGATCGCAAAACCGCCGGCATTGAGCTCGGCGAAAAGCGGCTGGACGTTGCGCAGAACGGTCTCGCCGGTGGTCGAGTAACGGACGTGACCGACCGCCGCGTTGCCGGGCAGGCGGTCGATGACTTCACGGCCCGAAAAGGTGTCGCCGACCAGGCCGAGGCGGCGTTCGGAGTGAAAGCGCTTGCCGTCAAACGAGACGATGCCGGCGGCTTCCTGGCCGCGGTGCTGCAAGGCATGCAATCCGAGTGCCGTTATGGCGGCCGCGTCCGGGTGGCCAAAAATGCCGAACACGCCACATTCTTCGCGGAGCCGGTCGAAGTCCGGATCGAGCCTGCAATGCTCTGCGGCGGGTTCGGCTGCGGTCATTTCAATGCACCGTTCCTTTGACCCCCGGCAGTTCGCCATGCTGATCGGGCGCACTGTCCGGCGCCGGCGCCTCGTTCTCGTCCGGCCGAGACCGCTTCAACTTCTTCAAGATGGTGGTCTCCGGGTCTTCCGGCAACATCGATATAAACCATTGACCGGTTCCGGCGAGGATGACGCGCGACTTTGCCCCCTTGACCCATTCCGGCTGGCTTCGCTCAGGAACAAGCCAGGTGAAAAACATGAAGGCGACCACAACGATGGCAAGCCCGCGCGCGAGCCCGAACAAAAAGCCGAGCGTGCGATCGAGCGCACCCACGCGGCTGTCGAGAACCATGTCGGAAATCCTGACCGTCACGATCGAAACCACCAGCAATGTAATCAGGAACACGCCGCCGATTACCGCGACCGCGGCGACAATATCGTTGTTGAAGTACTGCTTGGCGAACGGCAGCAGCTTGCCGTAGGAGTAAAGCGTCGCGCCGGCAGCCAGCACCCAGGCGACAATCGACAGCACCTCACGCATGAAGCCGCGCACGAGCGCAAGCAGCCCGGAAATCAGCATCACGACAATGAGCCCGACGTCGAGCAGCGTAATCGGCATGGTTTGCTGGTTCGCTCGGTGATACGGCCTTGAATTGAGCGGCGGGGTTTCCAAAGACAAAAGCCCGCCGCGTGTATAGCCGGGCCGGGCGGCGGCGTCATCCGCCTTCTCGTGCGCTCAACAGCCGCGTGGTTTACGCCTCTTTCGGGCCAATGCGACGTGGGGTCGGGGTCCCGTCGCGGGCGATATCGCCGGCGAGGTCGGCCAGCGTAGCGATCGTGGACAGCTTGAAGCCGTCGGGGGCGTCGCTGCGCGCCGCATCCGGCACGATGGCACGGGCAAAGCCGAGCTTCTGAGCTTCCTTGAGTCGCGCCGGCGTTTGCGCCACCGGCCGCACCGCGCCGGAGAGCGACACCTCGCCGAAATAAACGGCGTCCGCGGGCAATGGGGAATGCGCCAGCGAGGATACCAATGCCGCGGCAGCCGCCACATCGGCAGCCGGTTCGGAAATGCGCAAGCCGCCGGCGACGTTGAGATAAACGTCGTGCCCTGAAAGTCGGATGCCGCAATGCGCCTCGAGCACTGCCAGCACCATCGACAATCGGCTTGGATCCCAGCCGACGACCGCCCGGCGCGGCGTGCCGAGTGTGGTCGGGGCTACCAGTGCCTGGATCTCCACGAGCAACGGCCGCGTTCCCTCGATGCCGGCAAAGACTGCGGTGCCGGCGCTGCCGAGTTCCCGCTCGGACAGGAAGAGTTCGGAGGGGTTGGCGACCTCGCGAAGACCGGTGCCGGTCATCTCGAAGACACCGATTTCGTCCGTCGGTCCAAAGCGGTTCTTGATTGCGCGCAGGATACGGAATTGTTGCGAGCCCTCGCCCTCGAATGACAGCACAGCATCGACCATGTGCTCGACCACCCGCGGCCCGGCGATCTGTCCATCCTTGGTCACATGGCCGACCAGAATGACGGCGGCACCGCTACGCTTGGCAAAGCGAATGAGTTCGCCGGCCGATCCGCGCACCTGGGTCACGGTGCCGGGGGCGGCATCGACCGTCTGCGTCCACATGGTCTGGATCGAGTCGATGACGAGGAGTTGCGGCACCCGTCCTTGCGACAGCGTTGCCACGATGTCCTCGACGGAAGTTTCGGCGGCGAGTTCGACGGCCGCATCCGTAAGCCCGAGCCGCTCGGCGCGCAAGCGGACCTGAGCCACGGCTTCCTCGCCCGAAATGTAGACCGCGCGGTACCCGTTGCGCGCATACGCTGCGGCGACGTCGAGCAGCAGAGTGGATTTGCCGATGCCGGGATCGCCGCCGAGCAGCAGCACTGAGCCGCGCACCAATCCGCCACCGGTGACGCGATCGAATTCGGCGATGCCGGCGGCAAGCCGCGGCGCTTCAAGTGTCTGGCCCTGCAGCGGCTCGATGACGAACAGACGTCCTTTGCGGGCGGAGCGCGGCGCGGCGGCCGCGCCTTCCTCGACCAGGGTGTTCCAAGCTCCGCAAGCGTCGCAGCGGCCGGACCACCGCGCCGCGGCGGCGCCGCAGCTTTGGCAAACATAATTTTTGGCGCGCGCGACCATTTGATGCTGCGATTCAACTGCCACGATAGACGAGATGGCACCGCGGCCCGAGCCGGGTCAGTATCTCGTAGGCATTGGTGCCCGCAGAGGCGGCAACCTCGTCGACCGGAATGTCATCGCCGACAAATCTGGCGACATCGCCGCGATGAACCAAGCCCTCGGCAAGATTGGTGGTGTCGATGCAAACGAGGTCCATCGACACCAGCCCGACAATCGGACAGCGGCTTGCCGCGACGATAGCCGTACCGCCGGGTTTGCGGGTGCTGCCGCTCGTCGAGCGCATCAGGCCGTCGGCATAGCCGATCGAGGCCACGGCGATCCGCGTCGTGCGCGGCGCGGTCCAGGTGGCGCCGTAGCCGACTGTTTCGCCTTGCGCGACCTTGCGCACCTGCAAGATGCGTCCGGTCAGTTCGACCGTATTGCGCATCGGATTGGCGCGCTGCGGGGTTGGATTGATGCCGTAAAGTGCTGCGCCGGGCCGTGCGATGTCATGGTGCGTCGAGTCGCCGAGGAAAATGCCGGAGGAATTGGTAAGCGACGCCGGTATGCCGTGGTAGAGCATGCGCAATTCACGAAATAGCCGGATTTGGTTCGCGTTGAGAGGATGATCCGGGATATCCGCGCAGGCGAGGTGGCTCATCAAGAGCGTGATGCCGTGGTTCATGCTCTGCACGCGCAGCGCCAGGGCGGCGGTCTCCTCGGGAGATATGCCTAGTCTGTTCATCCCGGTATCGACGTGGATCGCCGCACCACCGCGCCAGTTGTGCGCGGCGACGAAAGCATCCCATTCCGCCAGTTCGGTCGTGCTGTTGATGACCGGCCGAATGTTCAGTTCGGGAAACGCCCCGGCGGCTTGTGGCGAAAATCCGCCAAAAACATAGATGTCGGCATCGCGGGCGCGAGCGCGGGCGCGGCGTGCCTCGGCCACATCGGCCACGAAGAAGGTCTTACAACCTGCTTTGACGAGCTTGGTGGTGACCGGTTCAAGTCCAAGCCCGTAGGCGTTGGCCTTGACCACCGCCGCGCATTCCGCCGTAAGAAGCTCGCGCGACAGCGTCCGCCAGTTTGCTTCGATGGCGTCGAGATCGACAGTGAGCGTGCCGCCGGTCTCGGGATCGGTCGCGTTACTTGCCGAGTCCGGCAACGGTTCAGCGAAAGCCATCCCTGCCTTATGGCTGGCGCGGGGGCGGCGGTAAAGCGGGTCGGGCGAACGGCCTAAAATTGCGGGCCGTGGGTGGAGTCCAGACTGGCGAAACGTGTAACCGCCGCGTCGAATTGCAGCTCGACCGATCCTGTAGGGCCGTGACGCTGCTTGCCGATGATGACTTCGGCTTTGCCGGCGACCCGTTCGCCCTCGGCCATCCACTCCGCGAATTTTTCGCGGTTCGCTTCCGTGGGCTTGCGCATCTGATGGTAATACTCTTCACGGAACACGAACATCACGACGTCGGCGTCCTGTTCGATCGAGCCCGACTCGCGCAAATCCGCAAGTTGCGGCCGTTTGTCTTCGCGCCCTTCGACCTGACGCGATAATTGCGAAAGCGCGAGAATGGGGACGTTCAGCTCCTTTGCCAGCGCTTTCAGTCGCGTGGTGATTTCGGTGATTTCCTGGACGCGGTTCTCGCTGGAGCGGCGACTGGTGCCTTGCAGGAGCTGGATGTAATCGACCACCAGGAGATCGAGGCCGCGTTGCCGCTTGAGCCGGCGTGCGCGCGCCGCCAGTTGTCCAATTGAAAGGCCGCCGGTTTCGTCTACGTAGAACGGCAAATTTTGCAGCTCGATCGAAACGTCCTTGATCTTTTCAAAGTCGGATTCGTCGATGGCGCCGCGCCGGATCTTGTTCGATGGTATCCCGGTCTGCTCCGAGATAATGCGGGTGGCCAGCTGCTCGGCCGACATTTCAAGCGAGAAAAAGCCGACGATGCCGCCGTTGACCGTGGCCATGTGTCCGTCGGCGCGCACCTCGCCCGACCAGGCCTTGGCGATGTTGTAAGCGACGTTGGTCGCAAGCGCGGTCTTACCCATGCCCGGGCGGCCGGCTAGAATGATCAGATCGGACGGCTGCAAGCCGCCCATCCGGGAATCGAGATCGGCCAGCCCAGTCGCCAATCCCGAAAGACCGCCGTCGCGCTGGTAGGCGTGGGCCGCCATGTCCACGGCGGTGGTAAGCGCCTGGGCGAAGCGCTGGAAACCGGTGTCGTAACGGCCGGTTTCGGCAAGCTCGTAGAGCTTGCGTTCGGCTTCCTCGAT
Source organism: Hyphomicrobiales bacterium (assembly GCA_019075925.1). Lineage (GTDB taxonomy): Bacteria > Pseudomonadota > Alphaproteobacteria > Rhizobiales > Xanthobacteraceae > BOG-931. The sequence continues at coordinate 32,067 of JAGXAC010000012.1, read as the reverse complement.
GTGGCTGTGCGGTGTCGCGTCGACCGGCGCTTCGTAGGCGAGATTGACCATTTCCTCGCCGATGGTGATCAGGTCGCGCCGCACTGAGAGGTCATAGACGGTTCGGCCGTAATCCTCGGCGTTTATAATCGTTGTCGCTTCGGCGGCAAGCCGGGCCAGGTATTGATTGACGCCAAGGCCGCCAATGTCGAGGTCGGGCGGAAGGAACGTCTTCAGCGTGACCGGCGTCGCCAGTTTTCCGGCGCGAATGAGCCCGCCTGCCAGCTCGTAGATGCGCCGATGGATGGTTTCGAGGAAGTGCTTCGGCTCGAGAAAATCGGAAACGCGATAAAAAGCCTCGTTATTGACGAGGATCGCGCCCAGCAACGCCTGCTCGGCTTCTATATTGTGCGGCGGCGCGCGGAATGCCGGCTCCGTGGGAGATTGTTTGCGCGCGGTCGAATCGAATACGGCCATGGTCCCGATCAAGGTATCTGCGTGTGACTATTTTGCGGTGACACAACATCGCGGATTACTCAACGACGGCACCAGGGTGGGGAACTTGCAACCGTTGCTCTCAAACCACGAGGGTAATCGTCGATAGTCGAGCAGGCGGCCGTTGGGAAATGCTCGTTACGGCTTTCCCCCGCTACCCACTGTATCCGCTGCGCCGCGGTCAAACGATACGCAGGCCCTTGACGGCCCAATGATTCCCACCATGGCGCGCTGCGGTTACTCTCCCGCCAAACGCAGCGGTTTCGAGATGCCGTTTTCGAGCGTGCGAAGCCGCGCCTCTTCGCGCCCGATATAGTCGCGGGTTTGCGGTACGACGCCTTTGCGTTTGGCCATCTGGATCTGGAACACGACCATGTCGCTCTCACGAAACGCCATTTCCGAAGATGCGAGATAGAATTCCCACATCCGCACGAAGCGTGCGTCGTAGAGCCGCTCGACGTCCTCGCGGTGCGCCAGGAAACGCTCGCGCCAGGCTTTCAAGGTCTCCGCGTAATGGAGTTGCAGGATTTCGACGTCAGTTGCGACCAATCCCGAGCGCTGAATCGCGGACAGGGCTTCCGACAACGCCGGAATATAGCCGCCGGGGAAAATGTATTTGGCGATCCACGGATTGGTCACGCTCGGCGAACTGCTCCGGCCGATGGTGTGTAGCAGGAACACGCCATCCTCGCGGAGAAGCTCGGCCGCCCTGCGGAAGAAGGTGTCGTAAAAGCCGACGCCGACGTGCTCGAACATGCCGACCGACACGATGCGATCGAAGTTGCCTGCAACATCGCGATAGTCCTCGAGGCGGAAAACCGCGTCCTGCGTCCTGCCGCGTTCGATAGCGCGCTGCTGGGCGCGGGTGTGTTGTTCCTTGGACAAGGTGATGCCGGTAAGGTGAGCGCCGGCGACCTCGGCAAGATAAAGCGCAAGCCCGCCCCAGCCGCATCCGATATCCAGCACCTCATTGCCGGGCTGGACCAGAAGCTTTGCCGCCAGATGGCGCCGCTTGGCCAACTGAGCGTCGTCGAGAGATTGATCTGCGTTCTCGAAATACGCGCAGCTATATTGCTGGTCGGAATCGAGGAAAAGCCGATAGAGGCGGCCGTCCAGATCGTAGTGATGCGCAACGTTCCGGCGCGACCGGGAGCGCAGGTTGAATTGCTGGAGGCGGCGGAACAGATAGCGTGCCGCCCGCTGCGGCAGCGCCCAGCGCGGGGGACCGATCCGCTCTTGCCGCAGCAGCAATGCCATCACATCGGCGATCGAGCCCTGATCAATCACGAACGTGCCGTCCATATAGGCTTCGCCCAACCTCAGTTCGGGATTGAACAGCACCGCGCGCTGGGCGCTCGGGGTGGTAAAGCGCACGGCAAGTGCCGGACCGGTCCCGTCGCCGAACGTGTATCGGCTGCCGCCGGCGGTCGTTACGACGAGGGAACCGTGGCGGATGAAGCGTTGAAGGAAAATCGAAAGTAACTTGTCCAAGGCCGTCTCCACGCACGTCAACGAGCGGCAAAAATCGACCACGCGGTCGATCCGTAAGGGCTAATATTGCGTCTGCCGTTATTAAAACAAAATCCTCGTTGACCAGCAACGCGCAGAGACTGCCCATCCCACCGGAGGCGCAAAAGGCGCCACTTCCGGCTGGTTTTGGGGTAAGGAAAGCTCCGGCTGCTGCGATTCAGGGAGTTTGAGGGTGATCCGCTATTTTGCGCCGATAATTGGCTTGCTCGGGACTTTGGCGCCGGGGTTGGGGCACGCCCAGACCAACCTCGATCAGGGCAAATCGGCGTCCCAAATCTTCGCCAGTGCCTGCGCAGAGTGTCACAAGGCCGCGCACGGGCTTTCCCATAAGAGCAGTTCGGCACTGGTCGATTTCCTGGACGAACATTACACCACCAATCGTGACCAGGCGGCCGCGCTGGCGGCCTACGTGCTTGGTGGAAGCGGGGGATCGCCGATTGGTGCCGCGCCACAAAGTCGCGGGCAAAAGCCGAAAGCGGAACGCGCCGGTGTTTCGACCGAGGAGGCCAAGCCAAGCCGACCGGCGCCAAGGCGCGCGGCCAGAACGGAGAACGGCAAGCCGGCCAATACGAAGCCACGGCGGGAGACGCACGAGGCGGCAAGGCCGAAAAACGACGCCGCTACAAGTGAGCAGCCGAACATAGCTACGCCGGAACCCACTGAGCCTCTGCGGTCGGCAACCACCAAGCGAAACGGCCGCAAAGAGATGAAAGGCCAGTCGACACCGGTGTCTGAGCCGGCCGTCGAGCACGCCGCGCCAGCTCCGATGGAGCCTGCTGCTGCGACTCCTGCGCCGACGCTAGAGCCCGCGCCCGCGCCGGCTCCGGCAGGCGAGACAGCGCCAACCAATGCCGCATCCGGTGAATCGGGCGAAGGTGCGCCGGTCCCACGCGACAATATTCCCGACTGAAGACGGACCGCTTGCGGTTAGTTTCCGTCGCCAGCAGGCGCCGGCGTTTCGGGCGCCTCGGTGCTCTCGCGGGCCTCGATCGATGCGGCGGCTTCCGGATCGAAATATGCTTCCGCCGCGGTAACTGCGGCTTCTTCCGGTGTCTGCTCTTGGCGCAGTTGCGTGACGTCCTCGCCGCGTTCAATGCGTGCCGCTTCTTCGTCGTTGCGCGCGACGATCAGGATGATCGAGGATTCGATCTCCGGATGCAGCGCGATCGACACGTCGTGCCGGCCGATCGTTTTGATCGGCGTATTGAGGGCGATCTGATTGCGGCTGAGCGCAAACCCCGCAGTCGCAAGAATGCCGGCAATGTCGCGCGGCGACACCGACCCGAACAACTGACCGGATTCCGAGGCTTGGCGGAGAACGACGAAGCTTTTGCCGTTAAGCTTGTCGGCGACCTGGCTGGCTTCTCCTTTGAGGGCGGACGAACGCGCCTCCAGTTCGCCTTTCATGGTTTCAAAGCGGGTGCGATTCTCAGCCGTCGCGCGTAGCGCCTTGCCGCGCGGCAGCAGGAAATTGCGCGCGAAGCCGTCCTTGACCCGCACCACCTGGCCCATTTGACCAAGTCGCGCGATACGTTCGAGCAAGATCACTTCCATCGCGGCGTCTCCCTGCTCAGCGGATCACGTAGGGCAGCAACCCGAGAAAACGCGCGCGCTTGATCGCTTGGGCGAGCTCGCGTTGTTTCTTCGCCGAAACCGCCGTGATGCGGCTCGGAACGATTTTGCCGCGCTCGGAAACAAAGCGTTGCAGCAGCTTGACGTCCTTGTAGTCGATCTTGGGCGCATTGGCGCCGGTAAACGGACAACTCTTGCGGCGGCGAAAGAACGGCCGCCGCGCTCCGCCCGATTGCGGTGACATTGCCATCGATTATTCCTCCCTAGCTTCGGGCTGGTCGGAGCCCTCGCTCGGCCGCCGGTCGCGATCACGTGGCCGGTCGCCGCGATCGAACCTGTCGCCGCGGTCACCACGATCGAACCTGTCGCCGCGGTCGCCTCGCTCGCCGCGACGCTCATCGCGATCGCGGTCCCGCTCGGCTCGGCGCATCATTGCCGAAGGACCTTCTTCGTGCTCTTCGACCTTGATGGTCAGATAGCGAAGCACATCTTCATTGAGCCGTTCGAGCCGTTCGATCTCGTTGATCGCCGCGGCGGGCGCGCTGAGGTTCATCAGGGTGAAATGTGCTTTGCGGTTCTTGCGCAACCGGTAGGACAGCGACTTCACGCCCCAATACTCGGTCTTGGCGACGGTTCCACCCATTCCCTCGACCACGCCCTTCAAGTGCGCGGTCAATTCTTCCACCTGCTGCGCGCTAGCATCCTGGCGCGCCAGATAGACGTGCTCGTAGAGCGACATAAATGCCCTTCCTTCCAGCTTCGCTCGCTCTCGGCGCCAAGCCCCTCGAACCCTTCGGGAAAGGCTCGAATGCTCTGAAGGCGGGAACACGGGACGCCGGACCATTTGGCCCTACCGCGTTGATATCTCTATTCTGCGCGGCCGTCCGTTCAGCCCCCGGCCGGGGTCGAGCGGAAAGCAGGCCTTATACGCGGGCCGGCGGGAAAGGCAAGGTCGATCAGGTGGTGCCGGATGGCCCGCCGGAACGGCCCTGAATGAGTTCCGCCAGCCGGACGGCGAGGGTCACGCCTTCCCGCATCTGAACGGTGTCAGCGCGATCCGGGCGGGCATTTTGACGTTGGAGATTGCGGAGCAGGACATCCAGGCTTTGCTGCAAAAGCCTGTGCCGGAACGCCGGGTCTTCTCGTGCGCGATCGAGATCGGCTTTGCTAACCGGTGAAAAGCGACCTGAAAAATCACTTGGCAACATCGATTGGCGGCGGTTGCCCGGACGTGCTGTCCGAGGTTCGCCAAGGTTACCGACTTACGGTTGTCGCTTTCTTACCTTGACAGGATGGATACCGCGGTATCTTTCGCCCCTTCCCAGGGGCATGAGATGACAGTGGCTTTCGTTTTTCCCGGCCAGGGCAGTCAGGCCGTGGGCATGGGCAAGGCGCTTGGCGAAGCTTTCGCGCCGGCGCGCCGGGTGTTCGAGGAAGTCGACGCCGCGCTTGGCGAAAATCTCAGCCAAATCATGTGGGACGGCCCCGCGGAAACGCTCACGTTAACGGAAAACGCCCAGCCGGCGCTGATGGCGGTTTCGCTCGCTGCCATGCGCGTGCTTGAAGACGAAGCGGGCGTCGCTCTCGGTCGCGATGCCGCTTTCGTCGCGGGGCACTCATTAGGCGAATATTCCGCGCTCGCTGCCGCCGGATCCCTGACTATCGCCGATGCGGCGCGGCTTCTGCGTATCCGCGGCCGCGCCATGCAAAAGGCGGTGCCGGTCGGAGCCGGCGCCATGGCCGCGCTCATCGGCGTCGAGCTCGACGCGGCGAAATCGATTGCCGCTGAAGCCGCGTCCGTCGGCGTTTGTGCAGCCGCCAACGACAACGGTGGCGGACAAGTGGTCTTGTCCGGGGCAAAGGCGGCCGTCGAACGCGCCGTCGAAATCGCCAAGGCCCGCGGCGTCAAGCGCGCAATGCTTTTACCGGTGTCCGCGCCGTTTCATTGCGCCCTGATGCAGCCGGCGGCCGACGCCATGGCGCAGGCACTTGCCGAGGTTTCGCTCAAACCGCCAAGCGTGCCGTTGGTTGCAAATGTGCTCGCCGAACCGATCAGCGACCCCGGCGCCATCGTCCGCTCGCTGGTCACCCAGGTAACGAGCACCGTGCGCTGGCGCGAGTCCGCTCTTTACATGGCGAAATCGGGTGTGACGGTGTTTTACGAGGTCGGCGCTGGCAAAGTTCTTACCGGTCTGATCAAGCGTATTGTGGAAACCGCCAGTGCTTACTCGATCGGCACGCCTGACGACATCGCCCGATACAAGACGGCTGTGGTTTAATCGTTCACCTTGCGAGGACGCTATGTTTGATCTTACCGGCAAGACGGCATTGATCACGGGCGCCAGCGGTCCCATCGGTGGCGCCATCGCCCGCACCCTGCATGCGCAGGGGGCGACGGTCGCCATCTCCGGCACACGGCGCGAAGCCCTCGATGAGCTGGCCGCCAGCCTTGATGTCCGCGTACACGTGCTGCCGTGCAATCTCGCCGATACCGCCGCCACGGAAGCGTTGGTGCCCAGCGCCGAACAGGCAATGGGGCAGCTCGACATCCTGGTCGCCAATGCCGGGGTAACCCGCGACAATCTTTTTGTGCAGCTGCGCGACGAGGATTGGGATCAGGTGATCGCGATTAATCTCTCGGCCACCTTTCGCCTCGCGCGCACCGCCGTCCGTGGCATGATGCGCCGGCGTTTCGGTCGCATCGTCGCCATCACGTCGGTGGTCGGTGCGACGGGAAATCCCGGTCAGGCAAACTACGTCGCCGCGAAAGCCGGGATCACCGGCATGATCAAATCCATTGCGCAGGAATATGCCAAGCGCGGCGTCACCGCCAATTGCGTAGCGCCGGGATTTGTCGTCACACCGATGACTGAAAAGCTCAATGCCAAGCAGCGGGAAAGCATCCTGGCGAGGATACCGGCAAATCGCGCGGGCACCGTCGATGAGGTGGCCGCCGCGGTCGCTTTTCTGGCTGCGAATGAGGCCGGCTACGTCACCGGTCAGACGTTGCACGTCAACGGTGGAATGGCCATGATTTGAAGGCGCTAGGCGGCGTGCGGATGCCGCGCGCCCGCGCTGGTCAACGCTATTGAAGTGTGGTAACCGGACCGGGAGCTTGGCAGGGGGCGGAAAGCAGGAGTGCGGAAACAGCATCCGTCTCCGATCGTTATCCACCCGCGGCCGTCGCCCGCGACGGGGCCCTAACGTAATTGATCAGGTCGCGTTGAAAGAAGAGGTTGGAAACGATGAGCGATATTGGCGAGCGGGTGAAGAAGATCGTCGTGGAGCATCTCGGCGTCGAGCCCGACAAGGTAACTGAAAACGCCAGTTTCATCGACGACCTCGGTGCCGACAGCCTCGATACGGTCGAACTCGTCATGGCCTTCGAGGAGGAATTTGGTTGCGAAATTCCGGACGACTCCGCCGAAACCATTCTCACCGTCGGCGACGCCATCAAGTTCCTCGAAAAGAACGCCAAGAGCTGATTGTCGACGCTATTGCGCTGCAGCGTTCGCTGACGCGTTCGCACGCGGCTTTCTGACCGCGTTGTGCTCGTAGGATTGCCGGGCGGCGGATTTTACAGACAGGGCATCTGCCTGGACGTTCACTGGGGGCGTTGTTGATGAGGCGTGTGGTCGTCACTGGTCTCGGAATGGTGACGCCGCTTGCCTGCGGGCTGGACCTGACGTGGGAACGGTTGCTTGCCGGCAAAAGCGGCATTCGTGGCATCGACAAATTCGACGTTTCCGATCTGCCAAGCAAAATTGGCGGTCCGATCCCTCGCGGTGACGGCTCCAACGGTACCTTCAACGCCGATCAATGGATGGAGCCCAAGGAGCAGAGGAAGGTCGACGACTTTATTCTTTTCGCGATGGCGGCGGCGACACAGGCGCTCGACGACGCCGATTGGCATCCCAGTACTTACGACGATCAGGTCGCGTCGGGCGTTCTGATCGGTTCCGGGATCGGCGGCATCGAAGGCATTGCGCAGACGGCGCTGGTATTGAACGAACGCGGCCCACGCCGCGTGTCACCGTTCTTCATCACCGGCCGGATCATTAATCTGGCATCGGGCTACGTTTCAATCGCGCATTCGCTCAAAGGGCCAAATCACGCCGTTGTCACTGCCTGTTCGACGGGTGCGCACGCAATCGGCGACGCCGGCAGGCTGATCGCGCTCGGCGATGCTGACGTTATGGTCGCCGGCGGTGCGGAATCGCCTTTGAGCCGGATTTCCTTTGCAGGATTTTGCGCCTCACGCGCGCTGTCGACGGGCTTCAATGAGACTCCGGAACGAGCCTCGCGTCCGTATGATCGCGATCGCGACGGATTTGTCATGGGTGAGGGCGCCGGCGCGATCGTGCTGGAAGAATACGAGCACGCCAGGCGCCGCGGCGCCCGAATCTACGGCGAACTCGTCGGTTACGGGCTGTCCGGGGACGCCTACCACATAACCAGTCCGTCCGAAGACGGTGACGGCGCGTTTCGCTGCATGCAGGCTGCAATGCGCCGCGCCAATGTCTCGGCCGCCGAACTCGACTACATAAACGCGCACGGTACCTCGACCCCGGTGGGCGACGAGATCGAATTGAAGGCTGTCGAGCGGTTGATTGGAAATGCGGCAACCAACGTCAGCATGTCGTCGACAAAGTCATCGATCGGCCATCTTCTCGGCGCCGCGGGCGCGGTCGAAGCGATTTTCTGCCTGCTTGCAATTCGCGATCAGGTGGTGCCGGCAACGCTCAATCTGGATAATCCGTCCGTAGCGACTGCGCTCGATCTCGTGCCGCACAAACCGCGCGAACGTCCGGTGCGAGTGGCGTTGTCGAATTCATTTGGTTTCGGCGGGACGAATGCCTCGCTCGTATTCCGCCGGATGCCAGACTAGTGCCGCTATTCACGGTCTCGCCATATTTGCTCCGCACTCGCCTGCGATGCACGGAGCCGCCTTCACCGATCATGCCGAGTGTAACGAGAGAAAAACGGTGGTGACAAAGCCCGATCCACCACCCGGCGGTGGTAATCGCCCGGCAACGCCAGCATCCCCTGCGCCGGCGGGTGCCGTCGGCGCGCCTCAGCCCTCCGCTCGGGCCGCGCCGGCCGGCTCAAGGCCGGCGGTCGCCGGAGCGAGCGGCTCGCCGTCCAAGAGCGCTTCCGAACGTCCGGCAGCGCGCTCGTCGGTACCGAATTCGCGTGACCCCGGACGAGCCGTTTCCGGCAGCGGCCAACCGTATCCGCCTATTTCCGAGCGGTCGGTGAATGGAATCGGCACCGGATCGGTGCCCGCAAAAAATTCCAAACCGCTGACGCCTCGAAGCCCGCGGACCGCCATCGAGCCGGACACCGTCGAAATACCGACCCGACGGTCCAGGAGCGCGCGCAATCCTTTCGTCGTGGTCGGCAACGCAATCATCAGCCTTATTGTGCTGGTGGCCATCGTGACCGGAATTGCGCTTGCAGTCGGCAAGCATCGCTTCGATGCGCCTGGGCCGCTTCCTGAAGACCGTGTCGTCAACATCCCGCGTGGGGTGGGAATTCGCGACATTGCCGACGTGTTGATGCGCGACGGGGTGATCGACCAGCCGTGGGTGTTTGTCGGCGGCGTGCTGGTACTCAAGGCTCGCGAGGGCCTTAAGGCCGGCGAGTATCAGTTCAAGGCGCACGCCAGCGTGCGCGACGTTGTCGCGACAATTGTCGAGGGCCGCGTGGTGGCGCATCAGATCACTATTCCCGAAGGATTGACTTCGGAGCAGATCGTAGCCCGGCTTCTCGACGACGACGTTCTGACAGGGAACATCAAGGAGATTCCGCGCGAAGGCACGCTGTTGCCCGACACTTACAATTTCACGCGTGGCACGACCCGCGAGCAAATGATCCAACGTATGCAGCAGGCGCAGCAGCGCACGCTTAAGGAGATCTGGGATCGTCATTCTCCGGATTTGCCGATCAAGACGCCCGAGCAATTGGTGACTCTCGCGTCTCTGGTCGAGAAGGAGACCGCCAAGCCGGAGGAGCGAAGCCGCGTTGCTGCCGTCTTCGTGAATCGGCTGAAACAAAAGATGCGATTGCAGTCGGACCCGACGATCATCTACGGGCTGGTGGGCGGCAAAGGCATGCTCGGGCGGCCGATCATGAAAAGCGAAATCGATCAGCCTACGCCTTACAATACCTATCAGATCGACGGCTTGCCGCCGGGGCCGATCGCCAATCCGGGGCGCGCTTCGCTCGAGGCGGCCGCCAATCCGGCACGGACCCGCGAGTTGTATTTCGTGGCCGACGGCACCGGCGGACATGCTTTCGCGGAGACGTACGAACAGCATCAAAAAAACGTTGCGCGGTTGCGCGCGACGGAAGTCGATCAGAAAGATCAGGCTGCGCCCAACGCTCAAATGGTCTCGTCTCCGCCGCAATCGGCTCCAGCTGCGTCCGCACAGGCTCAACCGCCGCATCGGGCCCCGCCGCACAAATCCCAAACTCCGGCGATACGGCAACCGGCTACGCACTAGCGATCAAACGAACAGGGAAAGCGGCGCGATCGCCCTTGTGACCGGGGAAAGCCGCCGCTAAGTTCGGCTCGAATTTTTCGTAATTCACGCTCCGGATCGCTAGCCATGGCGTTGTCGAGCATGACGGGATTTGCTCGCTGCCACGGCGTCAGCGGTCCCTACGCTTGGGCCTGGGAAATCAAGTCGGTCAATGGCAAAGGCCTTGATCTGCGCCTTCGCCTTCCGCCGGGATGGGACGCGATCGAGCCGGCGACCCGTGCTGCGGCTGCCGAACGCTTTGCCCGCGGATCGATTCAGGCGGGCCTGAGCGTCGAACATGCCGCCTCCGTTCCGGTTGTGCGGGTTAACACCGCCGTTCTGGATGCCGTACTCGCGACCGTGCGCGAGCTGGCGCAGCGCGTCGACGCTTCACCGCCGTCGCTCGACGGCCTGCTGGCGCTCAAAGGAGTCATGGAAATCGGCAACACCGAAGAGAGCGAAGAGGAAAAGACGGCCGCGGCGGCGGCTGTAGTCGCCGGCTTTGTCGAGGCACTCGACGCACTGACCGAGATGCGTCGGCGTGAAGGGGCGGCGCTGGGCGACGTGTTGAAAGCACGCCTGGGTGAGATCGTCGGACTTGCCCAGAAGGCTGAACATGCGCCGGGGCGGCGCCCGGAAGCGATCCGAGCCCGGCTCGCGGAACAGGTTTCAAGCTTGCTGGCGCAGTCCGAGCGCTTCGACCCCGACCGGCTGCATCAGGAAGCCATTCTGATCGCCACCAAGGCCGATGTGCGGGAGGAGTTGGATCGTCTGGCAGCGCATGTGGCGCAAGCGCGGGCGCTGATCGGACAGGGCGGTCCGATTGGCCGCCGGCTCGACTTTCTGGCGCAAGAACTCAATCGCGAAGCGAATACGCTGTGTGCCAAGGCAGGCGACATAGAACTGACGAACATCGGACTCGAACTCAAGGCCACGGTGGAGCAGTTCCGCGAGCAGGTCCAGAACGTGGAATAAGCATGAGACGCGCCGGCAAAAAAAACAATCGGATCGCACGGCGCGGCCTCATGCTCGTGTTGTCGTCGCCCTCGGGTGCCGGCAAGACCACGCTCTCCCGCATGTTGCTCAGGGCCGATCGAAGTGTCGAACTTTCGGTATCCGTGACGACGCGCCCGAAGCGTCGCCGCGAGGTTGATGGACACGATTACCATTTCATCACGCTTGCGCACTTTCAACGGATGGTGAAAGCCGGCGAGTTGCTGGAATGGGCGGAAGTTTTCGGGAATTGCTACGGCACGCCGCGCCGTCCGGTGGAGAAGGCGCTGCGCGCCGGTCGCGACGTCTTATTCGATATCGATTGGCAGGGGACGCAACAGCTTCGCGAAAAGGCACGTGATGACCTTGTCAGCGTCTTTGTCCTGCCGCCGACCGTCCCGGAGTTGGAGCGGCGCCTCAAACGCCGGGCGCAAGACAGCGGAGCCATCATCCGTTCGCGCATGGCCAAAGCCTCAGGTGAGATGAGTCACTGGCCGGAATACGACTATGTCATCGTCAATCGCGACAAAGTCGCGGCGTTTGCCGAAGTGCGCGCCATTCTCGAAGCGGAGCGGCTCAAGCGCGAACGCCAAGTTGGACTGTCGGGCTTTGTGCGGGCTTTGCAGGCGAAGCTGTAAGTGTTGCGGCCTAGATTGACAACACGGTCCGGCCGACGACGCGACCGGCGCGCAAATCGTCAAGCGCGCCTTGCGCTTCGTTCAACGGCCGCCCGCGGGTCGGGATCGGGGCGATGTTTTTGCCGCGCACGAGGTCGAGAAGCTCGCGCGCTTCGTCGAGCGTGCCCGTCAATGTGCCCTCGATGGTCATCGCCTTGATCCCGAACATGGCCGCGGCGATCGAAAAATTGCCGCCGAGCAGTCCGGTGACGACGATTTTGCCGCCGCGCGCCAACAGGCCGGACGCGAATTGCAGGGACTTGTCCGAGCCGACAAAATCGCAGACCGCCAGCAGGCCTCCGATCGCCGACATGATGGCTTTGCGGGCCTGCGGATCGGACGGATCGTAGGCTTGCGCGGCGCCGGCGGCGAGGGCGGCCTGCCGTTTGTCGGCATCGATGTCGGCGACGATCGGTGGCGTTCGGAACAGCGCACGTGCGATCGCAAGACCCATCATGCCGACGCCGCCGAGTCCGATCAGCAACAGCGGGCCGCGCTCCGGCCGGTTGGCGTGGCGCTTAAGCGCGCCATAGGCCGTCAGTCCGGAACACATCAATGGACCGGCGAAATCCGGGGCGAGCGGGGCGAAATCGAGCAGATAGCGCGAATGCGGTACCAGGACATGCGTCGCAAATCCGCCGTCCACCGCAATGCCGAGGTGACGATGGTTCGAGCACAAATTCTCCTCGCCGCCGATACAGCTTTTGCATGTGCCGCAGCCGATCCAGGGATAGACCGCGACGCGACGCCCGACCGCGGCAGCATCGGCTTCGGGGCCGGTGGTTTCGACAACGCCGGCAATCTCGTGGCCAAGCGTGAACGGCAATGTGCGGCCGGAACTGACGTCGAGCTTTTTGTCCCCGCCCAGGGAGAAATAGCCGTCCTGCAAATGCAGGTCGGAATGACAAACGCCACAGCGCTCGATGCGGACAAGGACTTCGTGGCCTTGCGGTTGCGGCGGATCGATGACCGTCTCTTGGAGGGCTTGTCCATACGCGACGAGCGACTGGCGGCGCATTTGATTCATCGCGGCGTTCTCCATTGCATCAGCTGCGAACATCATGCCCCAGGCTGCGTTGCTCGGCGAGGGCTTGCGCCAGCGACACAAAGCCCGCGACCGGGATGTCTTCGGCCCGCGCGGTGGGGGTCAGGCCGGCCGCAGCGAGAAGCGCTGCGGTATCGCCACCGAGCGATCGCAGGCTTTGACGCAGCATCTTTCGCCGTTGGCCAAACGCGGCCTGGGTCACGGTTTCGAGCAGAGCGCGATTGCAACTCGCCGGTGCCGGCCGCGGCAGTAACCGCACCAGCGAGGACGTGACCTTCGGCGAAGGTACGAACGCCGCTGGATTGACGTCGAAAAGGATGCGGGCTTCACAACGCCATTGCGCCAGTACCGAGAGGCGCCCGTAGATTTTTGAACCCGGCTTGGCAACGATGCGCTCGGCGACTTCGCGTTGAAACATCAGGGTGGCGCTCTCGTACCACGGCGGCCATGGCTCGACGGTAACCCAGGAGATCAGCAGGGCCGTTGCGATATTGTAGGGCAGATTGGCGACGATCTGCACCGGCTTTCGATCAAGAAGACGAAGCGGGTCGAAGGTAAGCGCATCCGCCTCGACGACCTCAAGGCGATCGGGATAGCGCTCGGCGACCTCGCCCAAGGCCGCAATTGCTCGCTCATCGCGTTCGACTGCGATTACGCGACCGGCGCCCGACGCCAGCAACGCGCGCGTCAGTCCGCCGGGCCCGGGGCCGATTTCCAGCACCGTTGCCTGCGGCTGCAAATCCGCCGCGCGGGCGATACGCGCGGCCAAGTTGAGATCGAGCAGAAAATTTTGTCCGAGGGATTTTTTGGCAACGAGACCGTGGCGGCGAATAACGTCGCGCAACGGCGGCAGGCCGTCGGCTGTCGCGCTCACGTTGTGAGCGGTGCCATGAGGTCCGCCATGGCCAGTCGCTCCGCCAGACGCAGCGCTGCAATCAGGCTCGTAGGATCGGCGGTGCCGGTACCGGCAATGTCGAAAGCAGTTCCGTGATCCGGGGAGGTTCTGACAAAGGGCAGGCCAAGTGTAACGTTGACCGCGTGATCGAACGCAAGCGTCTTGATCGGAATCAACGCTTGATCGTGATACATGCATAGCGCTACGTCATACGTCTGGCGGGCTTTATTGCTGAACAGCGTATCGGCCGGTAGCGGCCCTCTCGCGTTAATGCCTTCGGCGACGAGCCGCGCAACCGCCGGGGCGACGATCGTGCGGTCTTCATCGCCGAGGGAGCCGTTCTCGCCGGCGTGCGGGTTGAGCCCCGCCACGACGAGACGCGGGTGGGAAATCCGAAATCGCGCCGCGAGGTCACGCGCCACAATGCGTCCGGTTTCGGCCACGAGCTCGACCGTGAGATGCTGAAAAATCTCTCTGAGCGGCAGGTGAATAGTGACCGGCACGACGGCGAGTTCCGGCGACCATAACATCATCACCGGTCGCAAGGTCTTTTGGGTGGCTTCTTGCACCAGCGTCGCCAGGAATTCGGTGTGACCGGGCTCTGCGAATCCCGAACGGTAAAGGATGTTCTTCGCGACCGGGTTGGTAACGATTGCGGCCGCGTGGCCGGCGATGACGTCGGCAACTGCGCGCCGAATTGAACCGATGGCCGCCGGTGCACTCGATCCGTCCGGGCGCCCGGGCTCGGCACTGATTTCAATATCGAGCGCAACCACCGGCAGCGCGGACGAAAAAGACGCGATGGCGGCCGCCGGCACAACGGCCGCAATGGGTACGGCAAGACCAAGACGGCTGGCTCGTCGCCGGACAAAGTCAGGATCGGCGACCAGATAAAATGGCGGAATTTTCAGCTCGGCCCGTCGCGACCAGACGGCGAGAGCAAGGTCAGGGCCGATCCCGGCGGGCTCGCCCAGCGTCAATGCCAATGGCTGCACGGGTTTTGTTTCTGTCGTTTATTTGCCTTCCGGCATCTTGTATTCGATCATCGCCTGCCGCCGCAAATTTTCCAAATACCGCTTTGCCTGCGCGCCAAATCTTTGCTGCAGCATTTGGTCGCGAATTTCGTGCATCTCGGGCGTATCGGATTTCGTCTCTTTCTTGGCGCAAACGGCGAACATCTGAAATCCCTCCGCCGTCTGTTCCGGTGGCGTCAGGTGGCCGATCGCGGTGTTATCCAGGATGTCGCGCAGCTGCTGGGCGAGGTCGGCTGAGAATTTCGATACCTGATCGCGTACTGCGACGTCCGGCAACGCACGCGCAAAGGCTACGCCGTCATTACAATTCAGAAAACGACTGCGCAGTGCTTCGGCGTCGCGCTTGCGGGCGTCGTAAACGGCATCGGGCGAGCCTCGCGGCACGATCAATACGACGGGCCGCATGATGTACTCATAGCCGACGTCCTTCTTCTGGTCGGTCTTGTGCAACTGAAGTTGGCTTTCGATGTCTTTATCGTTGATTTCAAGACTCGCTTTGAAACGACCGCGGACGAGATTGGACCATGCGATCTGGGCCCGTAGCCGCCGTTTTAGTGTGTCGGGACTTGCGCCGTTGTTTTCCAGAATTTGGTCCAGCTTCTGGACATTTACACCCATCCGGGTGGCGACCTGGGCATAAGAAGCGTCCACGTCCCGATCCGGAACGTCGATGCTGTAGCGCTTGGCTTCTGTGATCTCCAGGATTTCATCGATAAGGCTATCGAGCGCCTCCTTCCGGGTTGGCTGCTTTCGTGAGCTTAGAAACAGGAACTTGGCACGATGCTCGATGTCGAGCGCGGTGATCGGTTGACCGTTGACGAAAACGACCACCGTCTGCGCAGATGCGCGTCCTCCAGGAGCGATGAACATAACGGCAACTGCGAACAGGACCGCTGCAAAAGCCCGCCAGCCTGTGCGGGTCTGTATTTGCGAAGTCACTCCTTGCTCCTTCTTCGTCACAGCCGTCCAGCCCTGCGAACTCCCCGGTTCATCATGACGTTGGACAATATCGCCATGGCTAAATTTAGAACACAGACGAGATTGGAGCCAGCGTATTGGGTCCGAGGGTGCGCAGGCTCAACTGCAGCATAACGCCCTCGTTCAATGTCGGGCTTGTGCCGGTATAGATGTAGGAGGTGACGAAATTCACGGCCAACAGGAAGCAGTCATCGGTGTAGCCGACACCGATGCGGGTCTGGTCAAATTCGTGGCCAATGAGATCGTAGCGCGCCGAACCGAGAAGAACCCAGTTTTGCGTGACTTTCACCGAGGCGCCGGCAAGAATCTCCGAACGCGTGTTAAGGAATCCGATGGCGGGCTGGTCGGCGTAATCGCCGTACATGAGCTGCAACGTCCAGCGATCGAAATTCGCCCTCGTTTCGAATTCAAGCCGTTCCGGCGTAAACGTCGCTTCGTCGAATCGTCCGCGGGCGGTGAATGAAAAAATCTGATTGGGCTGATACATGATACGGCCCACGTAATCCGAAAGGGTCTTATCTAAGCCGCTTTGCAGTCCGGTATTCGTCGGATCGATGGCTGCGTAGGAATTCAAGCCGTAGAGCTGATAGGACTGCCCGAATAACGCATTGAAGTATCCCGCCTGGTTTACTTGCGCCGTGTATTGCACGCCGGCATTAAGTCGGCCGCCGCCTTCGACACGGTCCCAGCCGGAGAACTTGTCGATCGAGAAGAGGTTGCTGTCGCTGAAGACGACACTTTGTGCGTCTTCGTTCGGAAATTTGCCGATCTGCGTTTCGTTCGGGCGCAGGACCAGTTGCGCGATCGGTTCGATCGTTTGTGTTCCCCACGATTCCACGTCGACGAACGGGTAGTGGTATTCGACGCCGACGTCCGGCATGGCGCGGCCGACTTCCTGGTCGCCCGGATTGATGAAGTTCGAGACGCCTGGATCGTTCATCAGCGCAAGCTGCGCAACATCACCGCGCACGCCGAAGAACGGCGTAATCATTTGTCCGGTGTCGGTGACGAACGTGCGTCGCCAGTCGACCTCGCCGGAAGCGCGCGTATAAGTTCCCGGAACACCCCGCATCAGGCAATTGTTGGCATTGACCACGGCGGGGTTTGACGACGCGCAGAGATTGTTGACGGCAGCATTATTATTGATGGCGTCAAACTCCGCCTGCTGCCTGGTCAGGCTGGTCAGGTTGAATTTGTAGCTCGTCTCGCCGCCCATCAGCGACTGCGGCAATACGTTTGAATAGTCGAGAACCGGATGGATGATCGGAATCTCGTTTTGTTTATCTTGCCCGGAGAGGCCGTAGTAGTAGATCGACCGAATGTCGAAATAACTGCGATCCCCGGTGCCGGTCAGGTAAAGCTGCGAAACGCCTTCCGTAGCGACGCCGGTATGAAAAGGATCGAACGAGCTTAAAAAATCTCCGAGCTGATAATCGTAGAGGAACTGATTGTCGGTCATCAGCAGTCCGGTCCATCCCCACACCCACTTGTCAGTGATGGCGAACTGGCCTGCGGTTTGAACCGCGCCGCGAAACACATTGGCGGTCGGACTGCCGGGGCCGTCGCGGCTGGCGAAGTAACCAGGGTCTAGCTGAAAAATACCGGCGGCTTTGACCGAAAACGAGCCGTCCGCCAAGCGTTGGCGCCAGTTCCCGTCCAGCAGTGGGCCCTGCCTCGTCGTTGCCATCAACTGTGTCGTCAAATCGTAATTCGGCGCCAGCGCCCAGAAATATGGAATTTGAATGCCAGCCCCATAGGGCGTGTTGAACACGATATTTGGAAACAAAAAGCCGCTCTTGCGCGTGACCGAAGGATCGGGCTGCGACATGAACGGGAAATACATCATCGGCAAGCCGAAAAATTCGACACGCGCGTCTTCGAAATAAATCATCTTTTCGCCGCTGTCGTGGATGATCCGAGCCGCCTCGATTTGCCACAGCGGCGGCTTTTTTGGATCGTCCCTGCAAGGCTCGCAAGCGGTGTAGACGCCATTCTGCATGACCGTGTAGGTGCCCTTGACGCGGTCGGCGCGCGTCGCGGCAAAGCGGGCGTCGTCGGCGGTTTCCAGCCGGAGTGAATCGACGAAGCCGTCGCGATAATCGTCTGTCAAATCGATGAGTTGCCCGTAGGTGATCTTCCCGTCCGGCTCGGTCAAACGGACGTTGCCGCGCGCTTGCAGCCGCTTGTTTTTTTGATCGTAAACTACTTCATCGGCCTCGACGGTCGAGCCGCGAAAATAGATTTGTACGTTGCCGACGGCGGCGACCGTGTTGTTGGTGTAGTCGTATCTGATCTCGGTGGCCTGCAGGAGCATCGGCGCATCAGATGGAGGTGGCGCCGGCGGCCTCGGTGTCGGAGGACGCGGGGGGAAGTGCAATAGATTGCCCGCCGCCTGCGCCGCAGACGGGTCCGAAAAAAAAGTCGAATGCGCGGCAAAAGCGAGCAGGGCCGCCAATAACGCGACGCTTACTCGAACAAGACCACGACGGCTGGGACCAGCAGGACGGAACGGGCGCGCCACTAACCGTCCTCCTGGTGCAACAGCACGACGAAGCCGGTGAGACCGCCGACCATTACCGGAATCCACGCCGCCATGACCGGGGACATGAGTTCGGATTTGCTCATGTCCTCGGTGAATTTCGAAAGTATGAACAGCAGGAAGCCGGCCGAGATGCCGCCCAGCACCATTTTCTGAACGCCGCCGAAGCGGAAGAAACGCAAGCTGACTGAAGCGGCCAGCAAAACCATGGCGGTGAGCAGAAAAGGCCGTGCCAGCAACTGTTGGTATTGCAGACGGTACCCGGCGGCGACCAAGCCGGCGCGGTCAGCCAGCTCGATGTATGAAGGTAGCTGCCAGAATGGGACCGTTTCAGGTGTAGCAAAGCTTTCCCGGACCTGCTCGAGCGTCAGGTTGGTGGCGAGCCGGTAGGTGTCCTGGGCGATCGGCGGATTGCCGGTCGCATAAACACGCGCGTCGTCAAATCGCCAATAGCCATGGTCGAGGGTTGCGCTTTTGGCCTCGATGCGTTCCAGGAAGCGACCGGCGTTGTCGAACGTGAAAACGCTGACGTTGCCAAGGCGTGAACCCTGCTCGCGGCTGGATTTTGCATTGATGATCGCCGCACCGTCAGTATTTCGTTGACGCACCCAGAAGCCGCCCGCGCTTCCTTGGGAAGCCGAAGCAGGAAGCTCTCCCATCATTTCGGATTCGAGCCGCTTGGAACGCTCGTGCAACACCGCGGCGACTGGATTGTAGAGCGTCGTCGCCACAACGCCGAAAAGAAAGGCGCCGACCATCGAAGGCGCCACAAATTGCCATGCGGAGACGCCGGCCGCCCGTGCGACCACGAGCTCAAGCCGGCGCGATAACGTGAGATAACAAGACATGGCGCCAACCAGAACCGCAAACGGCATGATGCGCTCGGAGAGCTGCGGAACGCGAAAAATCGAAATTTCGGCGAGAACCAGCGCCGTGGCGTTCGGCCAATCGGAACTGCGCCGCAGCAACTCGACGTAATCGATCATCGCGGCGAGCGCGACCACGCCGAAAAACGTGCCAACGACGGATTTGAGAAAGCGAAATCCGAAGTAGCGAGGCAGTGTACCGGCGATCATCGGCGCGCTCCTCAACTCGCCGTCGCTCTGGCAAGACGTTCGGTGATTGCACTGGCGAATTTCGATAGCGCTGCTGCCGGTTCGATCGCCTGACCGCGCGAGATCTGCCAACTGCCGGCGGCTATCGATCCGACGAGCGCGACGTATTGTGCGGCGATGACGTGTGGATAATGCACGCCGACGATGACGCTAAGGAATCCGATCAACCGCAGCACCGACACCACCCCGACAAGGCCGAATAGCGCCAGCGTCCGGCTTTGCCGCGTGGTTTGTGGTGGACCGAGAAAGGCATATGCGAGGATGACGAACGCCAGGGGATAAAGCGGCGTAGCAAAGCGATCGTGCAATTCCGAGCGATATTCCCCCGCCTGCGCGGCGTAGGTTGCGTCGTTAGCCGGCGGCCACATCAACTCCCAGATATATTTTTCGCGCACGTTGTAGACGACGCTTTGTGGGCCGGTGGTAAATTTCGAGAGATCGAAGGCGTACCGGTCGAACGTCACAATCCGCGGATCGCGCTGGCCCGCCTCCAGGCGTTGCACGCTACCCTTCTCCAGCACCAGAAAAGAACCGGTATTGTTCTTCACGATCTCGCCTTGCTCGGCGAGATAAGTGGCGTGTTCTTTCGGATCGCGACGATCATCAAGAAAAATGCCGAGCAGCAATCCGTTAGGCCGCCGGTCGGCGATGTGGAAAGTGAGATTGCCGCCGATCGTGGCGAAGCGGCCCGGCTGAACGATGTTGGTGAGAATGTCGGCGCGAACCTCGGTGGCCCAGTCGCGCAACTCCCGTAGGCTGAGCGGCGAAAGATACGCCGCAATCAGGGCAACCAGCGCCGAAACGACCAATGCGCTGGCGATGAAGGGGCTTGCGAGCCGCCAGGGCGAGACTCCGGCGGCGTTCATCACGATAATTTCGGAATCCGCGCTCAGTTTGTTGAGGATGTGCGCTATCGCGAGCACCAGCGATATCGGCGCGATCATCATCACCAGCAGCGGAATAAGCAGGCTGGTGATGCCGATGAATACGAAAACAGTTTGCCGCTGGCTGGTGATCAGGTCGAATTCGCGGATCGCCTGCGTGAACCACATCACGATGGTCAGGCTGATGCAGATGATCAGGAACGCACCCATGGTGGTGCGAAACATGTAGCGGCCGATCGACCCCATCGGACTGAACTTCCCCACTGGCGGGCCCACGACCGCCCCGGCCCCCCAAAAGGCGGTTTGGCCGCCCGGCCGGACTCCCCCGAAACATCATTAATTCCATGCGTTCACAAAATGGCCTCGCCAAGGCAAAGCCTTTGAACTTGCAAAGCAAAGGGTTAATGCTTTGCATCCGTCCGCGAGCCGCCAATTTTGCCCTGTGGCGCTTTGCAGGCTCGCCCAGTCCGGTCCATAAGTCGGGTCGAAAACGCCGCCCAGCCCAGCAAGGACCCGGACCATGACCGACCGTCTCAAGATCGGCTTTACCCCGCTCAATCGTGTCCGCGGAGTTCTTGTTACGTTCTGTAATGAGGCCTTAAAATTCGGGCCGGCCACGCAAAAGGCGCTGGCCCCGATTGGAGATCTGCCGCGCCGGGCTGCTGCCGCCGACCGCTTTACCGGAAAAATCGCCACGGCCCTTACCGTCATCGCTCCTCCGACGCTCGCTACGCCCAGGCTGGTGGTGATCGGCACGGGAAAGGAACGTGACCTGCGGGATCATGACCTCGCGCGGCTTGGTGGCGTCGTTATGGGCGGCGTACCGGCAACCGCGGGTGAGGTGACCGTACTGGCAGAATTCGCCAGTGGCTCGCTCAAGGCCGAGCAGATCGCCCAAATGGCGCTTGGCGCGCGCCTGCGCGCTTACCGGTTCGATCGCTACAAGACCAAGCGCAAAGAGGGTGACGAGCGAGCCGAAAAAGTCGAACTCAATTTCGCGTGCCCCAATCCAGCGGCGGCGGAACGCGCATGGCGCCGTGTAGAAAGCATTGCTGACGGCGTCGTGATGGCGCGCGATCTCGTCAACGAGCCGGCGAACGTGCTCTATCCGGCCGAATTCGCCAGGCGCGCTTCGGGATTGCGAAAGCTAGGCGTGGCGGTGGAGGTGCTCGACATAACCGCGATGCGCAAGCTCGGGATGGGGGCGCTGCTCGGCGTGGGGCAGGGTTCCGGGCATGAATCGAAGCTTGTCATCATGCGCTGGAACGGCGGTAAACGCGGCGCCAATCCTGTTGCGTTTGTTGGCAAGGGCGTCTGTTTCGACACCGGCGGCATTTCGATCAAGCCGGCGGCTGGGATGGAGGACATGAAAGGCGACATGGCCGGTGCCGCCTGCGTTGTTGGCCTTATGCACACGCTCGCCGCGCGCAAGGCGCGAGTGAACGCCGTTGGCGCGATCGGGCTGGTGGAAAATATGCCCGGCGGCCGGGCGCAAAGACCGGGCGATATTGTAACCAGCATGTCCGGGCAGACGATCGAGGTGATCAATACCGACGCCGAGGGCAGACTCGTGCTCGCCGATGTTCTGCACTACGTCAACCACCGGTTCAAACCGAAATTCATGATCAATCTGGCGACGTTGACCGGCGCCATCATGGTTGCGCTCGGGCAGGAATATGCGGGCCTGTTTTCCAACGATGACAAGCTGGTCGAGCGATTGGAGAAAGCCGGAAAGGCAACGAGGGAGCGAGTCTGGCCGATGCCGCTCGGCCCGGAATACGACAAGATGATCGACTCGAAATTCGCCGATATGAAGAACAGCGCCGGGCGCTGGGCGGGCTCGATCACTGCCGCGCAATTTCTGCAACGCTTTGTCGGCAAAACCCCGTGGGCGCACCTCGACATTGCGGGCACCGCGTTAGGTTCGCCGCAAACCGACATCAACAAGAGCTGGAGCTCCGGCTGGGGCGTGCGGCTGCTTGATCAATTGGTGGCGGATTATTACGAGCGTTAGCCGCCGTTATTGCGTAGTATTTTCGATTGCGTGTGCCGTCGCCTGCGCATCCTGAGCCAAGCCCGTTCATGACCGAAGTCCTATTCTATCATTTGAAGGGTCAGACGCCGGAGCAGGTGTTGCCGGCGCTATTGCAGAAATCGCTTGAGCGCGGGTGGCGCGCGGTGGTGCAGGCGTCCTCCGACGAGCGCGTCGAAGCGATCGATGCCCACTTGTGGACGTGGCGCGATGATTCGTTCCTGCCGCACGGAACCTTGCGCGACGCTGAGGCCGCCCGTCAGCCGATCGTGCTCACGTCGAACGACGATAACCCAAATGGTGCGGTGGTCCGCTTTCTTGTCGAAAGCGCGGCGATCCCGGAAAATGTCGCCACCTACCAGCGTGTGGTGGTGCTTTTTAACGGTGACGATCCCGATGCAGTTGAGGTTGCCCGCGCCCGATGGAGTGAGGCCAAATCGGCGGGGTTTGAGGTGACGTACTGGCAGGCCGACGAGAAGGGCGGCTGGCGGCGCCAAAGCTGAAAAACGGCCGATGCGATACCGCTAAAACAATTTCCAGTAAGTATCTGAACATAATTTGTTTTTCGTCTTAATCATCTACCGAAATTGGGCATCGCAAAAGCGATTCTGCAACGCTATATTTCTCCCCTGAGAGAGCCGATAGCCTATATAGTGAGTTCCATGAATAAGCGTTCAGTGAAAAAGCGGCCTGAAAAAGCGAGCCGCAATGTAAGCGTACGGAAATCTGCGTCGCGGCAAGTTTCGAGCGAGCCGGAGCTGAGCCGCGCTGTGATTGCGTCGGTGTCGGTTGCGCAAGTCACTTTGCACAATGCGATGCTGCACGCGCATAAGTATCGCGTCGGTCAGACGGTTCTTTATACGTCGAGTCCGATCAGCCGGCCTGGCGCCAGCGGATACTACAAAGTCGTCAAACTGTTGCCGTCGGACGGCGACGACTATCAATACCGGATCAAGAATCCCGGCGAGGCCTTTGAGCGGGTTGCCAAAGAAAGCCAGCTCGAAGTCGAGCATTGACCGCTGAATTTTTCCCTCGGTTGACCGGAAGTTTTCACGGACTGGTATCGGCGCGTCCTCTGGTTCATACTTTCGCGGGAAATATTTAACGTCCCTAACAGGGTTAGGTTTGATGCTCGGTTTTGATTCCGAGTTGGGAACTTCTGCGCTGCGGCTTTGGACGGCCGCCGGGTCAGCTGCAGCGCTTATGACATTCCTCGCCTTTTCGCTGTTGTGGCGGATCTCGGCTCCCGCGAGCCGAAGCTTGCAGGCTTTTCTCGTTCTCGCGCCGGCGGCTCTCGGCGCACTCATAGTTTGGGCATTTCTCGGTCGGGCGGATTTGGGCAATCGCAGTGCCGAACGCCGCGCATTTGAGTTGCGGGTCGAGGAACTCAGCGCCAAAGCACTTGCGCCCGGGTCTCCGCTCGCCTGCCTTGATGAGGTGGCGGGCGAGAAGGTGGAAATGGCGTGCGAGAAGGCGCTGTTCGCTACCCCTGCCAGCGTGGCGTCGGCGTCTTCCTATGTCGCTGCGCGGCTTAGTCTGCTATCAAGCATGACAACTTATGCAAAGCGCGGTGGTGTCGACATCGACGACCTCATTGCGTCGCTGCGACGTTCGCTCGAAACCGATCGTTTCGGCTTTCTGGCTCACGTTCTTGCGGTCCGCGACGACTGTACCAGCCAAAACTGCAAACCGCTGGGCGTTCTTCGCGATACCAGCCGCGTGCGCAACAACCTGAGCGCAAGCACGCTTGACCGCTATCTCGAGCATTACCTCCCGGTTTGGGCGGCAACGTCGGATGGTGCCGCCGAAGGCGTCCAATCGTCCTATCCGCGAGCTCAATCGAGTGCCGCGAGCGCACACAAGCTGGTCAATGCCGATTTCCCCAGCGCGGCGTCGATACCGGCGGTGAGCATCATGAATCCAGAGCCGACAAAGCCGGCTTCTCCCGGCGTTGCGGCAGCCGCAAACGCCAATCCGCAATCGGCTGTCGCGCATCATTCGCGTAAACAATCCAGTGGCGCGGCCCCAGCCAGTTCAACAACTGAGCCAATATGGCCCGAGCCTGTGCCACCCGCGCCTAGCGCGCGGCCGGCCGCCGCCTCGGCGAACGCCGGGCCGATGCAGCTCAATCCACCTTCCGCCGCCGCGGCACACACGCAGTGAGTTGAGGTCGGTCGCGTTCGTCGGCAAGTCTGTCACCATGTTCAAGTCTGTCCTCATTGCCAATCGCGGCGAAATTGCCTGTCGGATCGCGCGAACGGCCAAACGGCTCGGCATACGCACCATCGCGGTCTATTCGGCCGCCGACGCGCACGCCTTGCACCGCCGGCTATGTGACGAGTCCCACCTCATTGGTTCCGCGGAACCGCGCGACAGCTATCTCAACACCAGGCGGCTGCTTGAAGTCGCCAAGAATGTCGGGGCCGCGTGCATTCATCCCGGCTATGGTTTCCTGTCCGAAAGCGGTGATTTTGCGGAGGCTTGCGTGGAAGCCGGATTGGTGTTCGTCGGACCGCCGGCGTCGGCGATCCGCGCCATGGGTCTTAAGGATCGCGCCAAGGTTCTGATGGAAAAAGCCGGTGTCCCGATCGTGCCCGGGTATCACGGCGAGCGACAGGACCCTAAATTTCTCAAACAGCAGGCCGATGCGATCGGTTACCCGATATTGATCAAGCCAGCGGCCGGCGGAGGCGGTCGCGGGCTACGCCGCATCGATCGTGGCGCCGACTTCGAAACGGCACTCGAAGGCGCCGTCCGCGAGGTGGCGGCCGCCTTCGGCTCAGGCCGGGTTTTGATCGAGAAGTACATCTCCGCGCCGCGGCACATCGAGATCCAGGTCTTCGCCGACACATATGGCAACACCATTCATCTCGGCGAGCGCGATTGTTCGCTGCAACGCCGGCACCAAAAGGTGATCGAAGAATCGCCGGCGCCCGGCATGACCGAAAAATTACGCAAGGAAATGGGCGCCGCCGCGGTCGAGGCGGCCAAGGCCGTCGGGTATGTGGGTGCCGGTACGGTCGAATTTGTTGCCGACGGAACCGGGGGCCTGCACTCGGATGCGTTCTGGTTCATCGAGATGAATACGCGCCTTCAAGTCGAGCACCCGGTAACCGAAGCGATTACCGGTCTCGATCTCGTCGAATGGCAATTCCGCATTGCCGCGGGTGAGAAACTGCCGCTTGCTCAAGATGATGTCCACTTCGACGGTCACGCCGTGGAGGCGCGCGTTTATGCCGAGGACCCCGAGCATGGCTTTCTGCCGTCGACGGGAAAAATTGTTGGACTTGAGTTTCCTGCCGGCGTCCGGGTGGAAAGCGGGGTTGAGGCGGGCGGCGAGGTCACCCCGTATTACGATCCGATGATCGCCAAGATCATTACACATGCGCCAAGTCGCGCCGCCGCGCTCGACCGGATGACCGAGGCGCTCGATCGCACGTTGATTGCCGGCGTCCGCAGCAATTTGGCTTTCCTTGGTGCGCTCTGCCGCGCACCCGCGTTCGGCGATGGAAAGGTCGATACCGGATACATCGATCGCGAGCTCGCCGCACTTGGTGCCGAACCGCGCGGTCCGGACTACGCGGCGGCTGCCGCCGGATTCAAGCGCTTGCTCGCGCGAGACGACGACGCGGCAGCGGTGGAATCCGCCGAACCCGATTCACCCTGGGACGCACGCGACGGTTTTCAACTTGGCCGCCCGCGTTCGATCGCAGTCCCGCTGCTCGTCGACGGCGAGAAAGCTGACGCGATCGTTGACTATGCGGGTGGTGAAGCGAAAGTCGCTGTCGCTGGAGCTTTCCCGGCGGCGGACGCGACTGTCTTCGACGGCAAGGACGAGGTTTTCGTTTTGCGACGAGGCCGCCAGACTCGCGTCCGGTTGCGTAACGTCGCCTTTGCCGCAAACCAAAGCGATGCCGGCGACGGCGTCATCAGGGCACCGATGCACGGCAAGGTGTTGGAACTTTTCGTCAGTATGGGAGAGACGGTTACCGCCGGGCAGCGGCTTGCGGTGATTGAAGCGATGAAGATGGAGCATACATTACGTGCGCCGTTCGCCGGCCGCGTAGCGGAGCTCACGGTCGCCGCCGGCCAGCAAGTTGTGGAAGGCGCGCAGATCACGGTAATCAAGCGCGCCGACGCGGGCTAATCTGCAAGTATGCCGCTCCATCTCATCAAGCTTTGCGTCGGTGCCGATTCGGTCCAAGATCTCGAAGGATGGATCGCGCAAAAGCTTAAAGAGAAACGCAAGCGCGGCGAAAAGCCCGAACACATCCATCGCACCCGCATGGTTCCCAAACGTGCCGCCGAACTCACCGATGGCGGCTCGCTCTATTGGGTCATTCGCGGAGAGATCGCCTGTCGCCAACGCATACGCGATGTGCGGCCGTTTCGCGACAAGGACGGCGTCGGGCGTTGCGGCCTTGTGCTCGATCGCAAAGTGGTCCTGGTCGCGGCTCGGCCGTTTCGTGCGTTCCAGGGCTGGCGTTATCTCGCGGCAAAGGACGCGCCGGCCGACCTCGATCGGGCGGCGCCCGGTGCGGCGGCCATGCCGGAGAACATGCGGCGGGAGCTGCGCGAGCTCGGCTTGATGTAGTCGCCTGCGGTACGTGGCGCGGGGAATGTCGATTCCCTACAATCCGCCAAAACGGCATGTGCGTGAACGCGGGAGCGAGTTCAATGATTATTGAAACCCAGGCTGACGTCACCCCCTCGGTGCTGAGCGAACTTGCGCGTGCGGACAATCCGCGTTTTCGCGAGATTATGTCCGCCTTTATTCGACACCTGCATGATTTTGCGCGCGAGGTGAAGTTGACCGAACAGGAACTTCAAGCCGCGGCTGCCTACGTCAATGCGATTGGCAAGCACACCAATGAAAATCACAACGAGGCCGTGTTGATGTCCGGCACACTGGGCTTCTCGGCGCTCGTTTGCCTTCTTAACAATGGAGACCACGGCCAGACCGAGACCGACGCCAGCCAGTTGGGCCCGTTTTGGCGGATGAATTCGCCGCTGACCCCGAGCGGAGCCTCGATCGTGCGTTCGGCAACGCCCGGCCCGGCGCTGTTTGTCGACGCTTATTATCGCGATGTGGATGGCAAGCCGATCAAAGGCGTAGAGGTTGATGTTTGGCATTCCTCGCCGGAAGGATTTTACGAAAACCAGGATCCGACCCAGTCCGACATGAATTTGCGCGGCAAGTTCGTCACCGATGCGCGCGGACATTTTAGTTTTCGCAGCGTAAAGCCGGCTGGCTATCCCATCCCAATCGATGGGCCCGTCGGCGATCTGTTGCGCGCCCAAGGCCGACACAACATGCGCCCTGCTCACTTGCATTTCCTGGCATACAAGACCGGATTCAAGACCCTCATCTCGCAAATCTACCCACCCGACGACAAATACATCGACAGCGACGTTCAATTCGGCGTCACGCGGCATTTGCTGGGCAATTTTGTGCGCCACGACTCCGAATCCGCGCCTGCCGCAGACGTCAAGCCGCCGTGGTATTCGCTGACGCATAACTTCGTTATGGAGAAGGGTGAGGCGCGTTTGCCGCGAGCGCCGATTTCCGGGAAGGCCGAAGGGGTCCGCCCGGAGATTCCCCGCCTTGAACGCGCGTGACCCGCTCGGAGCGAACCCACGACTTCAGAGCATGATCGGAAAAGGGGATGCCCATCCTTCGAGAAAATCGTGCTCCAACGAACAATCTTAGACCCCGATCCGTTTCGCCTTGATTGATCGGATCAAGATTTAAAGGGTGGGCTTCGCAACTTTGGGCGAAGACGCAGGCCGGTCGCGCGATTTAGCCCGTCAGACAGCGATGTTATCGATCAGCCGCGTTTTGCCGAGACGGGCGGCAACGAGCAGACGGATTGGTCCCTCGCGGCGCGCGCCGACCGGCGCGAGTGTATCGGCGTGCCGGGCTTCGAGGTAATCGAGCGCGAAGCCCGCCCGCGTGATCGCGGTGCGGCCGTTTTCAAGGATGCCGCTTATTGGCCCGCCTGCAGCGATGCTTTTCGCGCAGTCGCTAAGAACGCGGTGCAGGACAGGCGCGACGGTGCGCTCTTGCGCGGAGAGATACGCGTTGCGCGAGGAAAGCGCGAGCCCATCCTTCTCCCGGATTGTCGGCACGCCTATGACGCGAGTCTTTAAATCGAGGTCGCGGGCAAGTTGGGTAACGACCTTCAGTTGCTGATAATCCTTTTCCCCAAATATCGCGATGTCCGGCCGGCATTGAATGAAAAGTTTGGCGACGACGGTAGCCACGCCCGAAAAAAAATGCGGCCGAAAGGCGTCCTCCAAACCGGCGGTCGCCGAACCTTCCGGCACAATGCGTGTCGCAAAGCCGGCCGGGTACATGACGTCCACCGACGGTACCCACACCAGATCAGTTCTTGCCGCGGCGAGCCACGAAATATCTTGGCGCAACGTACGCGGGTAACTTGTTAAATCCTCATGGGCCGCGAATTGCGTCGGATTAAGAAAGATTGAGACGACCACACGGTCGGCGCGTCGGCTGGCGAATTTAACCAATGCGATATGACCGGCGTGCAAGGCGCCCATGGTCGGCACCAGCGCAATCGTCGTCCGGCGCATTCGCCACGACGCGAGTGCGCGGCTCAGCGCCGGCAGGTTTTGTACGACGCGCGGCCGTCGAAGTTTTGGTGTCCGCCTAATTTTGGCCATAGCGTTGCAGCGTAAGCACACCGAGCGCGTTTTAGCGGTGTGTCGCGTGGTTAATGATTAACTTAGCGCGGCCGATGCTGTATCTTGATTCTATCTGTTGCAAGCTGGAGAAACGATCGCCACGTTGAGGGCGCGCAGCCATGTTAATGCAGGCGGACGTTGGCAAGCCATTCTCGGCACATGTCATTGTCCTTGGCAACGAAAAAGGCGGATCGGGCAAGTCGACTACGGCGATGCACGTTGCTGTCGCGCTGCTCCAGGCCGGCCAGCGCGTCGCGACGATCGACCTCGACTCCCGCCAGCGCAGCTTTACCCATTATGTCGAGAATCGGCGCGATTGGGCCGCACGCGCCGGCATCAAACTCGAGCATCCGCGTCATTTCTGCGTTGCGCGCGGCTTCGGCGCGCGGCTTGATGAGATCGAAGCGCAAGAATTCGCCGCCTTTGCCGAGGCCGTTAGTACGGTGGAGCAGACGCACGATTTCGTCGTCATCGATACGCCCGGCGCCGATTCCTACCTCATGCGGCTTGCTCATTCGATGGCCGACACGCTGATCACTCCGCTCAATGACAGTTTTGTGGATTTTGACGTGCTTGGAATCGTGGACCCGACCACTTTCGAACTAACGGGCGTAAGCCATTACGCCGAAATGGTTCGCGAGGCGCGCCGGCAGCGCCGGCTTGTCGACGGCGGACTGACCGACTGGATCGTCATACGCAACCGGCTCTCGACGCTCGGTTCTCGCAACAAGCGGCTGGTCGGTGCCGGCGTTGAGGCGCTTTCCAGGCAACTCGGTTTCCGTACCATCGACGGCTTTGCCGAGCGCGTGGTTTATCGGGAATACTTTCCGCGCGGTCTCACGGCGCTCGACAGCATCGAGGAAAGTGCGTTGGGCCAGCGCGCAAGTCTTTCGCATAATACCGCGCGGGACGAAGTTAAATGCCTGATCGACGCGCTGAAGCTTCCGATTGACGATCGCGGCAGGCGCCGTGCGGTGGCCCGCGCCGAGTGGGCTGCGTCGCTCGACAAGCCCCTCGATACCCACGATCTGCTTGGCTAGCATTATCGGCGCGGCGGTGGCGGGCATTTGCCGGCCATTGCGCCGGTTACGCCAGCACGCCACTTTATGGCCGGGTTTGCGATCTCCGCAAAGGCGTCTGCTATGAGCAAAGATCGGTCCAGCCAAGCGCCGAAGTCGAGCATTGGGCCGGCGCACGGCGCCGCGTCCCAGCCCGTATCCGCGACCTCCTCGCGTGCGGAACTCGATGCCTTTCTCTCGCGGGTCGCCGAGCTCGGCCCCGCGGTCAAGGCCGGGCCGCGCGGTCGCCTCATATTCGCGCTCGACGCGACCATGAGCCGGCAACCCACCTGGGATCAGGCGTGCGTGCTGCAATCCGATATGTTTCGAGAAGCGGCTCTTGCCGGGGGCCTCGACATTCAGCTGGTGTATTATCGTGGCCTTGCGGAATGCCGCGCCTCACCTTGGATCGCGGAGCCGCAGCGGCTCGGCGAATTGATGGCCCGTATTGATTGCCGCGGCGGACATACGCAAATCGCCAGGGTTCTCGCCCACGCGCGACAGGCAAGCGCCGATGCCAATGTCGGCGCGTTGGTGTTCGTCGGCGATGCCATGGAGGAATCGCTCGACGACCTACGTGCCGGCGCCGGCGAACTTGGGCTGCGCAGCATTCCGGCCTTCATGTTTCAGGAGGGTTACGATCCTGTTTGCGAACAGGCGTTCCGCGAAGTCGCACGCCTCACGCGCGGCGCCTATTGCCGCTTTGCTCCGGGAGCTGCACATGAACTAGGTGAGCTTCTTCGCGCGGCGGCGGCCTATGCCGCAGGCGGCATGAAGGCGCTTGTCGATCTGAAAGCAAAGCACTCGTCCGGCGCCATTCGACTCATCGAACAGCTGAAGTAGCCATGCCACTTCTTCTCGGCGTCGTCATTCTTGTTTTGCTGTTGTGGGCCGGCAATGCGTTTTCCAAAGCCGACCCCAAACAGGCGGCGAAGGTTTTGCGCCTTGTCGGTGGCGCCGGCGCGCTCCTGTTCGCCGGATTTCTCCTGTTGCGCGGAGAGATCGGTGTTGCAATCCCGGTCGGGGCCGTAGGCCTCGGCTTGCTCGGCTGGATATCGCAGTGGCCGGTTGGCTTTGGCGGGCGCACGCAGAAAAGTCCGGGTCAGGCTTCGCGAGTGCGTTCGGCGTTCCTGGAAATGGAGCTCGATCATGATACCGGGGCGATGCGCGGGCGCATTCTTGCCGGAAAATACGAAGGCGTGTCGCTCGACACCCTCGATCTCCAGACGCTGGCCGACTTGATCGGCGGCATCGATAGCGACAGCCGCCAATTGTTAATGGCTTATCTTGACCGCCGGGACCCCCGCTGGCGTGAACACGCGCAATACGATGCGGCAGCGGGGGTGGGGAACCACGCTGCGCCCGGCGGCAAAATGACGAAAGAGGAAGCTTATCAGGTCCTTGGCATTGCGCCCGGCGCGAGCGCCGACGAGATCGGACGCGCTCACCGATCGCTCATGAAGAAATTGCATCCCGACCAAGGGGGGTCGACGTATCTCGCGGCCCGCGTCAACCAAGCCAAGGATGTTTTGCTTCACCGCCATCGCTGAATTTCCCTCAGAACCCTTGGCTTCAGAGTCCTGCTCGTTAGTTTCTTACCGCCATGCATGCGATGTCGCTGCGTTTTAGTTGCTTGCAAGCAGCCTCAGCCATCGCCCGGTCGAAGCCGGCAAACCGTGCACGGTAGAGAGCTTTGTCACCCTTTTGCACGCGCTCGGTAAACGGATCAGCCGAGGCAAGCGCGGTTGGCGCCTTGCTCTGTGCCGCGTTCAGGTGTTGCTTGGCTTCGTCTTCGCCGTCGTACGCGCCAATCTGGATGATCCAGCCGCGCGCATGTGGATGGGCGGGAGGCGGAACCGTCATCGCCTTCGCTAGTTCGGTTTTGGCGGCTTCCACTTTTGCGGCCTCGGTCTTCGTCGGCCCGATTTTTACCGGTTCGATCTTCGCCGTGGGAGCGATTGCGCCCGGTTCGGTCGAACTGACGATAACGGTGCTGGGCATTTCATTTTTCG
>JAGXAC010000155.1 GCA_019075925.1 Hyphomicrobiales bacterium | reverse complement strand
CGTCGAGGGGCTCAACAATAAAATCCGCGTCCTCCAGCGCCGAGCCTACGGCCTGCGCGATCAAGAATATCTCCGCCTCAAGGTCCTCACCTGCATGCTTCCGCCGCTATGATCCCCCAAAATCACCCACTCGATTCCCGGAAGACCCAATATTTTAAGGCTTTTTGCACGTCCGCCGCGCATTTCATCGAAGTCGCACCACTGATCTGAAACGCAAAGTCGCCGTCGGGCGGCGGCTTTGCGCAACTCTACTCGCGTCAGTTCTCCGTCGGCTGATCTCTGATGATAATTCCGCGTTCGGTCCGAAAACCGTTGACGGCGGGTTGCCCAAAATCTGCACCGATGGCGACCTTTGGGTTGAGCATGTCAATAGCTGCTCGTAGGGCCGAAGGCGCTAAATGAGCGTACCTCATTGTCGTAGTGATCGAGGAATGACCCAATAGCGTCTGGATCGCTGTCATCGGCACGCCTCGCATGGCCAGATGCGACGCGAACGTATGCCGTAGCGTATGCCAGCCGATCTTTCGAAGTCCTGCCCTATGCCTCACGCGCGCTAAGCGACGCCTCAAGGCCTGTTCATCGAACGGCCTCTCGCGCTCGTTCAGAAACACGTAGCCTGTGCACTGTTTTCTACGCCAGAGCATTTCGTACACGTCGGTATCCATCGGGATGTGCCGTATGCGGTTGTTCTTGGGCGAGGTTAGCTCGCCGGAGAAATCGCATCGGGAATGCTGAACAGCGATGCTTCGGTTCTGCCAGTCGATCGATGGCCACTGAAGCCCTTTTAGCTCGCCCTGGCGCATGCCTGTGCGCAACGCCGTCAGGATCATCTCGTACGTGGTACCGCGTGCGCTTGAGAGCAGCAGCGAACACTCATCAGGAGAGAGATAATCTGCGGTGGTCGGTGGGCATTTGAGACGCGTTATTTTCGGTGGTGTGCCCGGCAACGACAGCCACTCATACGCCGTGTAAAGGCATTTGCGCAAAACCGTCAGATGGTTGTTTATCGTCTTGTTAGAGCGACCGGCCTTGAGTGCCGAAGCTTTGTATTGTTCAATGTGACGCGCAGTGATCTGCACAATCACAATCCTTCCGAAGAAGGGGATGAGCGCGGAGCGCAGGAGACGCCTCTTGGTCCATTGTTCCGAACGCTTGTTGTTTGGAACGACATATTCGTCGAACCAATTCCACGCGAATTGCTCGAACGTGACATCTATTTCCTGTGGAATTCGGTCTATCGGCTCGCCGCGTGCCAGACGGCCCTTCATCAATGTTTCGTACGCGAGGGCGCCAGCGCGTGAGTTTTCAGGACTACGTTTGCGGTGCCGTCGGTGGTTGAATTGGAAGTCTATCCACCATGAATTGCGAAGTTTTCGTACTCCCATGCATTGTTGTTAATCGATCGGCGGTACCCGTCGTCCGTCTAGATAGAGATCAATGTCGTTTCGCGTGAAGCGAACACATCCCCCTACCTTGATGAACGGAATCTTGCGCCGCTGCTGGAGACGGCGGACGCTCTGAACCGAAACCTTTAGGAATTCGGCTACTTCAGGTACCGTGAGCAGCGCTGATGATCGGGTTGCCTCAATCGACATAGTTGTCAGAGAACAGTAACGGAGCGGCAACTGCGTGCAACGATACACTCTTGTTGCGATCTTCGCGAATCCAAGTGGGCATACTCATTGAGGCGTCATGGTTATGTCGCGGAGATAGATCGCCGCGACTCGCCTTAGCAGCGCGGTGCTGTTGCCCGTTCTGAAAGCAAATTTGTTGAGGTTTCGAGCGAACGATTCGTCGAGGGTAATACGATCCAGGAGGCGGAAGGTGATTTCCTGAACTGTGTATGGGTCAATGGGTGCGCTTAACCGAAGCTGAGCGGATAACTCGTCTCTGCGGCGATCGATGTAGGATTTCAGGCCGCTGTCCCGCAGGAGCCGTTCGCCTGTGGCAGTCAATGAAATAGGGGAGCCGGCATCGAAAGCCTTCGCGGAGACGTTCTCGATTTTGATTGAGAGGTCCCGCAGCCCCGCCGCGAGCCAATCGAAGTTTGTTTCGAGGCGTGTCAGCCGGCCGTTGGCGTAGTAGGCCAGGGCGATAACCATGCCGATGATGCCGAGGAAATATTCCCACCCAATGTTGATCGCGATCATATCCCCGGATGTTAGTTCAGCGGCAGTGAGACTCCAGACGGGATGACTTGCACCGGCCGCAAAGTCCCGGCCAATGCTGGAAAGGTCAAAGCATCACACGTTCTTCATGGACGCGGCCTGAAGATATCTCATGCTAGGCTGGCAAAATCTCGTGTCTGGTTACGAGGTCGCCGATTGACGACCATATCCGCGTGATCGCCTTACGTCGGCTGGCGACACGGATATATGGTCCAACACCAGACTAATTATCTACGGCTGCACCGCCGCAAGCGCGGTCTCACGCAAGAAGAACTTGCGTACCTGCTTGGGTATCAAAGCGGAGCAAAAATTTCACGGCTTGAGCAGGCCGAGTCGGCTCAAGTGTTGTCCCTCGGATTTACTTTCGAACTTCTCTTTGGAGTAGACGCGCGCGAAATCTACCCAGCGCTCTACGACGCTGTCCGGGAGAATGTGATCCAACGGCTTCGTGAGCTGGGGATAAGGCTCCAGGCCACGAGGCCAACGCAAAAAACAATTATAAAACGGCGACTCCTTAAAGAGGCGCTCGCGCGAGCCGAGAACCCGATAACCGAGCCTCGGGTATGATTTTCCGGCGGCACGACATCGTTATGGCCATATTTCTGAACGCGCGCGGATTTGCCTACGCTGCCTTTGAAGGTCACTTGGCTCCGGTGGATTGGGGAATGAGCGATGTGCGCGGGAAGGACAAGAATGTCCGGTGCCTTGAATTGGTCGAGCGCACCATCCTGCGGGTGGCTCCGGATCTTCTGATACTCAGGAGCCCCGGAGACAAAGCCTGTTTTAGGCGGCTTCGCAAACTTACGACTGAGGTGGAGGGGCTCGCGAATAGGTTGGCCATCCCGGCACAAAAAGTCTCGCGGGACCAAATCAACGACGCATTCAGTTTCCTGATGCCGCTGTCGCGCTACATGATAGTGGAAGCGATCGCGCGAAACCTGCCGGCTTTCGAACAGTACGTTCCGCTCCGTCGCAAAATTTGGCAGAGCGAGGACCGTCGAATGGGCCTCTTCGATGCCGCCGCGATGGTCCTGACGTTTTATCAGTTGCAGGCGGACAGCGCAGCTCAAGAATAGGACCTCGCCAGCGTAGGCTTGGCCAATTTATTCCCTTGGTGGGACGAAAATGACATTGCCCCGCAGCCGACAACATTCTGGGGGCGCTCTGCCCGGGGCTTCCGTCAAAGTCGCCGAAGGTGCCCGTAGGGCTTGGGAGCAAAGCGAGGATATCGATCGGCAGCTCGCAGCGATCTTCGGGCGCCAAGACTCGCAACACTAAAAAATTCTCGCGCTGCGGCAAGAAAGGTCACACCGCACGCGAACTTGTCCAGGCAAGCAAATCGGCACGTCATCACCAGCTCTGTAGTTCGGCAGGCTCGGGCTCCATAGCTGATTGGAGTCCGATTGTTTGAGCGGGCTAATAGGAAAGATTGCCCGCGCCTCATCTGACTACGACCGGTGAACGAATGACCGCCTCAACCTTGAACTCCCGACTGAATCTACGCCGTTGCATGATCCCGCCTCCGTCTTCGCGAAAATCGATGTTCGTCCAACCGGCACTCGCTTAGGTAGCATATCCTTAAGATTAACGGCTTTCGCCTGCCGAAATCGCCTAAAGTTAAGCCTTTGCAATACATTGCCCACGTAATTTGTCGCCGAATGCGGTGCTCGCTCGCTCCGGCATATAGGATATGGATGGCTTAACTATCCTTTGAATTAGCAATCAGGCCCTAAGGGTATGGCGATGCTTGTCGCTGATTTCTCCTCCTATACGAGCCGTGAATTCCTGCTGGCGGCGCTTGAGCAGGCAAACGATGCAGTGGTGGTCATTGACGGCAAGGGCGATGTAATCCACTTCAACGCGGCGGCGGAGCGGATGTGGGGGATCGCACGGGCGGAGATCATCGGTCGCGATGCCACCACGTTGGGGATCGATCTGGGCGGCAATCAGGACGGCCTGACATCGGCGGACCAGCCGGCCGGCGTGACTCCAGATGGCAGTCGCGAGATCAAGATCACGCGCAGGGACGGCAGCCGATTGAGCGCCGTAGTGTCGCTGTCGCGGGTGGAGATCGGCGGCGACGTCAAGATCATGGCGTTTGTTCGTGAAATCACTGCAGAGGTCGACCGACGCGAGAGGCTGGCGCTAATGTCGATGGTGGCGGATCGGACCAACCGGGCCGTCGTCGTCACCGACCGCAGATTAAGAATCGT
This sequence comes from Hyphomicrobiales bacterium, assembly GCA_019075925.1. GTDB lineage: Bacteria > Pseudomonadota > Alphaproteobacteria > Rhizobiales > Xanthobacteraceae > BOG-931. The sequence continues at coordinate 4,192 of JAGXAC010000155.1, read as the reverse complement.
GTATACCAATGCTGCGTTCGCTGGGATGTTCGGGTATTCTCCGTCGGAGGCGAAAGGACAGCGCGTAAGCCGGTTGCTTGCCGGAAGACACACCGACCGCAAGGCCCTGGCAAGATCACGGCGCCAGTCCGGCTCCGAGGAGGAACTCCTCGTCTACGCCAAGAACGGCGACGAGATCTGGGTCTCGGCTGCGTTCAACGCAATCCACAATAGTCGGGGACGGCTCAAATACGTATTCGCGCTTCTGACCGACATCAGCGAGGTCAGGCAGTTGCGTTCGCTGCAGCAAATCATACTCGGCGCGCTCGCCCATGAACTGCCGCTTACGGAAATCGCGGACCTGCTTTGCCGACGCGTCGAGGTCCTCGCACCTGATATCGTTTGCGCGGTGCTACACATCGACGCCACGGGACTGATCCATCCGCTGGGCGGCCCTAGCCTGCCCGAAGACTATTCCCGCTCGCTCGATGGAATCCCTATTGGTCCGGACGTGGGGTCTTGTGGGTCGGCGGCATTTTATGGGCGGGAGGTACTAGCAAGGGATATCGATAGCGATCCCCGCTGGCAGCCATATAAGGTCCGTCCACTCGATGCCGGTCTGCGCGCCTGCTGGTCCACTCCGATCAAGGCCAATGACGGTCGCGTAATCGGGACTTTTGCCTTCTATTTCAGGGAGTCTCGTGAGCCAAGTCGCTGGCATGAACGCATTGTCAATGCCTGCGTCCAGCTCTGTGCGCTGGCGATTGAGCGAAAGGAGGCCCGGTCCCAGATCGCACGGCTCGCTTTTTACGACACGCTGACCGGTCTGCCCAATCGGGTGCTATTGCGTCAGCAGATCGGTCAAATGATAGAGGCTTGTCCAAGGGGGGAGCACGTCGCACTGCTGTTCCTCGACCTTGATCACTTCAAGGATGTCAACGATACACTTGGTCACGCCGCTGGCGACGAGTTTCTGGTCGGATTGGCGCAGCGCTTGCGCGTGCAAATTGGGGGGAACGGTCTCCTGGGACGCCTTGGCGGCGATGAATTCGTGATCGCACTTCCAAATTGCGATGGGGCCGGTGCTGCGCTGGTCGCTTCGCGCATTACCAAGGCCTTGGGATCGCCACTACAGCTCGGAAGCAGGCTGGTTCCGATGTCGGTCAGTATGGGCATCAGCATCTTTCCCGATAACGCAACCGACATCGATGTATTGATGCAACGGGCGGACGCGGCCATGTACCACGCCAAAGAGGCGGGTCGCTCTACGCACCGAATGTTCAACGCCGATATGAATAGGCTCGGAGAGCAGCGGCTAGTCCTCGGCGCTGCCCTTCGAACCGCTATTGCAAACGAAACGATCAGATTATTTTACCAGCCACAGATCAGGGCGGCCGACGGCGCCATCTATGGTCTCGAAGCGTTGGCGCGCTGGCATGACCCGGTCCTTGGAGACGTATCCCCCGCGAAATTCATACCGGTGGCCGAGGAATGCGGATTGATCGAACAGATCGGGCTGTGGGCGATCCGCGAGGCCTGTCGGCAAATGGCGGCTTGGCGTCGCGCCGGAATCGACGTTCCCCGCGTATCGGTCAATATGTCGCCGATCAATTTTCAAAATGCGAATCTGGCCGGCTTGGTGTCCGAGACCATCGCAGCCAACGGTCTTCCACCGGATGCACTTACGCTTGAGATCACCGAGAGCGTGATCATGAACAAAGGCTCGGCCGCTGTCGAGACGATGACCGCGATCCGCAGGCTTGGGGTTGGCCTATCCCTTGACGATTTCGGAACTGGCTATTCAAGCCTCAGCCGATTAGCGAACTTGCCAATCCGCGAATTAAAAATTGACCGCGGTTTCATGCGGGACGTCGAAAATGAAGCAAGTGCACTGGCCATCGCGACCGCCGTAATTCGCGTCGGTCAGGGCCTCAAAATGACCGTCGTCGCCGAAGGCGTTGAAACCGAGGGGCAGCGCAATCTGCTGTCGGCGCTTGGATGCGACGTTCTCCAGGGATATCTTTATGCGCCCGCGCTGTCGCCTGACGCTTTCGAGCGGTGGATGATCGAATATATCGCCGCGCGAGCAGCCGCCATGCTGCGCGGAATCAAGCAATCCCTACCCGCGGAGCTCTCAGTTCCGAAATTGTCTGCCTGACTGCGGCAGATGCTTCGATGATTTATTCCGATGTGGGTCCGTTTGAAGCTGACCTCTGTCTGCGTGCCCCGTACCCATTCCGTCGAGCACCGCCTCGTTCGTAGGTGCCCTTACGAGGAGGCCATCAAGAGCATGAATGCACGCGTCGAAGCCGATCCACACCTCATGCGCTAGCGCCGATGTACGTTGAACATCCGTTAGGAACGATCAAGCGGACGACTGCCGGCGGCAGGTTCCTCACCCGAGGTCTTGCAAACGTCAAAACCGAAACTGCCCTTAGCGTTCTTGTCTACAATATCATGCGGGTCATCAATCTCATCGGCTCACAAAGCCTCAAGATCAGGCTAGCCCGACCTCAAAAATGAAAAAGGGGCCCCGGATAACCGGAGCCTCTCGTTTCCACACAGCCTGCAATGCCGGGCTCATCAGTTTGGCATGCGATCAGTAACGGGCCATCACCGGTCCGCCGAACTTGTAGTTCAGGCGGGCAGTGAAGAGATCGACGTCCTGATGGATATGATCGACAGCCGTGGAGGGGAAAAACGTCACATCGTTGCCGCCCATGAAGAGGTGGTCGTATTCGAATCCCAGCGACCAGTTCGGAGCAAACGCATATTCGAAGCCAGCTCCGATCGCCGCACCCCACCGGGTTTCGTTTGCAGAGTCGATTAGAGCCGAAGTCGGGACATCGTAGACCCGGTAGCGGTTGTCCGTAACCGCAGCGCCACCCTTGACGTAAAACAGCGTCCGATCCCACGCATAGCCGATTTGACCGGTAAACAGCCCGAACGCGTTCACCCTTGTTTGGTTGTCCCAGGCGCCCTGTAGGCTGATATTATCGTCCTTGAAATCAGCCCAGTTACCCTGCGCTTCCAGGCCGAACACCCAAGAGGCCATCTGCCAGCGGTAGCCGACCTGGCCGCCGAACGTTGCCCCGCTCGGATTGTGGCTGCCTTCATCGCCGGCCCCGAGCAGGTTCCAGTTGACGTCGCCGGTACCGCCGCCGCCATTGATACCAATGTAGAAGCCGCTCCAGTCATAGGCGGCTTGCATCATCTCGGGCGCCTTGGTGTACGCTCGAGCGGGCAGATCAGCGGCAAGTGCCATGCTCGTGAGACAGATCGAGGCGGTAGCGGTAGTCAAAATGAGTTTTCGCATTTGAATCCCCAGCAGAAGGTTTGATAACCATCGATAACGACCCAACGTAAAGATAGTCTCACCTAAGCTGCCATCACGAAAAACTTTGTGGCCGGGTGTGGCCAGAGCGACACAGATCGTGTTTCTTGAGAACTTTGTGCGCTTAGCACCAAAGTGGCGCGCATATGATCGCCGGCCGCTATGGACCGGCCGGGCATCATTGATTTCTAGCGAAGGATCGTCAGTGCGCGTCACTCGGAGGGACGAATGCTCGATGATGTTGCTCTCTTTGTAGTGATCTAGGGCGCTGGATCGTGCGATTTCGCTTAGGCGGGATGACGATTTCGGCCCCGCTTTCGGCAATCTCCTGGCAGAGACGATCGGCGTCATAACCCTCGTCGCCGATCGCAGCACGCGGACTGCAACCTCGGCGAGGTCGTGCCCGAAGGCAATGTCGTGATGCTGTCCCGGAGTGCCGATTCAGGCGAAGTGGATGCCAAGTGCATCGCTGGCGGCGTGGATTTTGGTGCTCAAGCAGCTGCGGCACCGGCCAGACCCTGAGCATCAGACCCCTTTTCCCTTGCGCGCTCCGGCGGCGTGCTGATGAGCCCGGACAATGGTTCCTTTTTACATACTTGCCGGTCAGGCGGGGAAGCATGCCTGCGCCGTGAGCGTGAGCGGTCCGACATTCAGAATTTCGGGAAGCACGAACGTGTAGCTCGCATTCACCTGATTTCCGCACGCCTGCGTGCTGTAGGTGAAAGTCGTGTCGGGCAAGCTTAAACCGTAAGCCTGTTGCATCGCATAGTTGGTGATGGCGCCGGGATTGTTGGTGGGGCAAAGGCTGGAGTTGATGGTGGCGCACCGGGCAGCCATCTCGGCGCCGTGCTGCAGGCCGATCTGGGTCCAGAACATCAA
>JAGXAC010000154.1 GCA_019075925.1 Hyphomicrobiales bacterium | reverse complement strand
GAACGCGGGTCGCCGAGGATCGAGCGGGCGCCCAGCGCGCGCGGGCCGACTTCCATCCGGCCTTGAAACCAGCCGATGGCCTTGCCGTCGGCGAGTGCGCGGGCGGTGAGGTCGATCGTCTCCTGATCCGACACCCGGTCGAACACCGCGCCGGAGGCCGAAAGGCGCTGGTCGATTTCACTTTGCGTGTAGGCCGGCCCGAGATAGGCCCCCTTCATGCCGTCGCTCCCACCGAGGTTGCGCGGCTTGCCGAGTTCGAGATGCCAGCCGGCCAACGCGGCGCCGATTGCGCCGCCGGCGTCGCCCGCGGCCGGCTGAATCCATATCTGATCGACGGCTCCCTCGCGAACGATCTTGCCGTTGGCGACGCAGTTGAGCGCGACGCCGCCGGCGAGACACAAGTTGCGGATGCCGTGTTCGCGCACCAACGTCCGCGTCAGTCGGAGCACCACTTCATCGGTGACGGCTTGGATAGAGGCGGCAACGTCCATATGGAAGGAGGTAAGAAGGTCCTCGTCGGGACGACGTATCGGCTGGCCAAAAAGCTTGGCAAAGCGCTCGTTGGTCATGGTCAGCCCGGTGCAGTAATCGAAATATGATTGATCGAGCCGGAACGTACCGTCGGCTTTAAGATCGATGAGATTCGAGAGGATCAGATCCTTGAAGCGCGGCTCGCCGTAAGGCGCGAGCCCCATCACCTTGTATTCGCCGGAATTGACCTTGAATCCGGTGTAGTAGGTGAAGGCCGAATACAAAAGCCCGATGGAGTGCGGGAAGCCGATCTCCTTCCTGATTTCGAGCGTATTCCCTCGGCCGATGCCGGCGGTCGTGGTGGCCCATTCGCCGACGCCGTCAAGCGTCAAGACTACGGCTTCTTCGAATGGCGAAGGGAAGAACGCGCTGGCCGCGTGGCTGAAATGATGCTCGGAGAAGCGTAGCCTGGATCGCCAATCGAACTCAGGATCGATTTCGGTCAGCGCCCGGCGGAGCATGTCTTTCTGAAAAAGTTTATCCTTCAGCCACAGCGGCATGGCGGTGGCGAATGAGCGAAAGCCGCGCGGTGCGAAAGCGAGATAGGTCTCCAAAAGCCGTTCAAATTTCAAGAACGGCTTTTCGTAAAACACGACCAGATCGATTTCCGACAACGGGCACCGCGCTTCGGACAGACAATACTCGATCGAATGCCGCGGGAAGCCGGCATCGTTCTTCTTGCGGGTAAAGCGCTCCTCCTGTGCGGCGGCTACGATTTCGCCGTCGACGACCAGAGCCGCGGCGCTGTCGTGATAGAAGGCCGAGATTCCCAGGATACGCATGGTGGTATCATAACAGCGTGTAGATGAACGGCGCAACGACCGATCCCTGGCTGAGCACGACCAACCCGCCGAGGACCACCATCATGATCACCACTGGCATCAGCCAATATTTCTTGCGATTGCTGAGGAAACGCGAAAGCTCGATCAGGAAGGCCATGATGGGGTTGCTCCTAGAATTGGTCCTTGAACGACCCCGCCGGCGGCAAGGGCCGTGAACGTTCGACCCAATAGGTCACTGCCGATGGGTCGCGTTTGAGCAGCAGCGGATCCTTGCCCGCGATTCGCATGAGAAGGGCTACCGGCGTCACAACGACGAAGAAGAGGACGCTCATCATCACCGGGGTGACGATTTTACCGAGCGCGATTCCGAGCCGGAACCAAAACCGATTGAGTGGCGCGAGGAGTCGCGGCCGAAACGTGGCGGTTACAAGAAAAACGCCGGCGATCGGCAGCGACCAAATCCGCGCCGGGTGTCCGTGCAGCAGGGGAGTGACGCTGATCAGCGCGAAAACGGCGGCGAAGACCAAACCGAAATTGCGCTCCGAGCTGATCTTCGGTTCGTTCAGATGCGCGCTGAGCGGCGGATGAAGCGTGTCCGTCATCCGCGCAAAGTAGCAGGAGAAATTATTCAAACATCAGGGTTTCATCGTTTACCCTAACGCAGAAGCCGGCGTCGTTCCGGGGTTTTCTCGACCGGTTACCGTAACGGCGAAAACTTTCCGCAACGCGGCGGGTTCCTCGCGCCGTCGCTTGCGCTGTTAACGCTCACCCCTCCACCAGCCGAAGACCGACGAGGCGATCCAGTGCGGCGTGATCGGCCAGCAAATCAGCCGACGTGCCGCTGTGCACGATTCGACCGCGCTCGAGCACGAGCACGGTCTCGGTCAATGACAACGCGATATCGGCGTGCTGCTCGACCAGGACAAAGGCATTGGAGCCTTCCTTCGTCATCCGCCGGATCGCATCCGTCAATTCCTCAACCACGATCGGCGCGAGCCCTTCGAGCGGCTCGTCGAGCAAAAGCAGCGCCGGATTTGTCATCAGGGCGCGCGCGATCGCCAGCATCTGCTGCTCGCCACCGGACAATTGATTGCCGTGATTGCGCCGGCGTTCTGCCAGTCGTGGAAAAAGGTCATAGATGGAGGACAGATTCCAGCGGCCGCCGCGGGCGGCCACGGTGAGGTTCTCCTCAACCGTAAGCGAAGGGAAAATTTCGCGTTCCTGCGCCACCCAGCCGATGCCAGCAAGGGCGCGCCGATGCGGCGGCTGCCGGGTGACGTCGGCGCCGCGCCAACGGATGTGGCCGCGGCCGACACGCGTATAACCCATGATTGTGAGGAGCAGCGTTGATTTGCCGACGCCGTTGCGCCCCAACACTGCCAGCCCGCCGTGTTCCGGGATCGTGAACGACACGCCGTCGAGCACCACGGCGGAACCATAGCCCGCGCGCACGTCGTCGAACGCGAGCAGCGTCTCAACCATGACGCGGCCCGTGCGGCACCAAGGGTGCCTTGCCGAGATAGACCGAGCGCACCTGTGGGTCGTTGGCGATCTCGTGCGGCGGTCCCTGCATCAAGACGCGTCCGCCGACCATCACAATGATGCGCGAGGCGAAACGAAACACCAGCTCCATATCGTGTTCGATGAAGAGAACGGTGATGTCGCTGGAAAGCCCGGCGATCACGGCGAATAATTCCTGGCTTTCTTCGCGTGGGACGCCCGCCGCCGGTTCATCAAGCAGCAGCACCTTCGGGCGTGTAGCGAGTGCGAGCGCTATCTCAAGCAACCGCTGCTGACCATAGGCCAGTTCGCGGGTCAGCCGATGACAGACCGCGCCGAGTTTCAATGCGACGAGAATGTCGTGGGCTTCCTCGATTTCGTGCGGATAGGCGTTGAGCTGCCGCCACCAGATACGCGCCGCGCGCGTCCGCTCGCATACTGCGAGCGTCACCGATTCCAGCGCGGTCAGATGAGGAAACAGCGAATTGATTTGATACGTGCGCACCAGGCCGCGGCGTACGCGCTGCTCGGGCGGCAGCGCCGTAATGTCCGTATCGTCAAGAAAAATGCGGCCGGCGCCGGGCTGTAGCATGCCGGTAATCAAGTTTATCAGCGTCGTCTTGCCGGCGCCGTTGGGGCCGATCAGCGCATAGCGCACACCCTTCGGCAACTCGATCTCGATATCGTTGGCAACGACAAGCGAGCCGAAGGCCTTGGCGAGTCCGCGCGTCGCCAGTGCCGGCGCCGTCACTTGCGGCCCCAGCGCGCGGCCAACTGCGTCAGCCCGCCGACAATGCCATTGGGCAGAAAGACGACGACAGCCACCAGCAGAATACCGATCCAGAAATACCAGTATTGCGGCACAACGCCGGAAAATTGGTCGCGGGCGACCACATAGATTGTGGCGCCGACAATCCCGCCGTAAAGCCGGCCGGCGCCGCCCAGCACAAGCATCACCACGATCTCGGCCGAGCGTTCGAACCCCAGCGAATCGAGCGACACGGTTTCGGTGGTCTGCGCGAGTAGCGCGCCGGCCACGCCGGCGATGCAGGCGGCGATAGTGTAGATCGTGCGGATATGTCCACGGCTCGGTGCGCCGATCGCCGGCATGCGTACGAAATTTTCGCGAATGCCACGCAACGACAGGCCGAACGGCGAATGGATGAGACGCCGTGCGAACAGGAAAAGGATGAACAGCACCACGAGTGCGTAGGCATAGGCGGCGCGGCCGTACAAATCGAACGGGAACGTGCCGAGAAGCTTCCAGGTGTGGATGCCCTGCAAACCGTCCATGCCGCCAGTTATCCAGCCCAATGTGTTGGCCAGTTCCGCCAGCAACAGTCCGAACCCGAGCGTCAGCATGATCAGAGCAAGATGCCGAAATCGGCAGATGACGAAGCTTGTGGCATAGCCCACGACGCCGGCGGCGAAGGCGGCGACAACGAGGCCGCTCAGCGGCTCGCCCCAGCCGTATTTCGACAGCAGTCCCGCGGTGTATGCGCCAATCCCGAAGAACGCCGCGTGTCCCAGCGAAACAATGCCGGCATAACCGAGGATCAGGTCGAGCGACAAGGCAAACAACGCGGCAATGGCGATCTGGCTCGCCAGCGACAGGTAATTTGGGAACAGGAAATACGGCGTCAACGTCGCCAACCAGAACAGGATCTCGGGCGTGCGCCAGCGCGTTTGCTCCGCGAGATGAAGTCGCGGACTGATCGAGGCCTCACCGAGCGCCATCACCGTTTTCCGAGCAGGCCGAGCGGCCGCCACATCAAGAGACTGATCATCACGAGATAAATCAGAAATGCACCGAGTTGCGGGATGTAATATTTGCCGGCGACGTCGCTGATGCCGAGGACAATGGCTGCGGCCAGCGATCCGGAAATCGAGCCGAGCCCGCCGACGGAAACGACGATCAGTACGTAAATCAGGTAAGTGAATGCAAAAGACGGGTCCAGGCCGACGATTTCGACGGAGAGCGCGCCACCGAGGCCGGCCAGCCCGCTGCCGAGGGCGAAGGTGATCGCAAACGTGCGGTCGACATCGATACCGAGCCCGCGCGCCATTCGCTCGTTATCGACCGCGGCACGTACGCGGGCGCCGAAGCGGGTGTAGTCGAGGCCGAGCACCAGCGCGACCGTGATGGCCAGCGCCAGCCCGATCAGGATCAGCCGGTACACCGCAAAGCGGATGCCCATGAATGTGAGCGAACTCCGCAGATAGTGCGGCAGTTGCAGTGGCTGCTGATCGGTGCCGAAGACGTATGCTGCAATTGCAACCGAAATAAAAACGATGCCTATGGTCAGGAGCACCTGGTCGAGCTCGCTCGCCCGATAAAGGCGGCGAAACAAGGTGCGCTCCAATCCGACGCTGACGATGGCCGCAACGATGAATGCGCAGGGCAGGGTGGCGAAGAACGGCCAGCCGTACCGCGACATGAGCGAGACGGTCAGGTAACCGCCGAGCATGCCGAAGCTGCAATGCGCCAGATTGATGAAATTCATCATCCCGAGCGTCACCGACTGTCCCACCGAGAGAAGGAACAGCAACATGCCATAGGCAAGTCCGTCGAACAGGACGCCGAAGACGGGAGGAAGCATAGACGAAGGCCTGGACTAAATTGACGTGCAGCAACCTAGCGGAGAGGCGTGCGGCCGGCCAAGCCATTTCCGGCTCGCGCGTCAGGCGACTTCGTCGCCCGACATTCCCGCTTTTTTGCCGCCTCGGACGCGCCTTTGAAGCAGAAAACGGCGGTCTTTCTCACGTGACCGAAGCCGCGATGGTGAGAACGCGCCACGGGCGGGTGCCCGGGGCGCGAACTCCGTGAGACAGTCCGCCAAAGTCCGCACTATTTCTTCATCGCGGCCTTGACCGGGTCCTTGACGTTCGGAATGGCGTCGATTTGCACGTTGACCAGATGTCCGCCGACCTTCTCCACCTTGTCGATGTAGACGGTCTGGATGATGTCGCGGGTTTCCGGATCGATCGAGATCGGGCCGCGCGGACTCTCCCAGCTCATTCCCTTCGCGGCGCTGACCAGCGTTTCGCCGTCGGTCTTGCCACCCGACTTTTTCAGAGCAGCGTCGATGGCGTGCATGCCGTCATAGCCGCCGATCGAGAAAAAGTCCGGATTGCGCTTGAACTCGGCGTTGTACGCTTTGACGAAATCCTCGTTCATTTTTGACTTGTGGTTGTAGTCGTAATGCGCCGCGGTGATGATGCCTTCGGAGATGTCGCCCATGCTGGCGAGAGCGTGCTCGTCGGCGATTTCCAATTGTCCCATCACCTGGGTCTTTTTCGGGTCGATGCCGACTTCGGCGAGCGCCTTGCCGAAGGCGCCCGGCTGCGCGCCGCCCGGAATCATCGTGAAGATGCCCTGCGGGTGCAGATCCTTGGCGCGCTGAACGTAAGCGGTGAAGTCCGGATTCTGCACCGCCATCCGCACCGAGCCGATGATCTCGCCGCCGGCGTCCTTGAAACCTTTCTGGAATGCGCCTTCAGCGTCGATGCCCGGGCCGTAATCGGTGACCATGGTGTAGGCTTTTTTCAGACCCTGCTTCGCCGCCCAGGTGCCGAGTGTCTCGGTGAGTTGCGGCACGGTAAGCGAGGTGCGGATCATGTACGGCGATTTGGTGGTGATGATGGCGGTTGCGGCGTTCATGACCACCATGAACTTTTTGGCGCCTGCCGACACGTCGGCGGCGGCCATCGCGTTGGGGGTCAATAGAAACCCGGCAAGTATATCGACGTTGTCGCGCGTCACCAGTTCCTGCGCGAGCCGCTTGGCGACCGGTGGAGCGATGCCGCCGGTGTCTTTGCGGATGATCTCGACCTTCATGCCGCCGAGCATGTCGCCGTGCTGCTTGAGGTAGAGCTTGATCGCATTGTCCATTTGGGTCGCGCCGTCGGCGAATTGCCCGGAATACGGCAGGATCAGGCCGATCTTGACCGTTCCCTGGGCATGACCAACGGCCGGCAGCAGGCTCATCGCCAGCGCTGACAGCCCCGCAAGCAAAATACGCTGCATGTAATCCTCCCGTTTATTTGTTGAGGGCGAGAATGCCCTACGACGTTGGCCAAGAAAAGCGCCGCGAGATTGGCTCGCCGCGGCGTTTTGTCTTGAAATGTCTTGAGGTTTGGGCGATTTGATCTTCTCGACTTGGGCCATTGCCCGCGCGTCGTGCCTATTTCTTCATCTGTGCCTTAACCGGGTCCTTGACGGCCTCGACCTTATCAAGTTCGACGTTGAGCAGTCGACCGCCGACTCGTTCGACGCGATTGATATAAACCGTTTCGATGACGTCACGTGTTTCCGGGTCGATGCTCATTGGTCCGCGTGGACTCTCCCAGCTCATACCCTTGGCTGCCGCGATCAGGCTGTCGCCGTCGGTCTTGCCGCCGGTCTTCTTCAAGGTCTCGTAGATGAGATGCATGCCGTCATAGCCGCCGATCGAGAAGAAATCGGGATTGCGCTTGAAGTCTTCGTTGTAGGCTTCGACGAACGCACGGTTGAGTGCGGATTGGTGATTAAAGTCGTAATTAGCGCAAGTAATGATGCCAAGAGCCGCGTCCCCCATGCTCTTGACGGCGCTTTCCGCCGTAAGCGCGTCCTGACCAAGCACTTTGACTTTCGATGGGTCGATTCCGCGCTCGGCCAGCGCCTTGCCGACCGCGGCCGGTTGCGCGCCACCGGGAATCCAGATGTAGATCGCGTCGGGATTGGCATCCTTGGCGCGTTGGATGAAGGCGGAGAAGTCGGGATTGGCAACAGGAAAACGGACCGAACCCACAATCTCGCCACCTGCCGACTTGAAGCCGGTATGGAACGCGCTTTCGGCGTCGATGCCCGGACCGTAATCGGACACCATTGTGTAGGCTCGCTTGATTCCGTGCTTGGCGGCCCAATTGCCCAATGTGCCGTTCAACATCGGTGTCGTCACCGACGTACGAGCCAGATACGGTGACTTGGTGGTGATAATCGAAGTGGCGGCATTCATCACGACCATGAATTTCTTCGCCTCGGCGGAAACGTCCGCCGCGGCAAGCGCATTGGGGGTCAGCACGAAGCCGGCGATGATATCGGCGTGATCGCGTACGATTAGTTCTTGCGCCAGCCGCTTGGCGACGTCGGGTGCGATTCCGCCAGTGTCCTTGCGGATGAGCTCGATCTTCTTGCCGGCAACGGTGTCGCCGTGTTGCTTCATGTAAAGCTTGATGGCGTTGTCGATCTGCGCGGCCGCGTCCGCGAATTGACCGGAATAGGACATGATCAGACCGATCTTCACCGTGTCTTGCGCGTCGGCCGCGGTGGCGATGAGCCCCAAGGTCAAAGCGGCAAAACCGCAGATGAGTCCGCGCATTGTGCTTCCCTCCTCATTGTTATCGGGGCAAAGCCCTTTAACGATCATCCTCGTCCAAGCGGCGGATGACTGCAACCGGGTAGCTTTGCGTAAGCCAAAATGGGCGGACGCCCGCGAATGTGATTGGCCTGTAGACGGCAAGGCTCTAGTGTGCGGCGCATGGACGCCGATCAAACAGATACCGGCACGATGGATCGGGACGAGGTGGCGCGCTTCTCGCGTCTTGCCGGCCAATGGTGGGACCCGCAAGGGCCGATGGCCGCTTTACATAAATTCAATCCGGTTCGTCTTGCCTATGTGCGCGACCACGCAGCCGCGCATTTCGGCCGCGATCCGAAGCGGCTTGATAGCCTCGCGGGACTGCGGATTCTCGACATCGGCTGCGGCGGTGGAATTTTAAGCGAGCCGCTGGCGCGGCTTGGCGCGTCGGTCACCGGCG
>JAGXAC010000153.1 GCA_019075925.1 Hyphomicrobiales bacterium | reverse complement strand
CAACGGCGCAACCGCAGGCTCGCCCACCCAACCCCGATGCCAAAGGCGATCTCGCCGACAACGATCAACCCGAATGTCGCGGCGGCCTGGCCGAGAGAGAACAGCCCGGTGCTGACGGCAGCAACCGCGAAGCGATAGAGGATCAGCGCGGTCGCGTCGTTGGCGAGACCTTCGCCGTCGAGGACCACCAGGAGACGGCGCGGCAGACCGAGACGGCGGACGATGGCGAGCGGCGCCACGGCATCGGTTGGAGCCACGATGGCGCCGAGCACAAAGCCGACCGCAAGCGGCATACCGAGCAAGAAATGCGCGACCGCTGCGACCGCGCAGGCGGTGAAGATCACGCCGCCAAAAGCGAGCAGCGTGATCGGCCGCAAGTTAAAGCGGAACTCGCGCCAACTCATGGCGACTCCCGCTGAATAAATCAGCGGCGGCAAAATGCCCAGCAGCACCAAGTCTGGCGCCAGCGCGATCAGCGGCAGGCCGGGAATGAAGGCAACCACGATGCCGGCGACAACAAGCAGGATCGACGGCGTGGTGTTAAGCCGCCGTGCCGCGATGGCGGCGACGACCAACACCGCCAACAGGAACAATATTGTTACGATTTCGGCTGTCATGGTTTACACAATAGTTGCCCCGCCGTATTCATGCCGGCCGACGCTGTCTGGCATCGTCGCCGCTTGCCATTCCACGTCGGCTTACCATCTTACAAGTCCGTTCGCGCGCCAAGTTTGTCCGCCCGCGATTTCCGCCCGTACAATCAACTAGCGGCGCACGTGACATGCTTCAGATCGATAATCTGGTTTTCAACGGCTGGGGCCGGAAATTCTTCGATCGCGCGAGCGTGCTCCTTCCGGTCGGCTCGAAGGTTGGCCTGATCGGCCGAAACGGCGTCGGAAAATCGACGCTATTCCGATTGATCCTGGGCGATCTGACCCCGGACGGCGGCGAGATCATCGTGCCGAAAGCGGCCCGCATCGGCTCAGTCGATCAGGAGCACCCGGCAACGCCGGTCTCACTGATCGACACCATTCTCGAAGCCGATATCGAGCGCGCCCAGTTGAGTGCGAAGCTCGAGACCGCGGCGCCCGAGCAGCTTGCCGAAATCTACCAGCGGCTGATCGAAATCGGCGCGGACAGTGCCCCCGCCCGAGCGGCCGAAATTCTCACCGGCCTTGGCTTTTCCAACGCCGACCTCGACCGCCCGATGGCGGAATTCTCCGGCGGCTGGCGGATGCGGGTCGCTCTCGCTGCGGCGCTGTTCGCCGAGCCCGACCTGCTGCTGCTCGACGAGCCGACCAACTATCTGGACCTCGAAGGCGCGCTTTGGCTGGAAGCGCGCCTGAAGAAATATCCGCATACCGCGCTGATCGTCAGTCACGACCGCGAGCTTCTGAACAATTCGGTCGACGCCATTTTGCATTTGAACGAAGGCAAACTCGATCTTTATACCGGCGGCTATGACGACTTCGAAAAGCGGCGCGGGGAAAAGACCCGGCTGTTGGCGGCGACACGGGCCAAGCAGGACGCCGAACGCGCGCATTTGCAAAAATTCATCGACCGGTTCCGCGCCAAGGCCAGCAAGGCAGCGCAGGCGCAATCGCGTATCAAGCGGCTTGCCAAGCTTGAGCCGATAGCCGAAGTGATCGAGCAGCGGGTGGCGCCGTTCACCATTCCCTCGCCGGCACGTCCGCTGGCACCGCCGTTGATCCAGCTTGAGGCGGCGGCCGTCGGCTACAACGGCACGCCGGTGCTCCGTAATCTCAACCTGCGGCTCGACGTCGACGACCGTATCGGGCTCCTTGGCGTCAACGGCGCCGGGAAATCGACCTTCGCCAAGATGGTCGCCGGTGCGTTGCCGTTACAAGCCGGCGGCATGAAACGCGAAAGCCGCATCCAGGTCGGCTGGTTTCATCAACATCAAATCGAAGCGCTCGATCCGGACGACACGCCGCTGGACATCATCCGGCGCGCGCTGCCGGATGATGGCGAATCCTCACGCCGCTCGCGGCTGGCGCAGTTCGGTCTGTCGTTCGACAAACAGGAAACGACGGTCGCCAATCTCTCGGGCGGCGAACGCGCGCGGCTTTTGCTCAATCTGGTGGCAATGTCGGCGCCGCATCTCTTGATCCTCGACGAACCGACCAACCACCTCGACATCGAAAGCCGTCGCGCGCTCCTCGACGCGCTCAACGACTATGACGGCGCGGTCATTCTCATCACCCACGACCGCTCGTTGATCGAGCTGGTGACCGATCGGCTGTGGCTCGCCGCCGACGGCCAGATCAAGGCGTTCAAGGGCGATATGGACGATTACGCCCGCTTCGTCCTCGACCGCGCCAAGGCGGCCACGCGCGGCCCGGCGCAGGATATGGAGCACCACACGGCCTCGGCGCCGGCGCCGATCAAGAAAAAGAAAAAGAAAAAGCGGATTTGACTCCGGCGATTGAAGTTCGCTAACCCGCCCTACAGGCTAAAGCTTTAGGAAGGACGATGGCCAGCAAAACCCAAAAATCCGATGCCGGCGCAACGCCAAAGAAAGAGGCTGCCGCGAAGGTCGAGACTCCGACCGCTAAAGAGGTGCCCAAGGACACGCCGAAAGACACGCCAAAAGCCGACAGCGGCGAAACCGCGGCGCGGTCAGGCTACAGCCGCGGCGAAGGCCAGAAGCCGGTGACTGCGGCCTATAAGGAAAACTGGAACGCGATCTTCGGTAAGAAAAAGACGAAAAAGAAAAAGCGATAGACGGGCACGAGGCCGACAATCACAAATCGCGCTGCGCATCGACTCGGTTGGCTGTCATTCCGGGGCGCAGCTGCAAGCTGCGAACCCGGAATCCGTCACCACCAGGACAGCCAGAACTTGCGCCGCGTTCATCCTGTAAAATCAGCGATTATGGAGTTCGGGTTCCTCGCTTCGCTCGACTCCGGAATGACGATTACAAAAAGCTCTGCGGATCGACATCGACTTCGACCTTGATCGAACCCTTGGCTTTCGGCGCTTCGGCAAGCCACTCCCGCAAATAACCCGACAGGTCGAAGTTGCGTGGCGCCTTGATCAGCAAGCGCAGGCGGTGGCGACCGCGAACCAGCGCGAGCGGCGCGTCGGCGGGCCCCAGCACGCGCACGTCGTCGCTTGCCGGCGCGGCTCGTGCCAGCGCCCGCGCAAACGCTCCGGTGTCGTTCTTGTCGGGTCCGGAGACGACGAGACTTGCCAGCCGCCCGAACGGCGGATAGCCCGCGCGCTCGCGCGCCTCGATCTCGGCGTCATAGAATGCCTTGCGATCCTGTGCGATCAGGGCCCGGATCACCGGATGCTCGGGCTGGTGGGTTTGCAACAAGCCAAGTCCTGTGCCGGCGTCACGGCCGGCTCGTCCCACCACCTGATGCAGCAGCTGAAAGGTGCGTTCGGCGGCGCGCGGGTCGCCGTTATTCAAGCCGAGATCGGCATCGACGATGCCGACCAGATTGAGCTTCGGAAAGTGATGGCCTTTGGCGACCAACTGCGTACCGATGACAATGTCGAAGCGGCCGGCCGCAACGTCGTCCAGCTCTTCACGCAACCGTTCGACGGTGGCGACGAGATCGGATGACAGCACCAGCACGCGCGCCGACGGAAACAGCGCGCGGACCTCCTCCTCCAGGCGCTCGACGCCCGGTCCAACGGCAACGTACGAATTCGCCGCCTTGCACTGCGGGCACTCGGCCGGATGCGGCATGGCGAAACCGCAATGATGGCAAACCAATTGCCTGCGAAAGCGGTGATCGACCAGCCAGGCGTCGCAGTTCGGGCAGGAAAAGCGAAAGCCGCAGGCCCGGCACAGTGTCAGCGGCGCGTAGCCGCGGCGGTTGAGAAAGAACAACGCTTGCTCGCCGCGCTCGATCGTGTTGGCCACCGCCCCGGCAAGCGACGGTGCAATGAAGCGGCCGGCCGGCGGCCGCTCATAGCGCAGGTCGATCGCCTCGACGACCGGCATCGCCTGACCGCCGAAGCGCTCGGGCAACGCGAGCCGCTTGTAGCGGCCGCGCCGCGCATTGACTTCGGTTTCGATCGAGGGCGTCGCCGAGGACAGCACCACCGGGATGCGGGCGATATGGCCGCGCACCACCGCCATGTCGCGGGCGTGATAGTGCACGCCGTCGTCTTGTTTGTAGGCCTGATCGTGCTCCTCATCGACGACAATGAGCCCGAGATCGGCGTAAGGCAGAAACAGCGCCGAGCGCGCGCCGATGACCACCGCGACTTCGCCATCGGCGACGGCGCGCCACGTCCGCGCGCGTTTCCTCGGCGACAATTCCGAATGCCATTCCGCCGGCCGGACACCAAATCGCGCGGCGAAGCGGTCGAGGAACTGCGCGGTGAGCGCGATCTCCGGCATCAGGATCAGGCTTTGCCGCCCGGCACGGATCACTTCCGCCACGGCCTCGAAATAAACTTCAGTCTTGCCCGAGCCGGTGACACCGTCGAGCAACGTCACCGAATAGTCCCCGCCGATGGTTGCTTTCAGCATGGTTGCGGCCGCGGCCTGGTCGGCGGTGAAATCGGTGCGGACAAATTCCGGATCGGGCGTTTCGGCGACCGGCTCCGCCGGCAGCACCAAGGTTTCGAGCGTGCCCTCGTCGATGAGGCCTTCGATCACACCGGCGCTGACGCCAGCTTCGCGCGCCGCGTCGCTTTTGCCGCGCACCATGCCGTCGCACATGAGTGCCAGCACGCGCTCACGCGCCGTGGTCATGCGCTGCGGGGCGCGACCGGCAAGCCGCACGCCGACACGCTCGCGCTCGGCACCGAGATGCTCGCCCATGCGCAGGCACATACGCAGCACCATGCCGCGCGAGGAAAGTGTGTAATTGGCCACCCAATCGACGAAGTGGCGCAGCTCGGGACGGAGCGGCGGCACTTCGAGTTTTTCCTCGACATCCTTGAGCCGGTTGTCGAGCCGCGGATTGGGCGTGACGTTCTCGGCCCACACCACCGCGGTCGCCTCGCGGGCGCCAAGCGGCACGCTAACGATGTCGCCGGCGGCGATGCTCAATGCCTCGGGCACCCGGTAGGAATAGGCCCGGTCAAGCGCGACCGGAACCAGCACGTCGACGACGCGTTTCGCCATGCCGTGATTCTCTGCCGATTCCGGGGGGTTTAGGAAGAGGAAAGGCGGCAAGGCTACAATCCGCTCATTCCCGCGGGTGCGGGGCGCCAGTGCTGAAATCGCTGCAAAGAACGGATACCCGCCTGCGGGATATGCGTGGATGGCTCGAAAGACCCAGTCAAACCTGATCGCGCCGAAGGTCGCGACCGAAATCGAGGCTTGGCTGCGCCATCTCGGCGCCGAGCGGCGTTATTCGGCAAAGACGCTCGACGCCTATCGGCGCGATGTCACACAGTTCCTGACGTTTCTCACCGGGTATCTTGGCAATCCGCCGTCAATGGCGCAGCTCGCAAAGCTGGCGCCAGGCGACGTGCGTGCTTTCCTCGCCGCGCGCCGGGCTACCGGCATCAGCAGCCGTTCGCTGATGCGCACACTCGCCGGCATGCGCGGCTTTGCGCGCTTTCTCGAACGCGGCGGCAAGGGAAAGGTCGGAGCGCTCGCCGCGGTGCGCACGCCCAAACTTGGCAAGACGCTGCCGCGACCGTTGCCGGTCGACGCCGCCAAAAGCATGGTCGATCCGGATCTTGCCGCCGGCGACGGCCGCGATGTCTGGATTCATGCCCGCGACGCCGCCGTGCTGGCGTTGCTCTATGGCTGCGGCTTGCGCATCTCCGAAGCACTTGGGCTCAAGCGCGCCGATGTCGACGCGGGCGACGTCATTACCGTCACGGGAAAAGGCCGCAAGCAGCGCATGGTGCCGCTGATCCCCCAGGTGCAAAAGCTTGTCGCCGATTACTTGGCATTGTGTCCGCATGATGTTGCCGCCGACGACCCGCTGTTCGTCGGCATCAAGGGCGGCCCATTGTCGGCGCGCGTGGTGCAACTGGCGATGGCGCGGGCGCGTGGCGCGCTTGGCCTGCCGGAGACCGCAACGCCGCATGCGCTCCGTCACTCGTTCGCTACTCATCTCCTCGCTCGCGGCGGCGACCTGCGCGCGATCCAGGAATTGCTCGGTCACGCTTCGCTGGCGACGACGCAAATCTACACCGAAGTCGACGCCGAACGGTTGATCGACGCCTATCGCGCGACCCATCCCCGTGCGTAATCCCCTTCCTTGCGGGACGGAGTACCGAGCTGGGTGAGGGGTTTACCCGCACCGCGTCTTTCGTCAAAGTCCCTTCACCGGCGCGCACATCCTCGCTGCGCTCGGTTGGCGTGCCACCCTCTCCCACAAAGGAGAGCGGGGTAGGATCGAGGGGCAACACATGCCGAACGCGCACGAACAGATGGAACAGGCCGATATAGCGAAGGAGGTATCGCGCGAAGACAAAAGAATCGCATTGGTGATCGCAATACTCGCGCTGCTCCTGTCCTTCTCCGAGACGCTCGGCAAGAGCGCGCAAACCGAAGCGATCGACGCCAACGTCAAGTCGACCGACACCTGGTCGTTCTATCAGGCGAAAGACACGCGCCGGACGGTACTCAATGTGGCGGCCGACCAAACTGCGCTGCTGGCGGCCGGCTTGACCGATCCGGCCGCCAAGGCCGCCGTCGAAAAACAGATCGCGACATGGCGCAAGACCGCGGCGCGTTATGAATCGGACCCAAAGACGGGCGAAGGCCGCAAGGAACTCGCCGAGCGCGCCAAGTCAATCGAGGAAGAACGCGATTTGTCGATGGCGAAATACCACCACTATGAGCTTGCCTCGGCGGCGTTTCAGGTCGGCATTGTGCTCGCTTCGGCGGCGGTCATCACCGGCATGATGGCGCTGGCGTGGCTTTCCGGCCTGCTCGGCGTCGTCGGGCTTGGCGTGCTATCGCTCGGCGTGTTCGTGCCCCACCTGCTCCCATTCCCGTGAGGATTGCGCGATCGTGATCGCACGTGGCAAGGCGGAAAAGCGAGCGGCCCGCACGGCACGGCTCTCCGCGGCATTGCGCGAGAACTTGAAACAGCGCAAAGCACAGGCGCGCGGCCGGGCTCAATCTCCGGCCGAAGATGCGGCTACGTCACCGGCCGCTGCCGGGAGCAAGCCGCAGCCTCCCGACTTTCGCCGCAATCGGGGCCGCGATTAGGAACTTCGGTGGGGATTTATGATGGACCGTATCCGTATTGTCGGTGGCCGACGCTTGAATGGCACAATTCCAATTTCCGGAGCGAAAAACGCCACCCTGCCGCTGATGATCGCAAGCCTGCTGACCGATCAGACCCTGATCCTCGATAACGTCCCCAGGCTCGCTGATGTCGCGCTGCTTGAGCGCATTCTTGGCAACCACGGCGTTGACATCATGGTTAGCGGCAAGCGCGCCGGCGAAACCGCCGATCATGGCCAGACGTTGCACATTTCCGCGGCGAACATCGTCGACACCACCGCCCCCTACAATCTCGTGTCGCGGATGCGGGCAAGTTTCTGGGTGCTGGCGCCGTTGGTGGCGCGCATGGGCGAAGCGCGGGTGTCGTTGCCGGGCGGCTGCGCCATCGGTACGCGGCCGGTCGATCTCTTGATCATGGCGATGGAGCGGCTCGGTGCGCAAATTGACGTTGACGCCGGCTACGTCGTGGCGCGCGCTCCGCACGGGCTCAAGGGCGCCGAGATCGTTTTCCCGAAAGTGACGGTCGGCGGCACTCATACGGCGATCATGGCGGCGTCGATCGCCGACGGCACCACCGTGATCGACAATGCCGCGCGTGAGCCGGAGATCGCCGACGTCGCCGACTGTCTCAACAAGATGGGCGCGCGCATTGCCGGCGCCGGAACTTCGCGGATCGTGATTGAAGGCGTCGCCAAACTGGGCGCCGCGCGACACGCCGTGCTTCCCGATCGCATCGAGACCGGCACTTATGCGATGGCGGTTGCCATGGCCGGCGGCGATATCCTGCTGCAGAATGCGCGGCCGGAGTTACTGCAGGCCGCCCTCGATGTATTGCAGCGGACCGGCGTCACCGTGACACCGACCAATCAAGGCATCCGGATCGCCCGTAATGGCAATGCGCTTAACCCGGTCGAGGTCACGACGGCGCCGTTCCCCGCTTTCCCGACCGATCTGCAAGCGCAACTGATGGCGCTGATGACACGCGCGAACGGCACCTCCCACATCGTCGAGACGGTGTTCGAGAACCGGTTCATGCACGTACAGGAACTGGTGCGGCTCGGCGCCCGCATCCAGTTGACCGGCGAGCGCGCCACCATCGAGGGCGTCGAGCGGCTCAAAGGCGCTCCGGTGATGGCGACCGATCTGCGCGCGTCGGTCTCGCTGGTCATTGCGGCGCTTGCCGCCGAGGGCGAGACTATCGTCAACCGCGTCTATCACCTCGACCGCGGGTTCGAGCGGCTGGAAGACAAGCTCGGGCGCTGCGGCGCCGCTGTCGAACGGCTGTCCGGATAGACCGACCGTTATGGCGGAATAAGCACAAACGGGCGCCGGCAAATTGCCATTGACGCAGGTCCCGTAGAAATACGGTCCGCGATAGCCTATGTGTCAGGGTAATATCAAATAACGGAAACGCCCGGAGTTTCGGATGGCTTCTGCCCCCACCTCCCTCATCGACCGTGCCGGCCTCGACCGGACACGCCTCGCCAGGATCATCTCGCGCGGACTTGAAGGTGCCGACGACGGTGAATTGTTTCTCGAA
>JAGXAC010000152.1 GCA_019075925.1 Hyphomicrobiales bacterium | reverse complement strand
AGCGGATGATAGTAGCGTGCGTCCTCGGTGTTGCGGGCGAATTTGGCGGCGCCGCCCAGCCCGGCGATTTCATTGTTCGTCTGGATACGCACGCCTTCGGTCGGATTCCTCGGATTATCGACGGTGGAATAGGTGAGCCCGTTGCCGACCGACGAGACCCATTGCGGCCCCGCGGCCGCCGCCTGTTGAATCGGCAGCGAGGCGGTGCCGAGCGCGGGATCGAGCGACAGGCCTTGATTGTAGATTGAATAGGTCCAGCTCGTGCCAAGCTGTTCATTGAGCGGCATGCCGGTGGAGATGCGTGCGCCGTAGACGAGGCTGTTGTACGCCTGATAGGAGCTGGCCAGATTCTCATTGGCGAACAACTCGCCGCCGAGCGAAACGCGCGGGCCGAGGGCGTAAGGATCGGTCAGCCCGAGGGTAAAGCCGCGCGTGTATTCGCCATACGTCGCCGACGCCTTCGCGATGTCGCCGGTTCCCAGAAAATTTCGCTCGCTGACCCCGACCGTAACGGTGGGGCCGGTAGCCGCGGAATAACCGCCCATGACGGAGAAGTTTCCGGTCTTCTGTTCCTCGACGGCAACGGTGACCACCACCCGGTCCGGCGCCGACCCGGGCGCGGCACTGATTTTGACGGTCTTGAAATAGCCGAGCTGCTTGAGGCGACGCTCGCTGCGTTCGATCAGCGCCCGATTATAGGCATCGCCCTCGACCAACTGGAATTCGCGACGGATGACGCCGTCGGCGGTTTTGCTGTTGCCGCGGATGTCGATGCGCTCCACGTAAACGTGCTTCGCGGGCTCGACGGTGTAGGTCACGTCGATGTGGCGCGATTGCGGGGCGCGGTCGCGCCGCACCGAAACGGCGGCGAACGGTTGGCCGTCTTTGGCCAGTGCCAGCGTTGCGTCCTCGACCGTCTTTTCGACCGCGCTGGTGCTGTAGACGTCGCCCGGACGCGTGCGCAAAGCCGCCCGCAGCGGCGCCGGATCGACGGATTTCACATTGGAGTCGATGTCGACGCGGCCGAACCGGTATTGCGGCCCTTCCTCGATGGCGAACGTGACAACGACGTCCTTGGTAGCGGCTTGATAGCTCGCCGAACTGCGCACCCGCACGTCGGCGTAACCATGGTCGAGATAGAAACGGCGGATATGGTCGACGTCGCCGTCGATTTCGTCGGCGTTGTAAGTGTCATTGTTGGTGAGAAAACTCAGAGCATTGCTCTCGCCGGTCTTGATGGCGCCCTTGAGTCTGGTGGCCGAGAACGCCTTGTTGCCGGCAAACTGCACTTGCCGCACGGCGAGCCTGTCGCCTTCCTTGATGACGAAGACGAGGGTCGCGCGCCCATTTCGTCGTTTGATCGTCTGCGGATCGATCCTCACGTCGAAATAGCCGCGCTGCCGGTACGCCGCGGCGATCTGATTGGCGTCGTTGTGCACGATCGCCCGCGACAGCGGTCCATTCACCTTCGATTGGACGGCCTTTTTGAGGTCTTCGTCCTTGATCTTTTTGTTGCCTTCGAACGCCACCCGATCGATGGTCGGGTTTTCGACGACCGAGATGAGAATGCCGTCGGCTTGCCGTGTGATCTTGACGTCGGAAAAAAGTCCGGTGGCGTAGAGGCTTTTCAATGCGGCATCGCGTGACGCCGCGTCGAGGCGGCTGCCGGACGGGACGTGCGCACGGATCGCGGCGGCGTCAATGTGGCGGTTGCCGGTAACCGTGATCGACGCCGGCGGTGGCGGTTCGGCTTCGGCCCGGCGTCCCGCGGCAACCGCGAGCAAACCGAAAATGGACACGTAGACGACGGCAGCTGCGAAGCGCCCATGCATAATGGTAAAGACCCCGCGCCAAAATCTTGCAGGATCAAAGCCGATTTGACGGGCGGAACCGTGTCGGATTGTGTCGAAATGTAGGGAATAGTTGCGGCGGTCCGGACACAATGGTTACGACCGTGCTTTTGCCGCTCGAACCGGCGGTCGGACAATCGCGGTGGATTTGCCGCACGATCCGCGGTCAACTTGGTCGGATCAAGTCTAGACCGCTGCGCGCTCGCCGACCGGCGCCGGATCGGCATACAGCCGATCGGACTCGACGGCATAGCGGGCCGCGGATTGATGCATCCGCGCATTGTTGCTCTCGCGCAATGCCGCGTCGGCCTCGCCGTATAAAAAGGCCAGGAAGGCATAGCGCCGCCCGCGCGTTACCGGCGTCACTTGATGCAGCGCGCCGCAGGAGAACACCAGCGCGCCGCCGTGCGGCGCGCGATACGTTCGGCGGCCGAACTCAGGCAGCACCAGGTCGCAGCCCTCGAAATCCTTGTTGAGGTTGATGGAGACGGCGAAGCGCCGGTGCTGGGCGCCGACATTGATGTTGTCGCGGTGCCGGTAGAAATGCCCGCCGACGGCGCTGTCGTAACAGGCCACGATGTATCGATCCATGCGTGTCGCCCGAAACTGAAAAAAGCGCTCGACCGCCGGCGCCAGGCGGCGAACGACCTGATCGCGGATCGCCTCGCGCAGTTGCGGATGGGCGACATTGAGGTCGTTGCGGCGTTTGAGCCGATAATCCACCACTTTGGTGGTCTTGCCTTCCACGTCGAACAGGAAACCGGAATCCTTGCCGCCGATCTGGTCGTAGAAACGGACCAGCGTGTCGCAGAGCGTAAAGTCGAATACTCGCGGCAGGACCAGAACCGGCGCGGTGAGAGGAACGCCGGCGGCATCGTCTACTGCCGGCAGGCTTTGCAGGACGTTGCGGACGGTGTCGGCGTGGCCGTCGGCGTAATCCCAAGGGATGTCCGCCACGGCGCGCAACATCGGATCGAGCACCACGGTGCGTTGCATATCGGCCGCGCCGAAGGCGCGACTGATGGCGCCGTCGTAATCGGCGAGAAACGCCGTCGCGACGCCGCTGCGTTTCAAATACGGCGTCGGATCGTCGGGCGGCGCCGCGAGCACACCGTAGAAGGCAATGTGGTCCTCATGGAACAGGGCCACAGAGCGGAACAGCTCGGTCAATTCCTGCTCCGCGCGCGGATGTGCCGGGTTGCCGAGGAAGGACAGCACGATCCAGCGGCCGGCGGCGACTGAGAGCGAGAACGAACCTTCGCCGATCAGCGGGGCGCTGAACCACGGGACCGGGTCGCCAAGGACGATGCCGGACGCGCCGCGTCTGTTGTCTTTCATGATGGCGGTTTGCCTTTGTGGGTCGGGGCCGCTGCATCATTCGCCCGTATGGTAAATTTTGCTCTAATATCGGCCCGATCCGATTCGTTTTGAGCCACCCATCTGGAGCGCGGATCGCCGTGATCGATCATCCGAGCGCGCCACCGCGCAAGCTGCGTCTGGCCGAGCTGGAGCGTGCGCTGGCGCAGAATCCGGATTCTGCCGAATTTCTGTTTGAGCGCGCGAGCCTCTTCCGCGAAGACGGTCGATTCGAAGAGGCCAAGCGCGATTATCTCGAATTGCTGCGCCGCCGGCCGACCGATTTCGGCGCGCTCAACGACTTTGGCACGCTGGTTCTCGACGCCGGATACAAGTCGGCCGCCCGCTCGTTGTTCGGCGCCGCCGTCCGGCATCATCCGGACAATCCGCGCGGACGCGTCAATCTCGGCAATCTCCTGCTTGCCGTCGGCGAATTCGAGGCTGCGCGCGGCCACTTTGAAGCTGCCCTGCGGATCGATCCCGACTACGTTCACGCCCATCGCGGGCTGGGCAACGTCCTTGCCGAGCTCGGCGATGCAGCGGGCGCGCGCAAACACCGCGACAGGGCGTTCGCGAATAATTTCTTGACGGCGTTGCCGTATCGGGGCGGTGGCGATCCGGCTTCGGTGTTGTTGCTCGTTTCCGCGGCGGGCGGCAACATTCCAGTGCGCTCGATTCTCGACAATCGGCGATTCCGGATTACGTCGCTGGTCGCCGAGTATGCCGATCCGGCGGTTGCGTTGCCGCCACACGATCTCGTCTTCAACAGCATCGGCGACGCCGATTTGTGCCGTGAAGGCTTGGAAGCGGCCGAGGCGATCGTCGGCCGAACCGATCGGCCGGTTCTCAATCATCCGCGCGCGGTGCTGAAAACCGGACGCAGCGCCAACGTCGAGCGCCTGCGCGGGTTGTCCAACGTCATCGTTCCGCGCATCGCCACGCTGCCGAAACAGTCCCTGACCGGGTCGGATGGCGCCGCGATCGCCGCCGCGCACGGGTTTGCATTTCCTTTTCTCGTCCGCGCGCCGGGTTTCCATACCGGCCGGCATTTCATCCGGGTCGAAAATCCGGGCGCGCTCGCCGCGGCGGCGGAATTCCCCGGTGATGAGCTATGCCTGATCGAAGAACTTGATGCCCGCGACGGCGAGGGTTTTTTCCGCAAGCTCCGCGTCATGATCATCGACCGCAAAATCTATCCGCTGCATCTGGCGATCTCGCGGCATTGGAAGGTTCATTATTTTCGCGCCGACATGGCGGAATCGGCGGACAACCGCACGCATGACGCGTCGTTTTTGTCCGACATGGCGGGCGTAGTCGGCGTGCGAGGGATGGCCGCCCTCGAACGCATCAATGCCACGCTCGATCTCGATTATTGCGGGATCGATTTTGCCGTCAGCCGTGGCGGTGAAATTCTGCTGTTCGAGGCGAACGCCACCATGGTCATGGTGCCGCTGTCAGACGATCCGAAGTGGGATTATCGCCGTCCGGCATTCGATAATGTTTTTGCCGCCGTGCGCCGCATGCTGACGGACCGCGCCGCAAAGCCGTCGCGCTGAACGTGCACATTTATTTTAACGGTGCCTAATTTTTCATCAGATGCTGGAACGTGAACGGCTGCGGCTGACCACTTGGCAAAGTGGAATTAATCCAGCGGCGCCATTGGTTTGCAGCCTCCTAGCCGGCTTCTGACGGGCTGGCACACGCCTTGCGAAAGCTTCTGCCGAGAACGCCCATCGTCCTGATGGCGGGCCACCCGCGGCGCTGCGTGCGCCTGCGCGTATTTACAGGGGAGCATCCAGATGACTTTTGACACCATCTCGCGTCGCCGCCTTCTGCAAGGAACAGCCGCACTTGGTCTTGGCGCCGCGTTGCCGATCGGCGGCGCCCGCGCCGCCGCCACGACAATCGGTTTCATCTACGTCGGATCGCGCGACGACTATGGCTACAACCAAGCACACGCGGCCGGCGCCGCCGCGCTGAAGAAGATGGCCGGGATCAAGGTGGTCGAGGAGGAGAAAGTCCCCGAAACCGACGCGGTGGAAAAGACCATGGAGTCGATGATCAATCTCGACGGCGCGACTTTGCTGTTTCCGACCTCGTTCGGTTATT
Source organism: Hyphomicrobiales bacterium (assembly GCA_019075925.1). Lineage (GTDB taxonomy): Bacteria > Pseudomonadota > Alphaproteobacteria > Rhizobiales > Xanthobacteraceae > BOG-931. Next base: position 3,464 of record JAGXAC010000152.1, on the reverse strand, counting down.
ACAATCCGCACGTGCTCAAGATGGCGGCGAAGTATCCCAAGCTTCGCTTCGAGCATTGCGGCGGCTTGTGGACCGACAAGGACCCGAAGAACGCCGGCAGCTACTTCGGCTATATCGACGAGGCGCAGCACGTCGCCGGCGTCATCGCCGGCCACATGACCAAGTCCGGCAAACTCGGTTTCGTCGCCGCCAAGCCGATCCCGCAGGTGCTGCGCAACATCAATGCCTGGACGCTCGGCGCCAAGCTCGCCAACCCGAAGGTCACCACGCAGGTGATTTTCACCGGCGACTGGTCGATGCCGGTTAAGGAAGCCGAAGCAACCAACAGCTTGATCGACCAGGGCGTAGACGTCATCACTTGCCACGTCGACGGTCCGAAGACCGTGGTCGAAAACGCCGCCCGCCGCGGTGCCATGGTGACCGGCTATCATGTCAATCAGGCGGTGCTCGCGCCGAAGGCCTATCTCACCGGCGCAGAGTGGAACTGGGAAGTGCTCTATCCCCGTTTCGTCAAGATGTTCACCGCCGGCGAAACCATCCCGAACTTCTATCGCGGCGGCCTGAAGGAAGAGATCGTCAAGGTCTCGCCGTACGGTGCCGCGGTTCCTGAAGCGGCGCGCAAGCAGGCAGACGGCGTCAAGGCCAAGCTGACCGCCGGCAGCTACGTCATCTTCAAGGGGCCGGTTACCGACAATAAGGGCGGCATTGCTATCGCTTCCGGTGTTTCCCGCGGGCAAACCGATCCCGAATTGGAGAAGATGAATTATCTGGTCGAAGGCGTGGTTGGAGCCACTTCGTGAAGGCCGATGTCGGCAAACCATCTTCGCCTCCCTCCTTTCGGCCCGAAATTCGGCGGCGCGGCGGAATATATCGTTATCCCTGCGCTCGCCCTTTTTTCTTCGCTGGTGCTGTTTGGAATTTTTGTCGCGTCGTTCGGCAAAAACCCGCTCGACCTCTATTTTTATATGTATCAGGGCGCGTTCGGCACCTGGTTTTCCTGGCAAAATACGCTGACACGCGCCGCGCCGCTGATTTTGACCGCGCTGTGCACGGCATTGCCGGCGCAGCTCGGCATGGTGATCATCGGCGGGGAGGGGGCGTTGCTGATCGGCGCGTTGGCTGCGACCGGCGCAGCGCTGGTGCTGCCGTCGGCGCCGCCGCTTTTGGTCGACGTCGCTATGGCGCTGGCCGGCATGGCCGGCGGCGGGTTGTGGATCATGCTGTCCGGCGCGCTCCGCCATTATCGCGGCGTCAACGAAACGATTTCCAGCCTGCTGCTGGTCTACATTGCACTGGCGATCTTGAATTTCCTGGTCGAAGGCCCGATGCGCGACCCGGCAAGTCTCAATAAGCCTTCGACGTACAGCGTCGGCGCAGCCAACATGATCGGCAGCATTCCCGGCACCGAGGTGCATTGGGGTTTGGTATACGGACTTGTCGCCGCCGTCCTGTCTTACATCCTGATCTATCACACGGTGTTCGGTTTCGCTGCGCGCGTCGCCGGCGGCAATATCCGCGCCGCCAAAGTGGTCGGCTTGAGCGTCGGCAGGCTCATTCTCATCATCTGCTTCCTTGCCGGTGCGGCTGCAGGACTCGCCGGCATGATGGAAGTGGCTGCGGTGCAGGGGCGCGCCAACGCCAATCTTGCGGCGGGTTACGGTTTTGCCGGCATTCTGGTCGCCTTTCTGGCGCGGCAGAATCCGCTTGCGGTCATACCGGTTGCGATCCTGCTTGGTGGCATCAACGCGAGCGGGGGTCTATTGCAGCGGCGGCTGGATTTGCCCGACGCTTCGGTTCTCGTTTTGCAAGGCGTGATCTTCGTCATGGTGCTTGCGAGCGATACGCTTTACGGACGATGGAGCATCTTCAAGGGGAGGGCGTCCTAGATGGCCGGCGCCGGCGACATTGGTTTGTGGACTATTCCGGTCGCGGTCCTCGGCGGCGCGGTGCGGGTTTCGACGCCATTTCTGTTCGTCAGCTTGGGCGAATGCATCACCGAGCGCAGCGGCCGTATCAATCTCGGCCTTGAAGGTACGCTGGTGATGGGCGCCATGGCGGGTTACGGCATCTCCTACCTCACCGGCTCGCCGTGGCTCGGCGTGCTTGCCGCTGGCATAACCGGCATGGGGATGGGCGCCTTGCACGCCGGCATCTGCGGCCTGCCGCGCGTCAATGACATCGCCGTCGGCATTGGGCTGATGCTGTTCGGCGTGGGGCTTGCCTTCTATCTCGGCAAGCCGCTGATCGAACCGACCGCGCCGCGGTTGCCCTCGATCGATCTCGGCTGGTGGACTGATATTCCGCAGTTGCGTGCCGCGTTGCGGATCAACGCGTTGTTTCTGATCGGCGTGGCGCTGGCGCCGATCCTGCTCTGGGCATTGCGGACGACTCGCTGGGGCCTGATCGTACGCACCGCCGGCGAAAGCGCCGACGCCGCTCTGGCCATGGGTTATTCGGTCAATCTGATCCGCTTGCGTGCCACCATGTTCGGCGGCTTCCTGGCCGGAATCGGCGGCTCGTTCCTGTCGCTTTATTATCCCGGCAGCTGGAACGAAGGACTGTCGAGCGGCCAGGGTATCACGGCGGTGGCGCTCGTGATCTTTGCGCGCTGGAATCCCATGCTCTGTTTGGGCGCTTCGATCCTGTTTGGCGGCGCCGCTGCACTCGGTCCGGCGTTGCAATCGGTCGGTTTTAGCCACGGCTATCACCTGTTCAACGCCGCGCCGTATATTCTGACATTGTTGATCATGATCGCGACCTGTTCGCCCAAGCGCACCTTGATCGGGGCGCCGGCCGAGTTGTCGATTACGAGGTGAGCCATGCCGCAACCGGTGCACAACGAAAGCAATGCGGCCGAGCGATATGTCGCGGCCGATCCTTACAACTGGCCCTATAACGGCGATCTGCGGCCGCAAAACACCGCGCTTATCATCATCGACATGCAGACCGATTTCTGCGGCGTCGGCGGTTATGTCGATAAGATGGGCTACGATCTGTCGCTGACCCGCGCGCCGATCGAGCCGATCAAGCGGACCCTCGCCGCCGCCCGCGCCAATGGCTTTCACGTCATTCACACCCGCGAAGGTCATCGGCCCGATCTGGCCGATTTGCCTGCCAACAAGCGCTGGCGCTCGCGGCAGATCGGCGCCGGCATCGGCGATCCCGGCCCGTGCGGACGCATCCTGGTCCGCGGCGAGCCGGGCTGGGAGATCATCGGCGAACTTGCGCCGCGCGAAGGCGAACCGATTATCGACAAGCCGGGCAAGGGCTCGTTCTGCGCCACCGACCTCGAATTGCTGCTGCGGCTGCGCGGCATCGAAAACATTGTGCTGACCGGCATCACCACCGATGTGTGCGTCCACACCACCATGCGCGAGGCCAACGACCGCGGCTTCGAATGCCTGTTGCTGGAGGACTGCTGCGGCGCGACCGATAAAGGCAACCACGACCACGCCATCAAGATG
>JAGXAC010000151.1 GCA_019075925.1 Hyphomicrobiales bacterium | reverse complement strand
GAGCACCCGGTGGAGACGTTCAGCGATATGTCGTCTGACGATCTTGCGGAAGAAGCCGGCCAACCGGTGATCGCCGATAGCAACGAACCCCCGCACCACGATGGTGACGGCCGACGACGCCGGCGGCGCGGCCGCCGCGGTGGCCGCCGCAATCGGCACGAGCGGGACCATGACGCTGCACCAGCCGCCTATCAGCGTGATGGCCTTGAGTCGGAACATCCGCAAACGATCACGCAAGACGACGCGGCGGCCCGGATGACCGAGCCGAGTTCACGCGAAGCCGCTTCCGGTCTCGATCAGGCAGCGCCGATCGCCAGCGCGCCGCCCACCCCCGCGGAACCGCCGGCGGCACAGCCAGAACCCCGACGGCGCTCGACGGTGCGAGAGCGGGCGCCAACCGCGGCGAACGATACCGAAGCGGCGTCGTCCATGCCGCCGCCGCAACCCTCTGCCCCTGCCGCGCAACCGGTCATCACCGAAGGTGGCGAAAACGAGCAGACCGACAAGCCGCGGCGGAGCGGATGGTGGTCGCGGCGCTTTGCCGGCGGCTGACGATACGGCCGTCAAATTGCATCGGGCGTGATCGGAACGGACAACCGGCTGTCAGTTTTCCGGGCCATGGTCCAATGAAAAGCAAGTGGGTCGACCGGGACGTCGAGGATTTTGCGGAGCACGCCGTCAAATCCGGCATCGACCGCAATTTTGCGTTGCGGATTTATACGACACGCCTGCTCGGCCGCGATCCGGCACTCGTGCTGCATGGTGGCGGTAACACGTCGTTGAAGACACAGATCGTTTGCCGCGGCCAAAAGCTCGACGTACTGCGCATAAAAGCCTCTGGCGCCGAGATGGCCGCGATCGGGCCCGCCGGCTTGCCTGCCGTCAAGCTCGACGCGTTGCGTCAGCTGCGTGCGCTGAATGACATCGGCGACGAAGAACTCCTCGCCATCGAGCGCGCCAATCTCATCGATCCAACGGCGCCAAACCCGTCCGTGGAGATCATGCTGCACGCCTTTTTGCCGCACAAATTCATCGACCATACGCATGCCACCGCCGTATTGAGCGTCACCGATCAGCCCGATGGCGAGAAAAAATGCGCCGAGGCGTTTGGCCGCCGCGCGGCTTACGTGCCCTATTTGATGCCCGGCTTTGGCCTCGCCAAGACGGCAGTCGAGGTGTTCGAGCGGACAAGCCCGAGTGACGGACTGATCCTCGGCAAACACGGCCTGATCACTTTCGGTGAAACAGCCCGCGAAGCGTATGAGCGCACCGTCGCACTGGTCACGCTCGCCGAAGATTTCATTGCGAAAAGCCGGAAGGCTCGCGTCACACCGACACCGCTTCGGCAAACCGAGCCGCTCGCCACCGTGGCGCCAATCGTTCGTGGCGTGTGCAGCCAGAGAGACAACCACACCGAGGGTGCCTGGCGGCGCCTTATCCTGGAATTTCGCGGCAGTCAGACGGTGCTCAGTCTCTTGCAGTCCGACGTGTCTCGGCTGCATTGGGGCGGCGTCATTACGCCGGACCACGCCATCCGCACCAAAAACTGGCCGCTGGTCTTGCCGCATGCCGACAAAGGCAAGCTCGAGGATTTTGCCGGTGCCAGCCGGGAGGCGGTCAAAGCTTTCGTTGGACATTATCGCGCGTATTTCGAGCGACACGACAAGCGCGTCGGCGGTGGCAAGCGACAGCTCGATCCCCTGCCCCGCGTCGTCCTGGTTCCCGGCCTCGGCTTGTTCGGGCTCGGCCGCACCAAGCAGGACGCCGTCATTGCCGCCGACATCGCAGAGCAATGGATGATCGGCGTCGCCGACGCCGAGGCAATCGGCACATTCGAGTCGATTTCCGAAGCTGAAATGTTCGACGTCGAGTATTGGCCGCTGGAACAGGCCAAGCTCGGCGCACGCAAGGAGCCGCCGCTCACCGGCCAGATCGCCGCGATTACGGGCGCCGCCGGCGCGATCGGCGCTGCGACGGCGAGAGCCTTCAGCGCAGCCGGAGCCGAAGTCGCCTTGCTCGACATCAATGCCGCCGCCGCGCGCGCAACGGCGCAATCGGTCGGCCCGACGGCACTAGCTCTCGGATGCGACGTCACCGACACGGCTTCGGTGGAGGCGGCCTTCGGCAAGATCGCCGAGCACTTCGGCGGCGTCGACATCGTGGTGTCGAACGCCGGCGCGGCCTGGCAGGGGCGCATCGGCGAAGTCGACGAGAAGATCTTACATGAAAGCTTCGAGCTGAACTTCTACGGCCACCAGCGTGTCGCGCAGGCGGCAGTCAAGATCATGCTGGCGCAAAAGACCGGCGGATGCCTGCTGTTCAATGTCTCCAAGCAAGCAGTCAATCCCGGGCCGGATTTCGGTCCTTACGGAGTGCCGAAGGCGGCGCTGCTCGCGTTGATGCGTCAATATGCGCTCGATTACGGCGCCGACGGAATCCGCGCCAACGCCGTCAATGCTGACCGTATCCGCTCCGGCCTGTTGACCGAGACCTTCATCAAGGAGCGCGCCAAAGCGCGCGGCGTGTCGGAGAAAGATTACATGAGCGGCAATCTGCTCGGCCGCGAAGTCACCGCGGATGACGTCGCGCAGGCGTTCCTGCATCAGGCGCTGGCGCTCAAAACCACCGCCGACGTCACCACGGTCGACGGCGGCAACATCGCTGCCGCGATGCGGTAGCACTCACGGCAAGGGTTGCCGCGCGGTCCATCGGTCCGCGAGCCATGAGCACAAGGCCGCCGGCGCCGATACCGAACTTCAATCCCATTTCGGCTGGCCGGAAAACGACCAGTCGAGAAGGCGCCCGCCGCCATGCGCCAGTCCAGAAATCTCGGCCATTTCCACCGGGCTGAGTGTGAAATCGAAAATGGCGGCGTTTTCGGCAAGCCGTTCCACCTTGCTCGTGCGCGGGATGACGGCGATCTGTTGCTGCACCAGAAAGCGCAAAGAGACTTGCGCGGCGCTTTTGCCATGCACCTTGCCGATCCGCATCAGCACTTCATCGTTGCGGGCATTGCCGCGCGCAATCGGGCTGTAGGCGATAACGGCGATGCCATGCCGCCGGCAGGCGGCTATCACCTTCGATTGATCGAGAAACGGATGACATTCGACCTGGTTACACGCGACCAACCCCTGGCTCACCCGTACCGCCTCCTCGATCAGCGTTACGTTGAAGTTCGACACGCCGATGGCGCGCGTAAGCCCCTCGCGCTTGACCTTGACGAGTGCGCCCAGCGTTTCCTCGATCGGTATCTGCGGATTGGGCCAGTGCAACAGCAATAGATCGACTTCACGCAGCCTCAGCCTCCCCAGACATTCGCGCGCCGCTCGCTCCAGCGCCGGCGGCGCGAAATGCGTCGGCCAAATCTTGGTCGTGACAAACACGTCATCGCGCTTGATGCCCGACGCACGCAGGCCTTCCCCGACCTCGCGCTCGTTGTCGTACATTTCCGCGGTGTCGATATGCCGATAGCCAATCCGCAAAGCCTGCTCGACGACGCGCGCGCAGGTGCGTCCGCGCAAATCCCACGTCCCGAGGCCGACGAGCGGTATCCGCGCGTCGCCTCCGTCAACGACTGGAACGCTGTCCGTCTTGATCGCCACGCCGGTATTCTAAACCGCGAACGGCAAATGTCATCGCGGCTTGCCACCGAGCGCCGCAAAAGCGGCCGCCGGAGCCTGCTCGATGACCCTGAGCAGCGCGCGGGCGGGCCCGCGCGGTGATCGCTTGCCCTGCTCCCAGTTGCGTACGGTTTCCACCGGAACTCCGATCCGTTCGGCAAAGGCCGTTTGCGTGAGCCCGGTGCTGCCGCGAACGTTGCGAGCATAGGCGGCGTCGAGACTGCGCAGCGCTTGAGCGGTTGTCGTGCTGTGGGCAGCGGGCAGCTTTCCGTCGGCGAACGAAATCAAACGCTCGCCGCCGTTTGGCAGCACCTCCATCAACCGTCCGTCCGCCTTCAATCGCACACGCAGCATGCGCCGCTGCTCCCGTCGAGGCAGCGGAACAATAGCTGATTCGGTCTAGATTCAATGAGTTAGTCGGCCAAACGGGCGGCAAACCGGTCATTGGATGACTAGGCCAAAGGCTGAGCGCGCGCTAATTGAACGTTATATACTCGTTAAACGCGCGGTATCAGACGACAATCGAAAATGGAATCGTCGAAATTTCCTCGCCATGCCGCCCCTTGATCCGGCCCCACCGCAAACGAATTCGGAACGCGAAATTCTCGTCTGGGATATTCCCACGCGAGCCTTCCATTGGCTCACGGCAGTGCTGGTGCTGACCGCCTATTTCACCTGGCGGTTCGACCGAATGGATTGGCACGCCATCTGCGGCGATGCTGTGCTGACATTGGTCATTTTCCGCTTGCTGTGGGGGTTCTTCGGCAGCGACACGACTCGATTTGCCAGCTTTATCGCCCGGCCGCGCGCCGCCCTGCAGCATCTCGCCCACTTGTTTCGCCGCGAGCCGGACCACCAGGTCAGCCACAATCCGGCAGGCGGCTTGATGGTACTCCTCCTGCTCAGCTTCCTGCTCGTCGAGACGCTGAGCGGGCTCTATGTCGAGAACGACGTCGTCGATGAAGGACCTCTGACTGAGCACGTGGCGGCGCCGGTCGCCAATGCCATTACCGCTTTGCACTGGATTTTCTGGGATGGATTGCTCGCGGCCATAGCCCTGCATCTCCTGACCATACTGGCCTACGCGGTCGCCAAGGGTCAGGACCTGCTAACCCCCATGATCACGGGGAAAAAGAGAATGCCGGCGCGCATCGCGCAGCCGCGGATGGCGAGCGTCATCCGCGCCGGCTTCTTGCTCGTGGTCAGCGCGCTAATCGTCGCCGCGCTTGCAAAGTTCCTCTGAACGCGGCAAGCCCCGATCAGCTTTTCGGAGGCACGACCTGGCCGCGGATTTCGCCAGCCGGATGCGCCGAGGTGTGGACGTTGATGTACCACTGCCCTGCGGTGAACTGCGCCGCCTGCTCGGGGGTCAGTGTGGCTTGGCCTTTGATCGGACTGTCGGCGGCGCTGCCTTTGTGGCTCAGCCAAACCGCTACCGGACCGTTTGCTCCGGCGGCGGCCGGACCGTGGAAGTGCGCCATTGTCGCTGTCGCCGACAAGCCGCTGTAGGTGATATCCCACGTGACGACGCGCGTCGCCGGATCGTAGGTGATGTTCGCCGTCCCGCTGGCCGAGGTTTGAATCGGAGGCACCTGCTGCGCGCCGGTCAGCGCGACTTTGAAGGATTCGGCGGCGGCTTGTGCACCGACGGTCCAGCCGGCCAAAGCAATGGTGCAAACCGCTGGAATGACAATACGACGTGAAATCAAGCTCGTTTTCATGGTCGGCTCCTCAGGCTGTTTTCGCCACTGCAACAGTGACGGCACCGCTCACCAATCGCTAGGCATACTAGCAGCGAGCATCGGCAAGTCGATAATAACGGCCTGCCGGCACGATCATAAGCCGGTGAAGAGCCGCAACGGCGGCTTGCAGCGTGAGGTTGGCCATGGCCCCCCGTTTTTGCGGGTCCTTTGACGAAGCCATCACGACCGACAAAAATGCGGTTTGGGGCCCTGGGCAATGTTGGGATCAGCGAGGAGACGACTACGATGACCAAGCTCATACGCGGCGGCACCGTCGTTAACCACGACGCCTCGCGTGGCGCCGACGTGTTGATCCGCGATGGTGTAATCGCCGCGATCGGCGCCAATCTCGAAACACCGGCTGGCACCGAAATCGTCGACGCCGGCGGCTGCTACGTCATGCCCGGCGGCATCGATCCGCATACCCATCTTGAACTCGCATTCATGGGCAGCGTGTCGGCCGATGACTTCGAATGGGGTACCAAGGGCGCACTTTCCGGCGGCACCACCATGGTCGTCGACTTTTGCATCCCCAATCCGGGCCAGTCTCTGCTTGCGGCCTACCAGGACTGGCGCCGGAAGGCGGAAGGCGCCGCGAGCGACTACGGCTTCCACATGGCGGTGACCTGGTGGGACCGGCAGGTATTCGATGAGATGGAAACCTGCGTCAAAACCTACGGCATCAACACGTTCAAGCATTTCATGGCGTACAAGGGTGCGCTGATGGTCAATGACGACCAGCTCTACAACTCGTTTCAGCGCTGCGCGAGTTTGGGTGCGCTACCGCTGGTGCACGCCGAAAACGGCGACGTGGTCTGGCACCTCCAGCAGCATTATCTGGGTACCGGGGTGACCGGCCCGGAAGGACACGCCTATTCGCGTCCGCCCGTCGTCGAAGGCGAAGCCGCCAACCGGGCGATCATGATCGCCGATATGGCAGGTTGCCCGGTCTACATCGTCCACACCTCGTGCCGCGATGCGCATGAGGCGATCGCGCGGGCGCGTGCTGCCGGCAAGCGGGTGTTCGGCGAACCATTGATCCAGCATCTCATCCTCGACGAGGACGAATACCGCAACAAGGATTGGGATTACGCGGCGCGGCGGGTGATGTCGCCACCGTTCCGGCCGAAGGACCACCAGGCGAGCTTGTGGGCCGGCTTGCAATCGGGTTCGTTGCAGGTCGTCGCCACCGACCATTGCGCGTTCACCACCGAGCAGAAACGGCTCGGCCGCGGCGACTTTACCAAGATCCCGAACGGCACCGGCGGCTTGGAAGACCGGATGCCGGTGTTGTGGACGGCAGGCGTCAAGACCGGGCGGCTGACCAAAGAAGAGTTCGTCGCCGTCACATCCGCCAACATCGCCCGCATCCTCAACATCTTCCCGAAGAAAGGCGCGGTTGCGGTGGGCTCCGACGCCGATCTGGTGATCTGGGACCCGACCGCGACCAAAACCATTTCGGCCAAAAAACAGGTGAGCCGCATCGATTACAACGTGTTCGAAGGATTCAAATGCACGGGCCTGCCGCGCGCGACACTGTCGCGCGGCGAAATCACCTGGCTCGACGGCGATCTGCGTGCGACCGCAGGCGCCGGCAAATATGTGCCGCGCGACCCATTCCCGGCAGTGCATGTCGCCAACGCCACCTGGCGCGAAGTCAACGCGCCGCGCGGCGTCGCGCGCGCCGATATTACGCCGTGAGCCCCATCGGACGAGCTTAAAGTCCGCTGAAAATCTTGAGCTGCATGGCACGCCGTGCGGTTTCGCCGGCGACACACTCGGCAATCATCGGTGTTGCCATGCTGCCTTGGATTTTGTCGTAGATAAAGTTGCAGGTGCTGTCGCGAGAGGCAATCCAGTCGCGCTGCATGGTGCGGGCCTTTGCGGCCTGCCCGGCATCGAGCCCGCCAAGCAGCGTCTTGTAGTTTTCGTTGAGCAAGGCGTCCCAGATGGCGGCTTCGATATAATAGCAATCCGCCATCGGCCCGTTGCCGGCCCCGGTCGCGCCGAACGTGTCGATGCAAGGATCCGCGACGAGCTTGTGCACGCACTCCTGCTGGGCCTTTTCAGGGTCATCTTGATTTTTCGTCGCGCAAGCCCGTATCGCCGCGGTTTCCTTCGCCGTCGGCGGCCGACTTTGCGCCTGCGCCCCCGCCGCGGCCAAAACACTAGCGACCGCCAAAAACCCGGCCGTTGCAATGTGCATTACCATCGCCCGCCTCGTGCCGTTGTATCGCGATTGTCGCATTGACCCGACAGCAGGTTCAAACGCCATTTTTGTCCGGTATGATCCGGCAACCGGAGGACCTCGTGCAGAACCTGAAGATCGACGGCCAGCAGCTCTGGGATACGCTGATGGAGACGGCGAAGATCGGCGCCACCGCCAAGGGCGGCATCTGCCGGCTCACGCTCACCGATCTCGACCGGCAGGTGCGCGACTGGTTCAAGGCGCGTTGCGAGGCGCTCGGCTGCACGGTCACAATCGACGAGGTCGGCAACATGTTTGCCCGCCGTCCCGGGAAGAACAACGCGCTGCCGCCGATCGCCATGGGCTCGCATCTCGATACCCAGCCGACCGGCGGCAAATTCGATGGCGCGCTGGGCGTGCTCGGGGCGCTCGAAGCCATGCGCACGCTGCACGAAACCGGCTACGAGACCAACGCACCGATCGAGATCGTCAACTGGACCAATGAGGAAGGCTCGCGTTACGCGCCGGCCATGCTGGCGTCAGGCGTGTTTGCCGGCGTGTTCACTCCGGAATTCGCATACTCGCGTGCCGATCGCGACGGCAAGACGTTCGGCGATGAGCTCAAGCGCATCGGCTATCAGGGCAAGGAAAAGGCCGGCGCGCGGAAATTCGGCGCGATGTTCGAACTGCATATCGAGCAAGGCCCGATCCTGGAGGACGAAGGCCGCATGATCGGCATCGTCCAGGGCGTGCAAGGCATGCGCTGGTACGAAGTCACGGTCGCCGGCCAGGAGGCGCACACCGGAGCAACGCCGATGCGGCTGCGCAAGAACGCGCTGCTAGGCGCCGCGCGCATGATCGAACGCATCAACGCCATCGCCTACGAACACGCGCCGAATGCGGTCGGCACCGTCGGCCTGATCGAGAACAAGCCAAATAGCCGCAACGTGGTGCCGGCCAACGTGTTGTTCACCGTCGATCTGCGCCATCCGGACGACAAGGTGCTGGACACGATGGAGGAAAAATTCCGCGCCGCTTTGCCGGAAATCCTCGATCCGCTAAAGCTGACTTACGAGGAAACGCGCATCTGGTTCGCACCGGCGGTCAAGTTCGCGCCGGAGTTGATCGCATGCGTTCGCGCCGGCGCGGACAAAGCCGGCTTCAAATCCCGCGACATGGTCTCCGGCGCCGGCCACGACGCCGCCTACATCGCGCGAGTGGCACCGACGACGATGATTTTCGTGCCCTGCGCCGGCGGCATTTCGC
>JAGXAC010000150.1 GCA_019075925.1 Hyphomicrobiales bacterium | reverse complement strand
CGCGCCAGCGAGCCCAATCCCGATGGAAAAGAGTTTCGAGCCCGCCCAGATCGAGTCGACGTGGTATGCGCGCTGGGAGGCCAGCGGCGCGTTCCAGCCGACCGGCCAAGGCGAGCCGTACTGCATCCTGCTGCCACCACCGAACGTCACCGGCACGCTGCACATGGGGCATGCGTTCCAGCAGACGGTGATGGACATGCTGGTGCGCTACCAGCGCATGCGCGGCATGCGCACGCTGTGGCAGGTCGGCACCGACCACGCCGGCATCGCCACGCAGAAGATCGTGGAGAACCAGCTGGCGCTCGAGCACAAGACCCGCCACGACCTCGGCCGCGAGGCCTTCATCGAGCGCGTGTGGCAGTGGAAGGAGGAATCCGGCTCCACCATCACCCACCAGATGCGCCGCATCGGCGCCGCCGCCGACTGGTCGCGCGAGCGCTTCACCATGGACGAGGGGCTGTCGCGCGCGGTGTTGAAGGTTTTCGTCGAGCTCTACCGCGAGGGCCTGATCTACAAGGACAAGCGGCTGGTCAACTGGGACCCCAAGCTCAAGACCGCGATTTCCGATCTGGAGGTGCAGCAGGTCGAGACCAAGGGTCATCTCTGGTACATCAAGTATCCGATCGAAGGCAGCGACGACTTCGTCGTCGTGGCGACGACGCGGCCGGAAACCATGCTGGGCGACGTCGCCGTCGCCATCCATCCGGACAACGAGCGCCTGAAGCACGTGATCGGCAAGCACGCGGTGCTGCCATTGGTCGGCCGGCGCATTCCCATCATCGCGGATGCATACGCCGATCCGGAGAAAGGTTCGGGCGCGGTGAAGATCACGCCGGCCCACGACTTCAACGATTTCGAGGTCGGCAAGCGCCATAATCTGCCGCTCATCAATGTTTTTGATGAAGACGCGCATCTCGCTATCCAAGGGAACGAGGCCTTCCTGAAAGATGCAAAGCCTGATCCGGCCATGTTGGAGGTGCTGGAAGGCAAGCCGCGCGAAGCGGCGCGCAAGCTCGTCGTCGAGTGGCTTGAATCTCGCGGACTCGTTGAGAAGATAGAGCCAACGCAGCATGTCGTCCCGCATGGCGATCGTTCCGGCGCGGTGCTGGAGCCGTTCCTCACCGACCAGTGGTATGTCGATGCCAAAACGCTGGCGCAGCCGGCGATTGCGGCGGTGCGTGATGGCCGGACGAAATTCGTGCCGCAACAATGGCAAGCGACGTTCTTCAACTGGCTGGAAAACATCCAGCCCTGGTGCATCTCCCGGCAAATCTGGTGGGGCCATCAAATTCCGGCCTGGTACGGGCCGGACGGCAAAGTTTTCGTTGCGGAGAGTGAAGACGATGTGATTGCCGACGCGCTCGCCCATTATACCGACATCGAGGAAATCACCGCGGAGGAGGGACACGACATTGCCGCCGACCCGGTGCGGCGCGCGCGTTTCGCCGGCGAATATCTTCACCGCGACGAAGACGTGCTTGACACCTGGTTCTCCTCGGCGCTGTGGCCATTCTCGACGCTGGGTTGGCCCGACCGGACGCCGGAGCTCGAACGCTATTACCCGAACACGGCGCTGGTCACCGGTTTCGACATCATCTTCTTCTGGGTTGCACGCATGATGATGATGGGGCTGCACTTCATGAAAGAGGTACCGTTCCACGAGGTCTACATCCATGCGCTGGTGCGCGACGCGACCGGCGCCAAGATGTCGAAGTCGAAGGGCAACGTCATCGATCCGTTGCACCTGATCGACAAATTCGGCGCCGATGCGCTGCGTTTCACGCTTGCCGCCATGGCGGCGCAAGGCCGCGACATCAAGCTTTCCGAACAGCGTGTCGAAGGCTACCGCAATTTCGCAACCAAGCTCTGGAACGCGGCGCGCTTTGCCGAGATGAATGGCTGCGCGAGCGTGCCGGGTTTTGATCCGCGCAACGCCAGAGAAACGCTCAATCGCTGGATCGCGCACGAGACAGCCAAAGCCGCGGCCGAAGTCACCGAATCGATCACGTCCTACAAGTTCAACGAGGCGGCCGGCGCGATCTACCGCTTTGTCTGGAACATTTATTGCGACTGGTATCTTGAACTCGCAAAGCCGGTTCTTACAGGCGCCGACGGCAGCGCGAAGGACGAGACGCGAGCCATGGTCGCTTGGGCGCGCGACGAAATCCTCCAGCTGCTGCACCCGTTCATGCCTTTCATCACCGAGGACCTGTGGTCGGTGACGGCGTCATTGCCGCGCCCATCTTTGCTTGCTCTTGGCGAGTGGCGCTCGCTCGAAGGCATGTCCGACCCGAAGGCGGAAGCGGAAATCGGCTGGGTGATCGACCTCGTTAGCGCCGTTCGCTCGGTGCGCGCAGAGATGAATGTCAACGCGCCGCTGCCGCTCGTCATGGTCAGAGCAGGCGATCATGTCTGGGAGCGGGTGCAACGCTGGTCGGAATTCATCAAGCGAATGGCGCGAATTTCCGAAGTCACCCGAGCGCCGACATATCCGCAAGGTGCCATGCAACTTGTGATCCGGGGAGAAGTGGTGGCGCTGCCGCTTGCGGGCGTCATCGATCTCGCCGCCGAGCAAGCCCGATTGGCCAAAGAAATGGCGAAGGCCGACGCCGACATCGCCCGCGTCGATGCCAAGCTGGGCAATCCGAATTTTGTCGCGCGGGCGCCGGAAGAGATCATCGAGGAAGAAAAAGACAAGCGCGAAGAGGCGCAATTGCGCAAATCCAAGCTCGCCGAGGCACTGGAGCGGCTCAAAGGCGCAGCGTAGAGTAGCGCCGCCTGCCGGGAAATTCTGTGCCGAAATCGCAATCCCTGACAATGCCGCTGATTTTGCTGTGGCTCATTGGCAATGCGCTGCGGCTGGCGATCCTTGCCGTGCCGCCGGTCATTCCGGCGCTTCGCGCGGAACTGCACCTCTCCGGCACCGACATCGGCATCCTGACCGGCTTGCCGGTCGTTCTGTTCGCCGCGGCGGCGTTGGCGGGCTCGCGCCTGGTCGCGCGCGTCGGCGTGGTGACGGCCGTCGTCCTCGGCCTGGCGCTCGCCGCCGTCGGCTCGGCGCTGCGCGGCATAGCGCCCGACGTGCTGACACTCCTTGCCGCAACGGCCCTGATGGGTATCGGCGTGGCGGTGACCCAGCCGGCGCTACCGGCGTTGGTCGGCCAGTGGTTGCCGCGCCACATCGGATTGGGAACCGGCACTTTCACCAACGGATTGCTGGTCGGCGAAATCCTGCCGGTGGCGCTCTTTCCGTTGCTGTTTCCCCTCCTTGGCGGCAGTTGGCGCGCCACATTCGTGCTGTGGGCGATTCCGATCGCCGCTATTGCCGTGTTGTTCCTGGTCATGGCGCCGCGCACGACAACGCCCGCCGTCGCCACGTCCCGCTGGTGGCCAGCCGGGTCGATGCGCGAGATTTTGCGCATGGCGGTCATCTTTGCCGGGGCAAGCGCCCTCTATTATGGCAGCAACGCGTTCCTGCCGGCTTATCTCACCAGCGCCGGCCGCCCCGATCTCGTCAATCCGGCCCTGACCGCGCTGAACGCCGGGCAGCTTCCTGCCTCGCTGTTGCTGATTGGGTTTGCGCGCCAACTCGAGCGGCGGGCATGGCCTTTCGTGGCGACAGGCCTGGTCAGCATCGGATGCATCGCGATCATGATGGTGACTGCCAATGCGTTGACGGTGGCCGCGACCGCCGTCCTCGGCTTTGTCATCGGGGCGGCTTTCGCCCTGGGTCTGACCCTGCCGCCTCTGTTGAGCGCGCCAGGCGAGGTCGCCCGGGTTTCGGCTGCCATGTTCACGATCAGTTACGGAAGCGCCATGGTGGTCGCCGTTATCGGCGGTGTCGCCTGGGATCTGACCGGTACGGAACGGGCTGCCTTCCTGCCGATTGCTTTGTCGGCGTTGCCGCTGATCCTGTTTGCGCCGACCTTGCGCTTCGATCGCAGGGTTGGTGTCGGCGGGGAGACGTGAGCTTGGCTGACCTGAACAACGCTCCCGGAGGTCCGAACCTGATCGTCGCCGATTGCTACCTTCCCGACCAGGAAAAGCCCGATGTAAGCTTGCCTATCTGTGCTGCCACGACGATGCGGTTGTGTTCGAATTCGAATTGGCCAGCGGCCGGGTGACGCGCACATTCCCAACCGCGGACGGTTGCGAATTCATTGTCGCATACCCTTGAAAGCTTGTCGGAACGTGCGAATTTTCCTTGCCGGAGCGAATGGGACGATCGGGCGGCGGCTTATCCCGTTGCTCGTTGCCGCGGGACACGTCGTCACCGGCACGACGCGGTCGGCTGCCAAGGTCGAAGAAATCAGGGGGCTCGGCGGCGAAGCCGTCGTGGTCGACGCCTTCGATGCCGCAGCCTTGCGTGACGTCGTGCTGCGGGCGCGGCCGGAGGTGGTGATCCATCAATTGACTGACCTGCCGGACGTGTTCGATCCGGCACGGTTGCGCGAGGTGCTGACGAGCAATTCCCGGCTGCGCATTGAGGGCACGGCCAACTTGGTCGCAGCCGCACAAGCGGCCGGCGCGCGACGGCTGATCGCCCAGAGCCTCGCCTTTGCTTACGCCGACGGTCCGGAGCCGCACGCCGAGACCGATGCGATTGCGTCAGCGGAAGGCGACACCCCGAGCGCCATAACAGCCCGCGGGGTACGCGCGCTTGAGAAAGCGGTCCTTAACGCGCCCGGCATTGACGGTATTGTGCTTCGCTACGGGCGCTTATACGGCCCCGGCACCTGGAACACGCCGAACGCGCGCGCGCCGTTGCATGTCGATGCGGCGGCCCACGCCACGCTCCTTGCCGTCACCCGGGGCTCGCCCGGCGTGTACAATATCGCCGAAGATGACGGGGCCGTGACCGTCGATAAGGCGCGCCGGGAGCTTGGCTTCGATCCGGCGTTCAGGCTGGCGAATTAAATTTCCTGCTGAGGAAAGGCGATCCTTTCAGCCCATAGCGCCAGGGCTTATCGATGGCTTTGGTGATGCCGATGCGAGGACCGGCCACGACCTCGACGGCGCTTTGGCGGGCCAACAGGACGAAGGGCGCCGCATCGAGCGCAAAACCATTGTACTTCCGTGTGATTCCCAAGGCCTCGCACAGCCTCCCGGGGCCGGAGCACAGGAGCCGTTCCTCGGTCAGTCCGCGCCGCCGGCGCATCGTGGCCAGGCCGGCCGTCGGCTCAATCGCCCGCAAAAGCACGGCGCTGGCCGAGCCGGCCGGCTCACATACGAAGTTCACACACCAGTGAATCCCATAGGAACGATAGACATAGGCATAGCCGGGCGGGCCGAACATTACGGCATTGCGCTCGGTCGGCCCGCGAAAGCTGTGTGCCGCCGGATCGGTATGATGATAGGCCTCGACCTCGACAATCCGGCCGCCGACGCCGGCAAACAGCACCGTCGCACCGATCAGATCCGGCGCGACCTGATGCACGCTTCGCTCGAAGAAGCTGCGGTTCAGGCGTTTCGGCATGGATACATTGTCGCGAGCACGCCAATCGATAGTGAATTGGCAGTTAACTAAGCAGCCGCCGACGGTCGACTCTGTGGCTCCAGGGCAACACGCCTGGAACATTTAATCCTATCGCACTGCACCAGGCGAAAGTGCCGCTTTTTGGCCATAGGATTTTTCGACATCGATGACGAGCGACGGTCAATCGGTCCACACAAGCCGTTGCGGTGATTTTCCATTTCCGAGGCTTGGTCTCGGCGGAGTTGTTGGGGCGAGGGGGCCAGTTGGCCCGTAGAGTTCGATGGATGCCAAGACCGATCTCAAACTGAGACTTCCGAGCCGTCACGCCACCGAGGGCGCCGAACGGGCTCCGCACCGCGCCTTCTATTATGCGATGGGTCTGACCAAAGAGCAGATCCATCAGGCATTCGTCGGCGTCGCCACCTGCTGGAATGAAGCCGCGCCCTGCAATATCGCGCTGATGCGCCAGGCGCAGGCGGTCAAGCAAGGGGTTGCCGCCGGCGGCGCCACGGCGCGCGAATTCTGCACCATTACCGTGACCGACGGCATCGCCATGGGTCATGCCGGCATGAGGTCCTCGCTGCCGTCGCGCGAAGTGATCGCCGATTCCATCGAATTGACGGTGCGCGGCCACTCCTATGACGCGTTGGTTGGGGTTGCCGGCTGCGATAAGTCCCAGCCCGGCATGATGATGGCGATGTGCCGGCTCAATGTGCCCTCGATCTTCATCTATGGTGGCTCCATCCTGCCCGGCACATTCAAGGGCAAGCCAGTCACCATTCAGGACGTCTATGAGGCCGTCGGCCGACATTCGGTCGGCGACATGTCGGACGCCGACCTCGATATTCTCGAGCAATATGCTTGTCCGTCGGCTGGCGCCTGCGGTGCTCAATTCACCGCCAACACAATGGCGACCGTCTCGGAAGCCATCGGCCTTGCGCTGCCCTATTCGGCGGGAGCGCCGGCGCCTTACGAGATTCGCGACAAGTTTTGCATGCTGGCGGGCGAGATGATCACGGAACTGATCGTCAAAAATATCCGCCCGCGCGACATCGTCACTCGCAAGGCGCTGGAGAACGCCGCGGCCGTCGTCGCGGCCACCGGCGGCTCGACCAACGCGGCGTTGCACTTACCCGCCATCGCCCATGAATGCGGCATCGATTTCGATCTCTTCGATGTGGCCGAAGTCTTCAAAAGGACACCCTATATCGCGGATTTGAAACCGTCCGGCCGCTATGTCGCCAAAGACATGTTTGAAGCTGGCGGTATTCCGCTTCTGCTCAAGACGCTTCTCGATCACGGCTTTCTGCATGGCGACTGTCTGACCGTTACCGGTCGGACCATGGCCGAGAACCTCGCCTCGGTGAAGTGGAATAAGGATCAGGACGTGGTTCGCCCGGCCGACAAGCCGATCCTGCCGACTGGAGGCTTAATCGGCCTCAAGGGGAATCTCGCCCCCGACGGTGCAATCGTGAAGGTCGCCGGCATGGCGGGCTCGACCTTCACCGGCCCCGCCCGCTGTTTCGACGGCGAGGAAGCTTGCTTCGAGGCGGTCAAGAACAAGAAGTACAAGGAAGGCGACGTGCTGGTGATCCGTTACGAAGGCCCGAAAGGCGGCCCCGGCATGCGCGAGATGCTCTCAACCACGGCCGCGCTGTACGGCCAGGGCATGGGCAGCAAGGTCGCATTGATCACTGACGGCCGTTTCTCCGGCGCAACACGCGGCTTCTGCGTCGCCCATATCGGGCCGGAAGCGGCGGTGGGTGGACCAATCGCACTTCTGCGCGACGGCGACATCATCGAGCTCGATGCGGATAACGGGGTGCTGAACGTGCGGTTGACGGCGAGCGAACTCGAAAGCCGCGCGCGCACATGGAAGCCGCCGGCGGCTGAATACACGTCGGGATATTTGTGGAAATACGCCCAGCAGGTCGGATCGGCGCGTGTCGGCGCCGTTACCCATCCGGGCGGGTCGGCCGAGAAGACGTGTTATGCGGACATTTAAGGGGACTACTCCCGTTGCCGCAGCCGGCATTTTGGTTGCCGCGCTTTGCGGCTTGGCAAGCGGACCGCTGTTCGCATTCGACGGCACCAGTGCGCCGACCACGGTCTTGCTGTCGCCAGGCGACGGACTGCGTGGCGCGCCGACGGCGCCGGATGTGAACGACAAAGCCAAGGCGTTGACCGCATTGCAGTATGCGGCCGATCAGGGTCGTCTTGCCGCACAGTGGAAAGTCGGCCGGATGTACGCCGTCGGCGATGGTGTTCCGCGGGACGATCAGCGCGCCTTCGACTATTTCAGTCAGATCGCCAACGCGCATCCGGATGAACTGCCCGGGACGCCGCAGGCGCGGATGGTGGCCAATGCGTTCGTTGCGCTCGGCCACTACTACCTCAAAGGCATTCCGAATTCCTCGGTGGCGGCCGATCCGACGCGCGCGCGCGAGATGTTTGCCTATGCAGCTTCGTACTTTGGCGATGCCGACGCGCAATATCAATTAGGACGGCTCTATCTGGACGGGACACCGAGCGACCCGCACCAAGCGGCACGCTGGTTCCTGCTTTCCGCAAGCAAAGGCGATTGTCAGGCCGAAGCGGTGCTTGGCGATATGCTTTTCCAGGGGCGGCAGGTGCCGCGACAGGCGGCCCGTGGATTAATGTGGCTTACGCTAAGCAAGGATTGCGCGGGGCCCGAAGAAGCCTGGGTCAAGCCGCTTTACGACAATGCGTTTCACCGCGCGAACGATGATGAGCGTGCGTTGGCGCTGGTCTATCTGGAAAATTGGCTGAAGGGCCGGCGCGAATAAGCCGCGCGATCGGTCAAATCTGATAAGCGGTACGAAAGCCGCCCCAGTGCTTGCCGAAGACCCGTATCGGCGCATCGATCTCGCGCATGATGATGGTCACGCCGTTCCCCATGTCGCGTGGATAGACCTGGATAAGATAGGGACGCACGTTGCGGCCGGCGGCCAGCCCGGCGCGATCGTCGAAGATCCTGCGGTTGCGCGCGTTGACGGTGTTCCAAAGTTTTTCCCCCGGACGCTGCGCGCATGAGTATTTGTGATTGTGAACCGGCAGGTAACCGTTTCGATCCACCGCGGCGCAGAAAATCATGCGCGCGTCGCCGGCCAGCAATGGTTCCTGAATGGACGGCAGTACCTCTTCCAGCGCCGACAGAAACCGGGTGCGGTGTTGTGGGGGGTCGGTGCCCTCGATCGGGATGTAGTCGTTGTCGAACAAGGCGTCCTGGGTCAGCTTGCCCTTTTTGATGAGTTCCTCGAGAGCGCCCGCGACTTGGTTGGCGGCATCGACGGCGCGCGATATGATTTCGCGGTTTTCCTCCCGGATCGAGGTAAGCTTACGTTCAAGCGCCG
>JAGXAC010000149.1 GCA_019075925.1 Hyphomicrobiales bacterium | reverse complement strand
GAACTCGCCGACATCAAAGGATTCGCACGCCGCAAGCGGGAAAGCGCGCGACGCGGCAAGCTTCGGGGCTTCGGCATCGGTAATTTTCTCGAAGTCACCGCGCCTCCATCGAAGGAACTGGCCGCCATATCGTTCGATGCCGACGGCATGGTAACGATCGCCACCGGCACGCTTGACTTCGGCATGGGCCACGCCACGCCGTTCGCGCAGGTATTGAGCGAGAAGCTTGGCGTGCCGTTCGAGAAGATCAGGCTGATGCAAGGCGACAGCGACAAAATCGCCATGGGCGGCGGCAGCGGCGGTTCAAAATCGCTGATGCACAGCGGCACCGCGATCGTGGAAGCCGCCGCGCAAGTGATCGAAAAAGGCGTAGCGATCGCAAGTCATGTGCTTGAAACGGCACCGGCCGATATCGAGTTCGAACAAGGCCGCTTCGTCGTCGCGGGAACCGACCGCGCCATCTCGATCATGGACCTCGCGCAGACTGTGCGCGACGGCAGCGCCAGGCTTCCCGCCGACGCGCCGCAATCGCTCGACGTTCATCACATTAGTGACGGACCGGGAGCGCCAACCTTCCCGAACGGCTGCCATATCGCGGAGGTCGAAGTGGATCCGGAGACCGGCGTCGTCGATTTGCTGAAATACTCCTGCGTCAATGACTTCGGAACCGTGGTCAATCCGATGATTGTCGCCGGCCAGCTTCATGGCGGCGTCGTACAGGGCATCGGCCAGGCGCTGATGGAAATGACCGCGTATGACGAGGAAGGGCAATTGCTCACCGGCTCATTCCTGGACTACGCGATGCCGCGTGCGGCTGACGTTCCGCCCTTCGTGCTTGCCGAGCACCCGGTGCCGGCGAAGACCAATCCGCTTGGCGTCAAGGGATGCGGCGAGGCTGGTTGTGCCGGCTCGCTCACGTCGGTCACGAACGCCGTCCTTGACGCCCTCGCCGCTCGCGGTATCCGACATCTGGACATGCCGCTGACGCCGTTTCGAATTTGGCAAGCTTTGCACGAATCCGGAAAGGCCGGCGCCGGACCGCCGACTTCATGACCCAGGCGGCGACGGCGTCTAGTCGCAGTTTCAGCGAAATACGGATGGTCGCGCCGATTTGCGCCGCGCATTTCGTCAGTCACTATTACATGATCATGCTGGCGCCGCTGTTTGCGTTCGTGCGCGCCGATTATGGCATCAGCTACACTGGTCTGGCGTTCGCGCTCACCGCCTTCAACGTAGTGTCAGCGGCGCTGCAGACCCCCGTCGGCTTTCTGGTCGATCGGATCGGAGCGCGCATCGTGCTGATTTCCGGCATCGCGCTTGGCGCCGCCGCGTTCGCGGCGGCCGGATTGGTTCACTCATTTGCGGTGTTCGTCGCCATGTATGCAGTCGCCGGACTCGGCAACACCGCCTATCATCCCGCCGACTATTCGCTGTTGTCGCGCACGCCGCCCGGCCACATCGGTCAGGTGTTCTCATTCCACACCTTCTCCGGAATTCTCGGCGGCGCGGTCGCGCCGGTGACGCTGTTGGCAATGCAAAGCCACTTCGGCTGGCGCGGCGCCTATGTCGGCGCCGCGTTGCTGGGCTTGGCCGTCCTCATTGCGCTGCTGATCCAGCAATCCGCAGCGAGCGATCGAATACCGGAACAACGGCGGCCGGCGGCGCCGGCGGACGATGCCGGGGCAGCCCGCACCGGCGACCCGGGCTTGAAGCTGCTGCTTTCGGCGCCGATTCTTCTCAACCTTTTCTATTTTATTCTCACGTCGGTGATGGGCGGCCTCAACAGCTTCCTGGTCGTCGCCCTCGCCGCCCTTTACGGCACGCCGGACACTCTCGCCAACGGAGCGCTGACTGCCTTGCTCTTGATGAGCGCGCTCGGCGTTCTGGCCGGCGGCGCACTCGCCGTGCGAACGCGACGCCATGCCACCGTGGCCGCTCTCGGCCTGGCTTGTGCCGGCGTCTCGACTGCATTGGTCGGTATTGCCGGCGGCAACACCTTCGCGCTGATGCTATTGACGTCTGTGTCGGGTTTTTCCGTCGGAATTACCAGCCCGTCGCGTGACATGCTGGTGCGCGCGGTAACGCCGCCGGGCGCTTTTGGCAAGGTTTTCGGATTCGTCTCTTCCGGTTTCAACATCGGGGCGATGATTGCGCCAACCGTGTACGGAATGCTGATGGACCACGGCGCACCGCGCGGACTGTTCTTGTTTTCGGCGGCATGCAGCATTCTGTGCATCGGTACCGTGATATTCGGTTTTGCCGGTCGCGAGCAGCGCTGACTCCCGCTGCGGTATCGCGATATTTCCAAGACGGTAATTATTGGCGGTACGTCCTTTTCCTTAGGCGTTTGTGCGTATCCGCAATTCCGTTTGGCGCGCTCCGCTTTTAACCCATTATTCCCCGGCCGCGACGCAAGATCGGCACGGCACGGACTGCGAGAACAATGGCCGGCATCGCTCAGATCATGCGCAATGCTTCTCCCGGCGGGTCAGCCGCGGACGCAGCAAGCCTGGCGGTTGACGCTTGCCCCAACGCCATGGTGCTAACCGATAGCGCCGGCGGAATCGTCCTCGTCAATACTGAAACCGAACGGCTGTTCGGTTATGCGCGCGAGGACTTGATCGGCAACACCATCGAGATGCTGATTCCCGATGGGCTGAGCCAAGGCCGCACGCGCACGCGCCACGAATTCGCACTCGGTCCGACACCCCGTCGGATCGGCGCCGATCGGATCTTATTCGGCCGTCATCGCGACGGCCGGGAATTTCCTATCGAGGTCGGACTCTATCCCATCGAGCGAAGCCGGACCTCGATGGTGCTGGGCGTCGTCTTCGACAAAGCAGAGGGCAGGCGCACTGACCGGCTGAAGGACGAATTTGTTTCGACGGTAAGCCATGAGTTGCGCACGCCATTGACGTCGATTGCCGGTTCGCTTGGCCTGTTGATCGGCGGCGCGGCTGGTCCGATCGTAACTTCAATTGCGGATTCCGGCCGTACCGTCAGGCTGTCGCCGACGTAGCGGACGTCGATGCAGCGATCGAGCGTGGCGGCGCCGGAATAAAGAAACTGAAGTTTGATGTAACCGTCTTTCGGCCGCATTCCGCCCAGCGGAATTCTGATGATGCGCCCGCGGCTTTTACCGTCGAGTGCGATGGCCGCGACCGTGCGGTCGTTTGCCTCTATCTCGAGGTTGGGTTTGGCTTCGTAAGCGCTGAGGTCGTCGAGAACGAGCACCAGCTCGCTTGCGGTCACCAGGCCGTCCTGCGGCAACGGCACGAACAATTCCTGATGGCCGCCCAGGTTCGACAGGCGCAAACCGTTGACGAAGCCGATGTCGGCGAGCGTCACCGCCGAGGTCAACTCACCGGGCCGCGCCGCCGGCGTGGCACGATCGACTGCGGCGACATGGGTCGGCCGGTGCGCCGTCGGCGGCAACGGCACGGTTCTGATTTCGGCCAGCGCAGCAGCTGGCATCAGCGCAACGGCGAACATCAGCACGACGCAAGAACGCATGTCGGATCGCCTCGGTTGCTATCGGGATTTGTGTAAATCGGCGGCTTGCAGTTCGCCGACGGCGACGTTGCGCAGAGTCTGGAGAGCTTCGCTCACACGGGTGATTTCTTCGGCCGACAATCCGCGCCGCTGCTGCTGCGCCGTCCGCAAGATGTCCTCGACGCCGCGAGCGGCTTTGCCGCTCGCCGGAAAGCCGACGGTCGGACCGACGCCGACAATGCCGTGAACACAGCGGTAGGCCTCGGCAACCGCCGCGGCTGCTGCCGGCATCGCATCGGGAAACCGCGGGATTGCCGCGTATGTGCCGTCGATCTTGGCCGTCAGCGTCGCCGCGAAACGATCGCGCACTCGGGCGAGCCGGTCCGTAAATGGATCAACGGTCATGCGGTGGTCCCCGGCAATTTCGATAAGTGAAATTGGGGGCCGCGTAAATAATGGAACGCAGTTGTGGTGAATTTATACTGATTAAGTATTTGTACTTACGAGATTATACTGTATATCTCAAAGTATTCATCGCATGCGCTCAAGCAACGGCAATCGCAAAACGCGGGCGCATCCGCAGCGATGGCCATGGATCATCGCGCCCACCAGCAACAACGTCCGCAGACTTGGAAAGCGGTTCGAGATGGCCTAGATGAGGACCCTCGCCGAGCGCGCTCGAACGCGTCAATCACATTGGGGAATAGTTCAACGGTAGAACATCGGACTCTGACTCCGAGAATCTAGGTTCGAATCCTAGTTCCCCAGCCAGACCGCGCACCGCTGACAGCGGAATGCCGAGAGCACTCAAGACCGACCAAACCAAATCGATAGCTGAAATTTTAGCTCGCGCGGATTATCCAAAACTGCGAGCAGGCGAGCCTAGCCGTTATTAAAGCACGATGCGGAAGGAGCCGGCCCTCGGATCTGATCCGAGGATGGATGCGGATTTTCCGAAAGGACTGCGTGCCGGAGAACAATCCGGATTCCGATCCGATTCAAACCGAGCAGATCAGAGATCTAGTGGAAAATATCCGAGAGCGATCGGGTGGGATAACCAGGCACCGACTGCTCGTCATCATCGGCAGCGGCGGCCTGCGGCGCCGAAGCTTGCGGCGGCCGCGCCGCGGACTGGCCCTGAGGCGGGTAAGTCTGGCCGGAAGGCGTATATATAACGGAAGGCGTATAGGTATACGTGCCTGGCGGGCGTTGCGCCGGCGGCGCTTGGGCCGACTGCGCTTGGGCCGCCCCATAAGTCGGCTGCCCCTGCGGCGGGACGTAAGGTTGCGCCGACGGCGTATAGGTGCTCGGCGGGTGCGGCATCTCCTGCGCCGGCGCCGGCGTCTTGCCCGAGTCCTGAAAGAGAGAGAACAATGATTGTTTCGGATACGGCATGGAATCCGCCGCCGAACTTGACGCCGTCACCGGAGTTCCCGCGGCGGAAGGTTGAGCCGGCGGCTGCGCCGCGGCGGACGCCGAATCCTGCTTGAAGAAATCCACCAGGGATTGCTTTGGATACGGCAAGCCTTCCGGCGTGTCATAACCGCTCGGCGTGACGTGCGGCGACGCCGACTGCGCGGCCGAACTATATGCCGGTTGGTTTGGGGGCGGCGCAACAGCGACCGGCTGGCCCGATCCGGACCACGAAGAATGGGACGAACAACCGGCAAGCACCGGCAACAGAAAAAGCGAAACCGTCGCAGCGCGGAGCAGCGCGCGATGCCCTTGACCGGCAGCGCGGCGACGCCTACCCGGGCGGCGATAAAACCCCTGCATCCCCATATTTCTTTATATCAACCGTATCGTGTCGATCTCAAGGCCGACACCCCAAAAGGGTGAATGAGAAAACGTGGCCAAGCCATTGGAATTTTGCAGCTTTGCCTTAATTCAATCATCCCCCGGATTTGCAGCAACCCCACTTGCTATAATTGCCGGAACCTCCCAGCTTTCGATGGCGTGACTTCGAGGCGACCGATGAGTGCGATTGATAGCGGCGAACTTCCGATCGTTGCGGATCCTCTGCCGCTTGGCGGCCACACCAACCTGCGGCGTTCGCTGCGGGCGATGCGCCAGAACGCGGAAACCGCCTACGGGCCGGAAGACTTCAACGCCGACATCATCACCCAGCGCATTTTTTGGCGCCGGATGTTCGTCGTCAATGAACCCAATGCCATCCGGCACATCGTGCTGGACAATGCCGCGAATTACACCAAGTCCGAGGTCGGACGCCGCCTGCTTGAGCCCGCGCTCGGCCGTGGGCTACTGACCAGCGAAGGCGAAACCTGGCGTCGGCATCGGCGCATCATGGCGCCCGCTTTCGATCCGCGCAGTGTTGCCGGCTACACGCCGATCATGACCCGTTTGACGGAGCAATTGCTGGCGAAATGGGATGCGCTGCCCGCGCCGCGCGAGCTCGACGTTGCCGCGGCGATGATGGAATTGACGCTATATATCATCTCGAACGCAATGTTCTCCTCCGATTCCGATGAAATCGTCGCTTCCGTCGAGCGCGGCGTCAGCACTTATCAGACGAAGGTGCGGCCCAGTCTCCCCGATCTCCTGCATCTTCCAATCTGGCTCTCCCGATTGCTTGCGCCGCTGCCGACAAAAATTTTCAGCGAGTTCGATCTAAAAGTCGATCGCCTGTTGACGGAGCGCGGCAAACAGCCGGACGCCGAACCGAAAGACTTATTGGCCCGCTTGATCGCCGCGCGCGACGACGAAACCGGCAGCGGCATGTCGGCGAAGGAGGTGCGCGATCAGGTGGTCACCATCTTCATGGCCGGGCATGAAACCACGTCGCTCGCGCTGAGCTGGACTTTTTATCTGCTGTCCCAGCATCCCGAAATCGAGGCCAAGCTCCATGCCGAGCTCGCGGATGTCCTCGATGGCCGTACGCCGGTCAATCAGGATGTCGCACGCCTGCGCTATACACGCATGGTGATCGAGGAATCCATGCGGCTTTATCCGCCGGCTCATACATTCGGACGCCAGCCGATCGTCGACGACCATATTCTCGGCCATCGCATTCCGGCTGGCGCGGAAGTGCTGATCCTCCCGTGGCTCATTCATCGCAAGCCGTCGCTGTGGGAAAATCCGGAGCTGTTCGACCCGGAGCGTTTTGCACCGGAGCGCACCGGGGCGCGGCCACGCTTTGCCTACATTCCGTTCGGCGCTGGCGCGCGCATCTGCATCGGAGCGGCGTTTGCCATGACGGAAGCGACGCTCATTCTCGCCTGCATCGCGCAACGGTATCGGCTGCGTCTTGTGCCGGGCCATCCGGTCGAACCGCAAGGCCTGATTACGCTCCGGCCCCGGTACGGATTGCGGATGACGTTGCAACGGCGGGCGCATTGAGACGGGCAGATTGGCGGCGGCCGGGCGGGGGATCAAGGCTGCCCATGCTGCAAAGCAGCAAATGACGTGCCAACTTCACCGCATTGAAACAATTCAACTTCCCTGGCCGATAAAAATTCCTGCCTCGCCTTGCGGCAGTGTCCGTCGATTTCTTGAGCAGCGGACCGCTGCCGGAGAAGCCACATTTTCGCTGGCTTCGCGAGCCAGTGAACGCCCGTCATTCCGCAAAAGCCGCCAAAGGGGGACCTAGCCGATGGGCGCTATTTTTTTGCTGCTGACTGAGATGGATCGTCTTTGCGGGCAGCTTTCAGCCGCGATCCATCGCGTGGAATTGCCGCTCTACGCGACGCTGGCGCTGGCGGTGATCGTGAGCATCATCGTGTTTCCGCCCCGGGATGACCTGGATCAGGCCTGAAGGCTGCGCTCCCCGATTGGGAACCGCCGCGGGTGCTCGGGAGTTTTGTACCGGGTATCGCGTTCTGGACATCGAATCGGGAGCAACTCAGATGTTGAGCCTTGTCGTCACACTTCTCATCATTGCGCTGATCGCCGCCGTGCTCGGTTTCGGTGGAATCGCCGGCGCTGCGGTGGGCATCGCCAAAATCGTATTTTTTGTCGCCATTGTGCTTTTCCTGATTTCGCTGATCGCGGGCGGTATGCGCGGCGGCTTCGGCCGGCGGCTTTAGCGCGGACTTCAACTTGACGCTTGCGCGTGGCGCCGCCACCTCCCGGCGGCGTCTTCGCATCAGGTTAAGGGTTGCGGTTCGCGTCGTTTTCGGCCGAGGCCGGCAGCAGAACCTTGGTAATCGCCGTCCAGGTCAGGTTTTTCAGATCAACCAGCGGCGGATTGGCTACCACGGTGGTGGTGTCGGTCTTTTGCCCGCAACCTTGCACGAGAACGGATATTTTTATCTCGCCGTCAGTATAATAGCTGTCGCCCTCGGCGTTGTGCCCATCAAGCGTCGGACCGACGCCGGTTACTTCATAGATGCTGGTGACGACCTTGGCGGCCGCCAGGTCGGCCGTCAGCAAATTGCGCTCCGCGTCGATGTCCGGCGCGATGTGATGGGTGATGCGGCCGTCACGATGGCTTATGCCGACGCCGCGGTCGAACGTCACCGCGCCAAGCCAAACCGCCCGCCCCTCTTGACCGCGATCGAGAACCTTCCAGAACCGCACGTGATGCCGCCGGTCGGCGCTTTTTCCGGACGGCTTTTCAAATGCGAAGTTTTCCCGCTTGCCCTGGAAGTAGAGAGGACTGACCGGCGCGTCACGATAGGGCCGGTCGAGCAAAACGCTGCCGACAATTTCGATGCTCGAACGCAGGGTGATCGGGTCGGCCGGAAACCACGCCGCCGCAGCCATGGCGCACAGCAGGTCCTGCTTCGATCCGACGGTGCCGACGTTGATAGGATCGCCGGGAATGCCTTCGCCGTTTTGCGTCACCATGGTGAGACCGGCAAGGCCCCTTTGGTGCTCGTAATGTCGCCAAGTCAACGGCAGCAGCAAATAGGCCAACGTGCCGTACAGCACGGCAATGACGGCGATAGCCGCAAACGCCAATCTGGCATCCCGACGCAGTGCCCGAAGCATCGCCACCGATCCTAAGGCGTATTTGACCGAAGCGCATCGAGTCTTGCAACAGCCAACCCCGACGGAATGAGCTCCTTCTTCAGTGCAGGTGCGACCAGATCCACGCAATCGCGAATTTCACCGATGTCTCGACGATCCAACCGAATACCGCGACGCCGACAAAGCCGATCGAAGCCCACGCCGCCAGCTTGGAGCGCGATAATTCGAGTGCAGCAATCGCCGGCCGCATAGTCTCCACCGCCGCTGTATGTTGATCGAGTTTCCGCGTCATAGCGGCGATCGCGGCGCGGCTCTCGGCGTGCCAGCGTTCGCGGATGCCGCGGTCTTCGTCCGCGCGATCCCGCAGGTCGCGGACACTCGCTTCGATCGAGCCAATCACGCGGCTGATTTGATCCAGTTTTCCCGGCATAGGTACGCTCTTGTGTTCCGGAGGTATGTCTTCACGCAAGGGCTGCCAAATCGGCGATCAGATCGTCGTAGGCAAAACCTTTGGTCTCGTTATAGAACTTC
>JAGXAC010000148.1 GCA_019075925.1 Hyphomicrobiales bacterium | reverse complement strand
CCCGCCGGTAAAACCCCTGGTGTTCGGGTCGCACTGCGGCGAGCAGGTAATCGGCGTGGAAGTGATGCGCCGCCATGCCGCCCAAGCGCAACGTTGCATAGGGTAGTGCCCGGTAGGTTCGCGACAGTTTTTCGTCGGCAACAAATCGGGTCGAATCAACGATCACTTTGTCGGCGTCGATTTCGGGTTGCAGAATATCTGGAAACACATCGAGTGTGGGAAAAGCGGGATGTTCCCGCGATGCTACATGAATGCGGATCGAGCTCGCCAACTCGCCGTCGATATACACGCCGAACAAGAAAACATTTCCGATTTCATCGTAAGCGTCGGAGAACGTGCGCGAACTGTTCGGGAAAATGCCGCCATCGCGCGTGTACGCCTGATAGCGAAGGCGAAAAATCGCCTCGCGATCGTCGGACGAATCGGCCAGCCGATAATCAATTCTGTCGAGAAGCCATGCGACGCGATCGGAAAGACCAGTCTCTGAGCCAGAATGTTGTGAACCGGCGGAATGGGGGCGAGACGTCAGCTTCGTTACGTGACCCATACGCGTCTTCCTTGCCGCTGGAGCCCGTCCTCGTCAGCTGGCAAGAGGTTAACGCTTTGTTAATGCGATTACAATTTTCAATGATTGTTAGGGTTAATCTCGCGCTGCGACATAGGGTTGCGCTCGCGCCGTCAAAAACGATGAGGAAAATAGTACCGCTCAGGCCGCGTCGCTGCGCGCCACGGGCGGCAGCGGTGAGTTCTGTGTCGGCGCGACGTAGGACGCGTAAAGCAATTTGCGCAGATCGGCCGCCGGCATCGGCCGGCAAAGCAGGTAACCCTGCACCTCGTCGATGCTTTCCTCTGCGGCCAGCAGTTCCAGTTGTTGCTCGGTCTCGACGCCTTCCACCACGACGCGCAAGCCAAGTTGCGCGCTTAACCGCGTGATGCCGCGCAGCAAGGTGACGCGGCGTTCGTCGTCACCGAGGCCTTGCAGGAACGACTGGTCGATCTTGACTTTGTGCAGCGGAAAGCTGTGCAGGTAGCTCAGGCTGGAATAAGCGGTGCCAAAGTCGTCCAATGAGATTCTTACGCCAAGTTCAGCAAGTTGTTGAAGATCGGCACGAACTCTCTTCGTGTTCTGCAGCAACGTGGATTCGGTTATCTCAAGCTCGAGCCGGTGCGGCGCCAAATTCGTGGCGGCAAGCGTTTCCCGGACCAGCGCCGGTACGTTCGACCGATCGAACTGAATGGAGGAAAGATTCACGGCGACGCTGGTGTCGCCCGGCCAGCGGCGACACTCGAGGCAGGCGTTGTACAGGACGTGATTGCCGATTTCGACGATCAGTCCCATCTCCTCGGCGACGGGGATGAATTCCGCCGGCGAGACCATGCCGCGTTTGTGATGCTGCCAGCGTAGCAACGCCTCGCATGCGTCGATCCGTTTGGTCTTCAGATTGAACAGCGGCTGATAGTAAATTTCAAATTCCTCGCTCTTGGCCGCCGTCCGCAGATCGAATTCCAACGTTCGCCGCGCTTGCGCATTGGCTTCCATCTTCGACTCAAACCAGCGCCAAGTTCCGCGGCCATCGGCTTTGGCCTGATAAAGCGCCAAGTCGGCGTTACGCAAGAACTGATCCGGATCGATCCGATGATCGGCCACCGCGATACCGATGCTGGCTGTCACCGCTACCTTATGTCCGTCCAAATCGTAAGTGCCGCTAAGTACGGACAGAATGCGCGCAGCCAAGGCTTCCGCTTCGTCCAGCGATTTGATTGGAGCTTGCAACACGACGAACTCGTCGCCGCCGAACCGCGAAATGACGTCAACGTCCCGAATCGCATCCTTAAGTCGCTCGGCTACTTCTTCCAGCAGCATGTCACCCCGCGAGTGGCCAAGGGTATCGTTGATCTGCTTGAATTGGTCCAAATCGACGAAGTGGATGGCGCACATCTTGTCGGGTCGCCATGCGCCGAGCGCATGCTCCATGCGGTCGCGCAATACCGTCCGGTTCGGAAGGCCGGTCAGCGCGTCGAAACGCGCCAGATGATTGATCCTGGCCTCAGCGATCATTCGCTCGGTAATGTCTTCGACCAGGGCGACCATGCCGCCGTTTTCCATCGGCTGCATGGTGAATTCCAGCGAACTATGCTTGAGCGTCTCGATCCGAAAAGCCGCATCGTCATTACCGGAAAGTCGGGTGGTCAGACGGTCGACCAGATTTTCCGCGTTCGCATGCGAGAGCCCGCCGGCATTGACAATTTTGTCGACCAGTTCGCGCGCCGTTGAGCCCTTGAGCTCTACATCTTCTGACAAACCGAGCAGATTATTAAGCTTCTGATTGGCGACCACGACGCGCCGCTCGGCGTCGAACATGCACAACCCGTGTGGCATGTTGTTGAGAGCGGTGTCGAAACGCGTCGCAAGCAACGACATATCACGGGAGGCAATGACCGCATCGAGTAGCGTGCGCCGCAGCCTCTCGGCGATGAATTTCATTCCGAAAAATGCCGGCGTAAGGAGTCCGGCAAAAATCCAGTGAAACGCATTGCCGTACAGCAGTAATGCCGCCACCATGGGAACCAGCGCACACAAAATCTGCACGACAACAAAACGGACGTTGCCAAAATTCCGGCCGAAAATTCCGCCCGCATAAATCAGAGTCATGGAGAAGCTGACCAGATCGGCAAACGGATCTTGGGTTTGTGCAAAAGCGATGTAACACCACGTTCCGAGCACCGCCATCGACAGCGCCGCTCCCGCAACATAGCGGTATTCCCATCCTTTGCCGGCTTCGTTCGTGGTGACCGTCGCGCGAAAATATGCCTGCATCAACAAGCCGCGCGCACAGGCTACGCCGATGAAAGCCAACGTGCAGTAGAGCAGCGCGACATTGCTGGTCTTCCAATACGTAATGAAGATTGATCCGGCGCCAAAAATTGTGCCGGCAAACAGGGTGCGGCCGTCCCGATAAAGGGAATCCACCAACGGTAGATAGATTTCTGGCGGAAGCGCTTCGTGCCGCGTTTGGCTGAAGCGGAGCGCGAGACTCATTACCGTTACACCCGTGTGCAATCGCCTAAAACTAAAATCGCACCGCACAGTATGCCGTGAAGGTATATCCACGGAGTTAAGTGCAAAGCCTTCTTTGCTTTTAGTGTCAGCACATTAAGAGGATTGCCCGGCGCCCATTAGCGCATGATTATCCATGCGGGTTCGTCTGCCACGCGCAATTCGGCCATAGCGCGCCTCAAGCGGGCATTCTTGGTTGCCGCTCGGTGACGTGGTTTCTGTTTGGTTACCGTCACCGCGGCGGAACTATCGGATATTCTCAAAATCGCCGTGGCGGCCGAGCCCATCTTTGAAGCGGGTCGCTCCTGCGACGCCGTCACGGACCAGCGCTTCGCGGCCGTTATACCACTCCTGAATCAGCGCATCGCGCACCGAAAGGCCGTGGCTCTTGATGGCGGATCGGCGGTCGGCGCGCGTACAGATTTGCGGGAAGCGCGCGATGTCCTGCGCCAGCGCTTCGGCTTTCTGCCGGGCTCCGCCTTTTGGCGTGAGATATTCGCAAAGGCCGATGCTCAAACATTCCTCGGCCGGAACCTTGCGTCCGGTCAGAATGATTTCGAGAGCGCGACCCTGCCCGACAATACGCGGCAACCGCACCGTTCCGCCGTCGATCAGCGGGACACCCCAGCGGCGGCAATAGACGCCGAAATACGCCTCTTGCGCCATGACGCGAAAATCGCACCACAGCCCAAGCTCCATGCCGCCGGCGACCGCCGGGCCTTCGATTGCTGCAATCACCGGCTTGTCCAGTTCGAGCCGCGAAGGCCCGAGCGGTCCGCGCGGGATTTCACCGCCGTTGCCGCGTGGTCCGGCGGTCGGAATGTCGAGTTCGCCGAGCGGATGGGCCGCATCGAGCGTGCTGACGTATTTGAGGTCCCAACCGGCGCAAAACGCGCCGCCTGCGCCGTAAAAAACCGCGACCGACGCTTTCGGATCGGCATCGAACTCCAGGAAGGCTTGCGTCAGCGCATCCGCGCTCGCCGGGTCCATGGCGTTGCGTGCCTCCGGGCGATCATGGATCACCGTCCAAACCGCCCCGTTCTTTTCGATTCTGACTGTCATCGTCTGTCCCTCTATACTGCTGTGCGGCGCGGCCGAGCCTGGCTACCGGCCGGTGAAATTTGGAATCCGCCGTTCGGCCATCGCCGCCACGCCTTCCTTGAAGTCATCGGTCCGGCGCAGCCGGGTCTGTTCACCAAGCTCGCGTTCGGTTGCCGCGCGGACGCGGTCGGCGAGGTTGCCGCGTAAGGTCGCGCGGGTTGCAATCAGGCCGAGTGGGGAATTTTCGGCGATCTCGGCCGCAAGCGACAGCGCTGCGGCTCGCACCTGATCCTGCGGCACCAGCATATCGGCAAGCCCCATCGCATACGCGGCTTCCCCTCCGACACGACGGCTGGTGTAGAACATCAGCGCCGCTTTTGTCGGGCCGATAACGTCCGGCAGCGTCACGGTCAGGCCAAAACCAGGATGGAAACCGAGCCGGGTGAAGTTGGCTGCGAAGCGCGCCTGCGGGCAAGTGACGCGAAAGTCGGCGACCATCGCCAAGCCCAATCCACCGCCGACAGCGGCGCCGTGAACGGCGGCGACGATCGGCTTGCCGGTGCGAAACAGGCGGGTGCCTTCGATGTAAAGGCTCGCCGCCCCCGGCCGCGGCCCGCTCAAGAGTTCACCGCCGTCGCGGTCGTCGCCGCCGAAATTGGCGCCGGCGCAAAAAGCTTTGCCTTGCGAGGCCAGCACCAGCGCGCGGCATTCGATATCGTCATCAAGGGCTTCGAAGGCGCTGGCGATTTCGGTGATCAGCGCCACGTCGAAGAAATTATTTGGCGGACGCCTGATCTCGACCATCGCTACGTGGCCGATTTTCTCGACGCCGATATCCTTGAAGGGGCCCATGTCGGTTCCTCTTAACTACCCGGCCGCGCTGCGGCCCTCTGAGGACCGGTCGTCGGACTTCACGATGAGTGCGTCGACCACGGAGATGCCCTCCTGCTCGGCGTGCACAATGACTGGATTGAGATCGATTGCGGAAATGCGTTCCGCGTGGTCGAAGGCGAAATTGGACAGCTTGACCATGAGATCGGCGAGGGCGCCGACGTCGGCCGGCGGCGTGCCGCGGAAACCGCCGAGAAGTTGTGCGCCCTTGAGCCGGGCGATCAGGGCCAGCGCGCCCGCGCGGTCGATCGGCAGCGGCGCAAGCACCACGTCGCCCAACGCCTCGACCAGCACGCCACCGATGCCGACCATCAGCATCATTCCCCAGGTCGGATCGGAATGGACGCCAAGAATCACTTCACGCCCGGGCCGCGCCATCGCCTGAACCAGCACGCCGTCGATATGGGCCATCGGCGTGTGCCGCCTGGCTGCATCCAACACCTGTTCGTACCCGGCGCGCACACGGTCGGCTCCGTCAAGATTTAACATGACGGCGCCTGCTTCGGTTTTATGCGGGATATCCGGCGACTGAACCTTCAAAGCCACCAAGCCGCCGATCGCTTTCGCTGCCGCGGCGGCTTCGTCCCCCGAATGCACGAGCGGTCCGGTGTTTTCGGAGCCGATGCCGTAGGCCGCGAGCAATGGCCGAGCGCGGTACTCACAGATCATACGGGGCGCCGCTGCAAGCATAGCTTTGGTTTTGGAACGATCCGCTGCCGGTGCTGTCTCGACTCGAAACGGCAAGCGCCCACGCAAGGCGCGATAGTCGGCCATTTTTTGTAGCGTGCCGGCGCAGCCATGCGCGGTGGTGAAGAGGGGGTATCCGGCCTCGTTGAGGATTTCGACGGTTCGCTCGGCCGGCAACGTATAGCTCCACATGAACACCGGCTTTTCCGTTTCGCGCGCAAGGTCCTTGAGTTTCGGCAAGTCGCCTTCGAGAAAAGCCGAGCGTCGTGCGGTGATCACCACGATCACGCCGTCCACCGACGGCGAGCGAGCGACCAGGCGAGCGAATTCGGCGTAGCCGAATTTTTGTACGCCCTGCGCCGTGGAGTCGACCGGATTCTGCGTCGTGCCATACGAGGGCACGTACGCATCAAGCGCTCGGCGCGTGGCGGCATCGAGGATGGGGACCTCGAGACCGGCGGCGGCGCAAGCATCCGCCATCCAAATGCCGGCGCCGCCGGAGGCGGTGCAGATGCCGACGCGGCGACCCGCCGGCATGCGGTTGCCGCAGGCAAGAAAGCCGACCGCCAAGTCCAGCATTTCGTCGAAGTCGCGTCCTTCAATCAAACCGTAGCGATCGAACACGGCGCGGTATGCCGCTGCAGAGCCGGCCAGTACGGCCGTGTGTGAGGCGACGGCGCGGCTGCCGGCTTCGCTCTGTCCGATCTTGCCGACGATCAACGGCTTGCCCGCCCGTAGGGCTTTTTCCGCTACCCGCTTGAATTTTTCCGGCGATTTCACTGCCTCGGTCAGCAGCAGGAAGACATCGGTTTCGCCCTCGTCGAGCATGTAGTCCACGAAATCGGCGATTTCGAGCACCGCCTCGTTACCGGTAGTCACGACGTATCGGAATTTCAGATTGCGCGGTCGCGCGCGATCGATGAAGGCAAAGCCAACGCCGCCGCTTTGCGAGATCACCGACACTTGGCCCCGTCCCACCGGCTGCAACGGAATAAGCGGGCCGGCGCTTTTATCCGAGGCCGGGCTGAAGTTTGCGCACAGCGAGGCCGCCAGGTTGGAAAAGCCTTCGCTGTTCGGCCCGCTGACCGCCATGTCGTAGCGGCGGGCGATAGTGGCGATCTCCTGCTGCATGCGGTTGCCGAGGTCGCCTTCCTCGGCGAAGCCTGAGCTTAAGATTGCCGCTGCTTTGATTCCGGCCTTGCCGCAGCGTTCGAGTTCGGCCGGGACGTATTGCGCGGGTACAATGAGCATCGCGACATCGGCCGGTTCGGGCAGGGCATCTACGGAAGGGTACGCTTTCAACCCCTGCACATCGCTTGCGCTCCGGCTCACCGGGAAGACTTTGCCGGCGAACGGATGGCTGAGGATGATTTCCAATATCCGGCCGCGCAGGCTGTGCAGGTTGGAAGAAGCGCCCACGACGGCGACCGATTTCGGCCACAGTAATTTTCCGATATCCGGCACGATCAGTCGGTTCCTCAGCGCAGACCCAGGCCGCGGGCAATGATGCCGCGCAGGATCTCGGTGGTGCCGCCCTGGATGGTGAGTTTGGGCGCGATAGTTGTGGCGTAAGCGAGCTGGTCTTCCAGCGTGGCGCGGTTGACGAACTCGGATTCCAGGAATGCGGCGAGATCGCGCACGCGGCCGGGCAGCTTTTGCTCCCAGACGGTGCCGAGATCCTTGACGATCGATCCTTCCACCACCGGCTCTTTGCCGGCTTGCAGCATGCCGGCTACCGACACCGACATGCGCCGCAGCGTATGCAGTTGGGCGACCAGCCGGCCGAGACCTTCGGCGCAGCGCAGATCGGGTTCCGGCCCTGCGGCGCGAATAAGTTCGAGCAGTACGTAGAATGTGTCGAGAAACCGCTCGGGGCCACTGCGTTCATAAGCTAATTCGCTGGTCGCCTGCTTCCACGCGCCGTCAATCTCGCCCAGCACGTGATCGTCCGGCACGAACGCGTCTTGGAAAACAACTTCGTTGAAGCCGGCTTTACCGGTCATTTGATTGATCGGATTGACGGTAATGCCCGGCGTCTTCATCGGAACCAGGAATTGCGTCAGACCGTACCGCCGGTTGTCCCTGCTCGGCGGCGAGGTACGGAACAGCGCCAGCATGTAGTCGGCGACTTGAGCGCTGGTCGTCCAGATTTTGCTGCCGTTGATCCGCCAGCCGCCGTCGGTTTTGGTTGCTTTGGTCTTGGCCGCGAACAGATCGGACCCGGATCCCGGCTCGCTCATGCCGATAGCGAAACACAGTTCGCCGCGGCAAATGCGCGGCAGGATGTCCTGCTTGATGTGTTCGGGGGCATATTTGAGCAGCACCGGCCCGCTCTGACGATCGGCGACGAAGTGCAGATGTGATGGCGCGTTGGCGACGCGAAATTCCTCAGTCACAACGTAGCGTTCGAGCTGACTGCGTTCATGTCCGCCGTATTGCCTCGGCCAAGTCATGCCGATCCAGCCCTTGGCTCCGACGCGCCGGCTGAACGCGCGATTGTAACCTTCGCCGTCGCCCGGTTGGTGCGGATCGAAAGTGCCGGCGGCGATTTCTTCCGCAAGAAAGTCACGGACTTCTTCACGTAGCTTCGCACAGTCCGGCGGAAGGCGGATCGGATCGAATTGCAGATCGGCGGTCATCGCGAGGCTACCAACGGCCAGAAATCGTCGGCGCCGCGCCGGGCGACCAGCTTGCCAAGTTCGGCCGCCCAGTAGCTTTCACTGCCGAAGTCGTCGCGCCATGACAACAGACGAAGCGTGAAGCGGTGCAGGATATGTTCCTGGGTAAAGCCGATGGCACCGAATACCTGATGGGCGA
The DNA here is from genome assembly GCA_019075925.1 of Hyphomicrobiales bacterium. Classification (GTDB taxonomy): domain Bacteria; phylum Pseudomonadota; class Alphaproteobacteria; order Rhizobiales; family Xanthobacteraceae; genus BOG-931. The sequence goes on along the minus strand of JAGXAC010000148.1, from coordinate 535 downwards.
TTGCGGAGCCTTCGGCGGCGGCTTCGGCGGTGCGAATTTTCGCGGCGGTTGCTTCGAGAAACAGTCCCTCGTCGAAAGTTTCGTTTTGTGCAACGGCATCGACCGCGGAGCTGGCGATCGCGAGCGCGGCCGCGGTTTCGCCGGCGAGCCGCGCCAGATTTTGCTGCACCGCCTGGAATTTGCCGATCCGACGCTCGAACGCCACGCGGTCGTTGGCATAAGCGACGCTAAGCGACAGGATCGCTTCAAGAGCGCCTGCGGTTTCGACGCTACGGATGATCGCGCCCATCAGCATCAACGAGGTTTGATCGAAACCGTGCGGCGCGGGCGCGCTGCACAGCGGTGTGACGCGTTCGAACGTAACCATGTTTGCAGGATCGCCGGCCAGGCTACGGCTCTCGCCAAGTCGGCACTGCCCGGTTTCCACCAACGCGATGTGTTGCCGCTTGCCGTCGGTAGCGAACACGGCGAGGTGTTCGGAGTCGCGCGCGAACGGCACGCTGGTTGCTCGGCCGCTCAGTTTGCCGTCAGTATC
>JAGXAC010000147.1 GCA_019075925.1 Hyphomicrobiales bacterium | reverse complement strand
CCCGCGGCAACCCGCGGAACGGTCTCGCGGCGCACAACGCGGTCGACCGCGCGAACCGATTCAACGCCAACAATGCCAACGCCCGCCTCGCGCACAACGAGTTTGCTGCACGGAATTTCCGCGGCATGCATGAGTTTCATCGCGCCGGTTTCAACCGCAATGCGTTTGGCAGCGGCCACACCTGGAATCGCTGGGGCGGCCGCTTCTGGGGCGCCGGCTGGGACAACTGGGGCGGCGGCTGGGGTGGTTGGGCCGGCCCGGTGTTCTGGCCGTACCTCTACGGCGACGTCTTTTCGTTCGCTTTCTGGCCATACGATTATTACGACCCGTTCTTTGCATTTGGGCCCGATTTCGTCCTCGCCAGCATTTTCGCGCCGGGGCCATATTTTGGGCCGGACTATTACGGCTATGACAATCAATCGGATGTTTACTACGGCGCCACGGCCACCGATCAGCGCGCCATGGCCCGTACCGACGCAGCCGCGGCGCAAAGCTGTAACGGACTTGCACCGGGGGTGACCGATCTGCCGATCGCGCAAATCCGCAAGACCGTGCAGCCGACCGGCGAGCAGCTCGCCGACCTCGACGCCCTCAGTGACGCTGCCGCGAAAGCCGACAGCATCGTTGCCGGCTCTTGCCCCAACAGCATCCCGCTCACGCCGGTCGCGCGGCTCGACACCGCCGAGCAGCGGCTCAACACCATGATCCAGGCAATCGACATCGTGCGCGACCCGCTCGGCAAATTCTACGACTCGTTGAGCGACGGCCAGCGGCAGAGGTTCGACGACATGAACAGCGCGAACGGCGGCCGCCACAAGACATCATCCCAGGACCTCGCGTCCTTGTGCAGTCCGCAGCCCGGCGACGTCACCGCGCTGCCGGTGCAGCGGATTCAGCAGGTCGTGCAACCGGACGCACAGCAGCAGGGCGCATTCGACGACCTGAAGAAGGTATCGCAGGACGTCGCGGCCAAGCTGCAAGCCTCGTGTCCGACGCAGATGCCGAAAACGCCGGTAGCACGGCTTGACGCGGTCAAGACACGGCTGACCGCCATGGTGGACGCGATAAACGCCGTCCGGCCAAAGCTCGAGGCTTTCTATGCGTCGTTGAGCGACGAGCAAAAGGCGAAGTTCAATACCATGGGACCGCCGCAGAGCGCGGCGGCCGATTCGCAGGGTCGGACCAGCGACCAATAGCGCGCAGGCGAAGCGGGCGCTCAGGCGCCTCGCTTCGCCCGCATGCCGTCGATAATCTCACGCAGGGCGCGCGCGGCGCCGGCCGGATCCGGCGTCAGCGACAAGGCCGAGATCACCGCGACCCCGTCGGCGCCATGGCCGATAACGGCACTTGCATTGTCGGCATTGATGCCGCCGATACCGCAGATTGGCATCGCCGGCACGCGCCGCCGCAGCATGGCGGCAATGCGCGCCAGACCCTCCGGACCCATCGGCGGCTGCGCCAACGGCTTCGACGCCGTCGCGAAGACGCTGCCAATTCCCACATAGTCGATGCATTCGATCGGCGCGGCTTCCGCCTCGGCGATCGAACTGACGGAAAGCCCGACGATCGCCGCCGGGCCGAGCAGGCGGCGCGCATCGGCGGCCGCCATGTCGTCCTGGCCGACATGCACGCCCTCGGCGCCGGCGGCGAGCGCCACATCGACCCGGTCGTTGACCACGAACGGGACTTTGAACGGCATGAGCGCCGCTTTGATCGCCCGCGCGTCCTCCACCATTGCGTGGGTGGGGCCGCCCTTGTCGCGGAGTTGGACCAAGGTAGCGCCCCCCGCGGCAACGCGGCGGGCCAGATCGGCGATATCGTGGCCGCCGCCGACCGCCGGATCGATGATCGCATTGAGCCGCAGATCAACCGTCGTCATGGGACGCACTCTATTAGCGCATGCATTGCGGCAACCGGGTCTTATCACGGCGGTCGGATTAGCTTAGCATTTGTTACCCGAGCCGGAGGCGCGCATGGTCCCTTTCTTCGTGCAGATCAAATGCCACATGGGCAAATCCTATGAGGTCGCCAACCGGCTGGCAGACGCCGAGATAGCGTCAGAGGTCTATTCGACGGCCGGCGACTTCGACCTCCTGGTCAAGTTCTACGTCGAGCAGAATACCGATATCGGCCACTTTATTGCCCAGCAGGTACAGACCATTCCGGGCGTGCAGGACACGCGTACCATTATTACCTTCAAGGCGTTCGGGGCGCCGTAACGGCCGCAATCGCCATAAGGATTATTTGTTCTGTTGCCTGCCCCGCGCCCCGGCAGCAGCAAAGCGAAGCCAGCGCAGACGGCGTCAGCGACCGTCGGACAGCGCCACGTTGCGAACGATCGCGAAACCGTATCGTCGTTCGGCCGTATAATGGGGAAAGCCGCGCTCGCATAACCGATGATGAAATCCGTCTATCGCTTCCGCAAAGAAAGGCATTTCCAACAGCCGCCGGAGGTAATCTGGCCGTTCGTCGCCGATACTGCGCGCATCAACGAACTTTCCGGCTCGCCGCGCTACAATGTCGAGGAACGCGCCGACCAGCAAGGCCGCATTCGTCGTTTTGCCAGTATCGGACGCTGGCCGTTCCAACTGCGTTGGGAAGAAGGCTACGGCGAATGGCAGGAGCTTCGCCGCCTGCGCCAAACGCGGCACTTTCTGAACGGACCGTTGCGCCGTTCCTATTCCGGCTTCGAACTTCATCGGGAAGGCGCCGGCACCAAGATCGTATTTTCCGCGGAGGTCGATTGCGTCGGCGTGCTTGGCTGGCTGATCAAGCTGTCGGGCAAAATCGGCCGTGAAGCCGACAAGCGGCTTACGACCATCGAACGGCTCGTCGCCAATTCGGAGAATGCCGACATCGCTCCCGGCGCCCGCGATGCCACGGTGAAACCGGCGGCCCGCCGCCGCTTCGACGCACTCATCGGCGAGCTTGCTCGCGATCCGGCGAGTCACGGACTTGCGCCAAAGCTTGCGGGCTTTCTTCTGCACGCACCGACGCTGCCGCTCGGCAGCATCCGTCCGCTGGCAATGGCACGGCAGTGGGATGCGCCGCCCGACCAGACGGTGGAAATGTTCCTCGCAGCGCAACGTATCGGCGTCCTGGCGATGGGCTGGGACCTGCTTTGCCCGCGCTGCCGCGGAGCCAAATCGCGGGTCAGGCATTTGCATGATCTGCCGGAAGGAGCGCATTGCACGTCGTGCAACATCGACTATCAGCGCAATTTCACCCGCAACGTCGAGCTGACCTTCCACCCGGAGCCTTGGCTGCGTCCGCTGCCGAAGGGGGAATTCTGCATGCTCGGACAAGGCTCGACTCCGCATGTTAAATTTCAGGCCGAGGTTGCCGCACATTCAAAACACAGCTTCGAACTCACCCTGACACCGGGACCTTACCGCTTCCGCACCGTGGAAGCAGGCGCTGAGGTGGATGCCGATATCGGCGGCGACGGGGTTATTCCCGAAATCACCGCCAAAGATCCGCACCTGGCGCTGACCGAACCGGGCCGCCGCGGCGAGGTCGCCATTCGCAACGACACCGATCGACCGCTGATCTTCGTGATTGAGGACCGGCACTGGGCGAAGGATGCATTGACGGGCGAAGCCGTGATCGCCATGCCGGCGTTTCGCCGGTTGTGTCCGGAACAGCTTTTGCGGCCGGGCGACGAGGTCGAGATCGGCCGCGTCGCGATCGTGTTCACCGATTTGCAGGGATCAACGAAATTGTACGAAGCCATCGGCGACGCCAGCGCCTACCGGCTGGTGCGCGATCATTTTGGGTTCCTGTCGGAGCGGATCGCGCACCATGACGGCTTTGTGGTGAAGACCGTGGGCGATGCGGTGATGGCGGCATTTCACGATCCGGCCGACGCCGTGCGCGCCGTGCTGTCGATCCAGGACGGCGTAGCGGGCTTCAACGACGGCCGCGCCGACGGCGGCATTGTGTTGAAGCTCGGTCTCCATCAGGGCGGCTGCATCGCCGTCACCGCCGGCGACTTGCTCGATTATTTTGGCTCGGTGGTAAACACCGCCGCAAGGCTCGAGCACCAATGCAACGGCGGTGAAGTCATTATTTCCGAAGCCGTGCTGGCCGACCCGGAAGCGCGCGGCGCCCTCGCCAGCCGCACATTTACCGAGGACAGCGCGATGTTGCGCGGGCTGAGCACGCCGGTACGTTTCGTGCGCGTGCGGGCCGCGCCTTCGCCGCAAACCCGGGTACCGCCTCATTAACCTCTTCGCGCACGCGATGACCCGGCGGCGGGTTTTTCCGATACATTCGGCGACGATCCGGGCGGTCCTCGGATCGCAGCGGAGTGTCGCGGATGAGTAGGTTCGTGTACCGGGTGATCCTGGTCGCCCTCGTCGGGTTTTTGGCGATGCGAACGCATGCCGATGCCGGCGTGCCGTCGCCGTATGTCACCGCGGCGCCCGGCTACGATACGGCCTTTCATCCGGTGTGCATGTCCGGCAGCTTTTATGCCTGCCATACCGCGCCTTACGGCACCCGGTTTTGCGGTTGCTGGCTCGGCGGCGACCATCCCGCCTGCCCGATCGGATATCGCTTTGCCTGCGGACACGGCCCGAGCGGCGCGTTCGCCGCCTGCGGTTGCTATTAGCCGTCGGCGGACTGTTCCGCCGCCTGTGACGCCGGTTTGCCCTCCTGGCCGCGTCGCGGCCCCCATGAGGCAACCCATCGGGCGATGACGTAGAAGACCGGCGTGAAGATCAACCCGAACGCAGTGACGCCGATCATGCCGAAGAACACCGCGGTACCCAGCGCCTGACGCAATTCGGCACCGGCGCCGATCGCCCAGACCAGCGGCGAGACGCCCAAGATAAACGCGAACGACGTCATCAGAATCGGGCGCAGCCGCAGCCTGGTCGATTCAACCGCCGCGTCCCAGCGGCTGCGGCCCTGATCTTCAAGCTGCCGGGCGAACTCGACGATCAGAATGGCGTTCTTGGCGGCCAGCCCGATCAGCACGACGAAGCCGACCTGGGTGAGGATATTATTGTCCTGCCCGCGCAGAATGACGCCGATGATTGCGGCGACAAGGCACATCGGCACGATCAGGATAACGGCGAGCGGCAGCGTCAGGCTTTCATATTGCGCCGCCAGCACGAGAAAGACGAACACCACCGCAAGGACGAAGGCAAACATGGCGGTGTTGCCGGCCTTGATCTGCTGAAAGGCAAGCGTCGTCCATTCGTAGTCGAAGCCCGTCGGCAACGTCCGAGCCGCGAGCTTTTCCATGATGTCGATGGCCTGCCCTTGCGAATAACCCGGCGCGGCCATGCCGTCGACCTCGGCGGCGGGATATAGATTGTAGCGCGGTACGCGGTAAGGACCGGCTATGTTGCGCACGGTCGTAAACGATCCGAGCGGCACGGTTTCGCCGTTGGCGTTGCGCACGCGGATCTTCAATACATCGGCGGTATTGCGCCGGTCCTCAGCGCGGGCCTGCGCGGTGACGCGGAAGGTGCGGCCGAGGAGATTGAAGTCGTTGACGTAGGACGATCCGATATAGATTTGCAGCGCGCTGAACACATCCTGCACGTTGATACTGAGCAATTGCGCCTTGGTGCGGTCGATGTCGAGATAGACTTGCGGCGTCGAGGTTTCGAACAACGTAAATACCTGGGAGAGGCCCGGTGTCCGTACCGCGGCGTCCGTCAGGCTGGTCGCCGCTTCGCGCAGCGCCGCGGAGCCCCTGCCGCCGCGATCCTCGACGATCATGCGAAAGCCGCCGGCGTTGCCGATACCCCGGACCGGCGGCGGCACCACGGCGATGATGAATGCCTCCTGGATCTTCGACAATCGGCGGTTCAATTCGGCCTGGATCGCCATCAGCGACTGCTGCGGATCGCGTCCCCGCTTGGCAAAGGAATCGAGCGCAAGAAAAATCGCGCCGGCGTTGGGCGCATTGGTGAAAGTCGCACCTGAAAACCCGACCACATTGACGCCGTGAACGACGCCGGGCACGCCCAGTGCGATGTCCAGCGCCCGCTGCTGGACCGCGTCGGTCCGCGCGAGCGACGCGCCGGGCGGCAACTGAATCACGACGATGATGTAACCGCGATCGACCTGCGGAATAAATCCGACCGGCGTCTGGCGAAATTGATTGAGCCCGAAACCGATAATCACGAGGTAGACCGCGAACATGATTGCCGCGCGCCGCACCGTTCGGCTCGCCAGCCAGAAGACGCTGTTGCCGACGGCGTTGAATCCGCGATTGAACCAGCCGAAGGCCAGGTGAATCGGCCGCTCCCACCAGCGGTCGCGATGTGTCGGGTCGTGCGCCCTGAGCAGCAGCGCGCACATCGCCGGCGACAGCGTCAGCGAGACAATGAGCGAGATGATGGTGGCGCCGGTGATCGTGAGCGCGAACTGACGGTAGAATTGGCCGGAAATGCCGCTGATGAACACCGAGGGCACGAATACGGCGCAAAGAACCAGCGCAATGGCGATCAGCGCGGAGCCGACTTCGTTCATGCTCTTGATCGCCGCTTCGCGCGGCGCGAGCCCGGCGGCGATGTTGCGCTCCACGTTCTCGACCACCACGATGGCGTCGTCGACGACGATGCCGATCGCCAACACCAGTCCGAACAGCGACAGGTTATTGAGCGAAAAGCCAAATGCACCCATGAAAAAGAAGGTGCCGACCAGCGACACCGGGATCGCCACGAGCGGGATGATTGCCGCCCGCCAGGTTTGCAGGAACAGGATCACCACCAGCACGACGAGCACGATCGCCTCGACGATCGTCTCGAACACGGCATCCACCGATTCCTGGATGAACTCGGTCGGATTGTAGACGATGGCGTATTTGATGCCGGGCGGGAAACGCTTCGACAGCTCGGCCATGAGTGTCTTGATGGCGTTCGAGGTCGCAAGCGCATTCGAACCCGGACGCTGGAAGACCGCCAGCGCCACCGCGGGATCGTGATCGAGATAGGAATTGGAGGTGTAATCGAGCGCCGCCAGTTCGACGTTGGCGACGTCTTTGACCCGCACGACCGCCGTCGGCGTCTGTTTGATGACGACGGATGCGAACTCGTCGGGGTTGGCAAGCCGGCCCAACGTCTGGACGGAAATCTGAAACGCGCCGGGGTGCGCGTCGGGCGGCTGATCGAGCACGCCGGAGGCGACCTGGATATTCTGGTTCTGCAGAGCGGTGGTGACGTCGGTCGCCGTCAGTCCGAGCGACTGCAGGCGGTCGGGATCGAGCCATACCCGCATCGAATAATCGCGGGCCCCGAACACGATGATCGAACCGACGCCCTCGACGCGCGTCACCGCGTCGGTCAGCTCAAGCGTGGCGTAGTTGGAGATGAACAGCGTGTCGCGCGATTTGTCGGGCGAATAAAGATGCACGACCATCATCAGGTCGGGCGAGCTTTTCGCCACCGTGACCCCGACGTTGCGAACGTCGACCGGCAGGCGCGGCGCGGCGACGTCGACGCGATTCTGCACCTGAACCTGGGCGATATCGAGATTGGTGCCGAGTTCGAAGCTTATGGCGATGGTGAAGCGGCCGTCGGCGGACGAATTCGACGCCATGTATATGGCGTTCTCGACGCCGTTGATCTGCTGCTCCATCGGCGTGACGACGGTGGCGGCAACGACTTCCGCGCTGGCGCCGGGATACTGCCCGGTGACGGTGATCGTCGGCGGCGCCACTTCGGGATATTGCTCGATGGCGAGCCGCGAAAAGGAAACGCCGCCGAGGATCACGAACCCAACCGCGATGACCGCTGCAAAGATCGGGCGGTCGATGAAAAAATGCGAGATACGCATGTCGCGGCGCTGTCCTACTCGGCCTTCGGCTGCCCGCCGCCGGGGTCCGCCGATGCGGCGGCCGGCGCCGGCTGCTCCTCGGCGACGACCTTCACACCCGGGCGGGCGCGCATCAGGCCGTTGACGATGACGCGGTCATCGGCGGTCAGTCCTTTTTTGACCACGCGCAGCGTGCCATCGAGGTGGCCGGGCACGATGTATTTCTGCCGAACGATGCCGTCGTTATCGACCACCAGCACGTATTTGCGCGCCTGCTCCGAGCCGATTGCCGCGTCGGGAACCACCAGCGCCGTGTATGGCGGCGAGCCGGGCACCCGGATACGGCCGAACATGCCGGGCGTGAACAGGCCGTCCGGATTGGCAAACACGGCACGGCCGCGGATCGTGCCCGAGGAACGGTCGATCGCGTTGTCGACGAAATCCATCTTGCCGGTGTGCTGGAAATCCTGCTCGTCGATCAGCTTCAGCGCGACCGGGAGGCCGCCCTCGCTATTCGCCATTTTCCCGTTGTTGCCGGCGAAGCGCTGATAGCGAAGATAGGAGGCTTCGTCGAACGTGAACTCGAATCGGATCGGATCGATCGAGACGATGGTGGCAAGCAAGGTGGTGTTGGCGCCGTTACCGCCGGTGACCAGATTGCCGACCGAAACGCGCCGATCGCCGATGCGGCCGGCGACCGGCGCGCGCAGATTGGAGTAATCGTTCAGGTCGAGTTCCGCCTGATGCACCATCGCCTCCTGGGCGGCGACGGAAGCCTCGGCAACGCGCTTAGCTTGGGTGCGCTGGTCAAAGGTTTGCTCGGTGATGGTCTTGTTGTGCAGCAACTCCTGGCCGCGCGCCAGATCGGCCACGGTGAATGCGAGGTTAGCGCGCGCCTGCGCGAGATTGGCGCGCATCTGCTCGAGCACGATCTCGAACGGCCGGTGATCGATGGTGAACAGAAGGTCGCCCTTTTGCACCATCTGGCCGTCGGTGAAATGAATCTCGGACAGGTAGCCGGAGACGCGCGAGCGGATTTCGACGGAATCGACGGCGACGAAGCGGCCGACATATTCGTCCTGATCGACGATGGTATGCTGCGCCGGCTTTGCCACCGTCACCGTTGGCGGCGGCGGAGCGGCAGCCTGTTGGCGCTGCCCACATCCAGCGAGCGCAAGCACCGCAGCCGTCATCAGAAAGGCGGCGGCCGGACGGGCCGCCTCAGCCGGCACCATGAAACCCCCGTTCGAGGATGATCCCTATTTGGCGCGCACCATACGCGATGATGGCGGCCAGTCGCAGCAGAAATCGTGGCCCTTCCCTGCCGGGCCACCAGTTCCCATATCTGCGATCCGGCGCGGTAATATCGCCGGAACAATGGCGTCCTTCGAATGAA
>JAGXAC010000146.1 GCA_019075925.1 Hyphomicrobiales bacterium | reverse complement strand
GGGAATGTGCGATGCGTGCTCAGTGGCATCTTGGCCGCATGACGCGCGAGGAGAATGCCGAAGCTATCAAGTTAGCGGGGCAAGCCACCGAGTTAGACCCAGCGACGACATTGGGTTTGAACATCGCGGCCTTCGCGCATCTATACGCCATCGCCTATGGCTGGGAAGCGTCGTTAGCCCCATCGGTTTTGGCCGCGTATCAGTCCGCAGCTAAGGCGGTATCGCTGGACTCTCGGGATGCGGTTTCGCAAACGGCTCTGGCGGCGTGTGAAGCATTCATGGGCCGTCCTGGTGAGGCGATAGCGCGGTTGCAGCTCGCCCTCGACCTCAATCCGAATTTTGCCTGGGCATACGGTAATTTGGGTTTTGCCTTGACGTGTTTGGGCCGCGGCGACGAGGCGGTGGCGCCGTTCAATGAGGCTTTGCGGCTCAGCCCGCGTGACCAATTCAATTTCGCCTGGCACTATTTGCTCGCATTTGCGCTGTTCGTTGCAGGCCAATATGAGGATGCGCTGAACGCCGCGGAGAAATCACTGCGTGAGAATTCGAGTGCGCCAGGCGCCTATCGGGTGCGTGCCGCATGCCTCAGCCAATTGGGTCGCATTGATGAAGCAAGATCGGCACTGGCCGACTTTCTTCGCCTTGCCCCGGTCGCAACCGTCGCCTCGACCAGGGCACAAGTCCCCTTGAAAAGGCCTGAGGACCTTGACCGTTACGTAGAGGCTCTCAAAAGGGCAGGATTGCGCGACACCTAATTGAGTACGGCGGTTTAGTCTGTTCATGGTATCCTTTCGCGATTGCAGCGCAACCAGTCAGGTCGCGATTGGGTTAAGAACGGACTTTCGGCCGAAATCCCCAAAACGACGTTCGTGACTCAAATAATGACTTCGCCAATAGCGCGTTCAGTGCTGCCCGATTATGAGTGGTCAGTGGACCGAGCCCAAGTGGGCTGCTAGCGTCAACCTACTTTCGTTGAGTTATAATGGCTTCGCCGGCATATGGCGCGCGCTTTTGCGCCGAACGTTTCTTTAGAGCGAGGCCGGTCTGAGCTTTAGCTGTAACGCGCCTCCGACGACATTGAGGCCGACGGATCCTTCGACGAAAGCGGTTGTAACGCCACCGCCCGGTTGGAGCCGCCAATCGGCACATTGGCACCGGCGCCGTCGCTTAAGCGCCCGAACTGGCCGGGCACCCAAAAACTGACGCCGCCTTCGTCCGCATATGATGGAAACGCCGTCGCGGTGACGGCCGCCAGCAAACCAGCCCCGGCCGAAATCGAGCCCTACCAAGAAGTGATGCGCGCAACGCAACGCGATTTCGCACCATAGCAAGCCCCTATCCCCACCGATCAAGGATTGGTTCGCGGTGAAATCGATCCGGAGCTCGCTTTCAACCTGCCGCAGGGATACAGCGTCACTCTGTCCGGTTCGGTGCGCTTCGGTCAGGCACTCGTCGGCGGCTCTGCTGGAGTTAACCTTCGCAAGCAGTTCTGGGCGAAAGCGCTTTGGCGATTTAGCTTGAGCTTGAAAACTTCGGAGCGAAGACATTATCATCGCTCCGGGCGGAAAAGATGCTGATATATTCGAGCTGAAATCGAGGTCCCGAGCGTGGCAGGCGCGTGGATAATCAGCGGTCACTTTCCTCAATTCGCACAACGTATAGCAAATAGATTGCCGTGCCGATGACAAAGCGTGACCGGGCGACGTTCATCGAAAGACACGGTCTTTGGAGCGACGAGGAGAGGCGGCTGGCGGCCGATGTCGCGCGCCGGGTCGAAGCCAAAAAGTTGCGCTTTGTCCGGCTGGCCTGGGGCGACGCGCACGGCTATTCGCGAGCGAAAACGCTGACTATTCCGGCTTTCATCTCGGCGCTGAGCGGCGGCTACAATATCGGCGTCGCCACCACGACGCTCGATTCCGCGGGCGCCCGCGTCTTCGCCTCGTTCACCCGCGGCGGCGGCATGGGCTTGAGCGAAATGACCGGCTCGCCCAATTTGACGATCGTTGCCGATCCCGCGACGTTCCGCGTTTTGCCCTGGGCCGACGGCGTCGGCTGGATTCTCGGCGACGAATATTTCGATGACGGGCGCCCGTTCCATTTCTCGCCGCGCCAGCTTCTTCGCAAGACGGTGCAGCGGCTTGCCGAGCACGGCTACAAAAGCATCGTTGGTCCGGAGATCGAATGGTATCTGCTGCGCGTCGTCGAGGCGCAACTGAGCGAGCACAATATCGGCGCGCCCGGCCTTCGCGGTCGCCCGATCAAGACCGCGCCGGTCGAGCCTGGCTATCACTATCATTCCGAATCAAACATGGATTTGATGCACGCGGTCTTCGACGGGCTCGGTCAGGCATTCGAGGCGCTGGGAATGGGCCTGCGCTCGATCGAAAACGAATGGGGTCCGGGACAGGTCGAATGCACCTTCGCGCCGCGCGAGGCGCTTGAAGCCGCCGACAATGTGCTGCTGTTTCGTACGGCCACACGGCAAATCTGCAGGCGACTCGGCTATTTCGCTACGTTCATGTGCCGGCCGGCGTTGAAGGGTTTTTATTCGAACGGCTGGCATCTGCACCAATCGCTGGTCGATGCAGCCACCGGTGACAATCTGTTCACGCCGCAAGAAACCGGTCGTGTTCTTTCGCCGCTCGGCCAGTCATATCTGGCCGGCCTGTTGCAGTACGCGGTGCCGGCCACCGTCTTTGCCACGCCGACGGTCAACGGTTATCGGCGGCTGCGCCCGAATTCACTCGCGCCCGATCGCGCGACCTGGGCATACGACCATCGCGGCGCCATGATCCGGGTGCTCGGCGGCGTTGACGACCCGGCGACGCGGCTGGAAAATCGCGTCGGCGAGCCCGCAGCCAATCCTTATCTCTATAATATGTCGCAGATTATGACCGGACTTGCGGGCATCGAGAGTGGGGCGGTGTTGCCGCCGCCCAGCGAGGAGCCCTATGCAGCCGAGCGCCCGCTGTTGCCGAAGAGCCTGCCGGAGGCGCTCGATGCTCTCGATTCCGAACCGTTGTTCCGCCGACTGCTCGGCGATACCTTTATTGATTATTTCGTGAAACTGAAGCGAACCGAAGCAGGCCGGTATCAGGAATCCCTGCAAGGACCGTCGTCGGGCGACGAAGCGAGTGAATGGGAACAGAATGAGTATTTTGATTTCTTCTGAGCGCGTTGTCGCTGCAGCGTTGCCGACGGCAAAGCCGCGGAGTGACGCATGACGGCGCTGGAGAAAGTCGGCGCCCCACCGACCCGTCTCGGCGGCACCGCCCTCTATGACTGGGATTGCCTCGTCCAGGAGGATCGCGCACATCGGCTGGTCTACACCGATCCGGCGATTTTCGAAGCGGAGATGACCCAGATTTTCGGCGGCACGTGGACCTATCTCGCGCACGAAAGCGAAATCCCGAACGCGAATGATTTTATCACCCGGCGTCTGGGACTTCGTCCGCTCATCATCGTGCGGGACGCCGAGGGAAAAATCCGCGCCCTCTATAACCGCTGCACCCATCGCGGCACCACGCTCTGCCGCTTTGACAAAGGTAACAGCAAGTCATTCCAGTGCCCGTATCACGGCTGGAATTTCCTCAATACCGGTCGGCTGCGCGGCGTCCCTTGGCCGGAAGGCTATGCAGCCGATTTGCGCGATCCGAAATACAATTTGGCCCAGGTGGCGCGCGTCGAATCTTATCGGGGCTTCGTGTTCGGCACGCTCAATCTCGACGCGCTGCCGCTCACCGAGCATCTTGGGCCGATCGCAACCGTCATTGACGAATGGCTCGATCGCAATCCTGGCGGCGAGGTCGTCGTTTGCGAAGCGAATCGGTTCCGCTTCAAGGCCAATTGGAAGCTCGCCTACGACAATTCCTGCGACGGCTACCACGTCGCCTATTCGCACCGCTCGCTGCTGGAGACCGAGAACCGCTTCGCCGGCGAGAACGCCAAGGGCATGGCTTATTACCGCAACTCGCCGGACACGCAGGCGATGTATATGCGCTACACCGGCCACGGCAATCACTACAAGGACAGGCGGCCGAACCTCGAAAAGCGGCCCGGCGGGCTGTGGGCGCTGGAAAGCGCGCACCCCGGCATGGAGCATTACGAGGCCGAGTTCATCGAACGCTACGGCGAGCGTGCCTTTTCGCTGCTCGATCTTGCCGGTTCCGAGCCGGTGAATATCAACGTCTTTCCCAACCTCTCGCTCCTTGGCAACCACATCCAGGTTTTCGAACCGGTCAGCGTGGATGAGACCAATGCGGTCTGGTACGGCACCATGATCGTTGACGACGGCAGCATCGGGGCAGACGGCGTTCGCGACATCAACGCGCTGCGCATGCGCACCCAGGAAGGCTTCCCCAATTTCGGCGAAGTCGATGACATCGCCAACTTCGAGCAGATCCAGCGCGGCCTGATGGCCGTCGAGGACGAATGGGTCTACATGCACCGCGGGCTGGGCATTCCCGATCGGGTCAAGACCAACGTCGACGGCACGATCACCGCGCCGGCGACCGACGAAGCCTTCATGCGCGAGCATTTCAAGGAGTGGAAACGGCTGATGCAAACGCGCGCCAACCTCGCGATCCGGCGGGAGCCGTAAGGTGAACGCACCCAAGGCGCCCACACCTTCTCAGCCGCCCGATCCGTCGCGTAGCTCGTACTACATCAGCGACGCGCTGTACGGTGAGCTGATCGCCGGCTTCACCGATTGGCAGGACGACACGCGGGCGGTCACCGACGTCGGCGCGCGCGACGAATTCCGCCGTCTTATCGAGCGCGAAGCGCGGCTCCTCGACCAGTTCCGCTACGACGACTGGCTCGCCATGTACTTGCCTGAGTGCGTTTATTGGGCGCCATCGACGCCGAATGCCGGCGATCCGCGGCGCGAGATTGCGGTGATGTTCGACGATCGTCGGCGTCTGGAAGACCGCATCTATCGGATAAACACAGGCTTTGCCTGGTCGCAGGCGCCGCAGTCGCGAACGGTGCGGCTGGTCACCAATGTCGAGGTATTCGCCACCGCAACCAGCAACGTGCGTATGCTGCGGTCGAATTTTCTCATCAGCGAATTTTGGGACAAGGAAACGCGGATGCTGACCGGCTGGGCCGGCCACCGCGTCGTGCGCAGCGGGGACGGCTGGAAGATCGCCGCCAAGCAGATCAATCTGCTGGAGTGCTATCAGGCTATCCGTAACCTGAGCATCATCCTGTAGTGCAACGACGTTCGGTTTCTGGACTCGGGTTCACGAACGCGGCCGGCCGGTCCAGAAGCCAAAGCCGAAACAGAGCAGCCCGCCGGCCAGGATCGGCGCCAGCCGCGCCAACACCCCCGGCACGGCAACCATCTTTGCCGCCGCCTGGTTGTCGAAGCTGCCGCGTGTGCGATGCAATTCGTGTACCGGCGTCAACAGATTGTCTTTTCGCTTGGGGCTCACCCTGACTTGCGTTTCTTGCTGGTCAAACGTGAACTTCGCCAGATAGTGATCGAGGAATTGCGGAACAAACATGTTTCCGACGATGGCCTTGATCGTGCTTCCGCCGATCCACACCTCGCGGCTGGGCCGCAGTGCGGTTCGCAATACGGTGTTCGCGATGACCTCGGGTTCGACAACCGGTGGCACCGGTCGCGGTCGGCGCCGCATGTGCGTGCGTGCCCAATCGAATTGCGGCGTGTTGACCGCCGGCAATTCCACCATGCTGATCTTGATTGGGCTGCCGCTGTGGATGAGTTCGGTGCGCAACGAGTCGGTAAACCCGTGGAGGGCATGTTTCGCTCCGCAGTAGGCGGCCTGTAGCGGAATGCCACGATAGGCCAAGGCCGAACCGATCTGGATGATCGTCCCGCGGTTGTGTTTGCGCATGTGGCGCAATGCCGCCATCGTACCGTGCACGGCGCCGAGATAGGTGACCTCGGTCACGCGCCGGAACTCGTCCGCGGTAATTGTCCATACCGGCGCAAAGACCGTAACCATCGCGTCGTTGATCCAGTATTCGATTGGTCCCAACTGGGTCTCGATCGCATCGGCCGCGTTGAACACGGCCTGCGCATCGGACACGTCGGCCGGCGCGACCAGCGCGGTGCCGCCGCGCTTGGCGATTTGCTCCTTGACCTCGGACAGGGCGTCGGCATCGCGGGCAATAAGGCCCACGCGCGCACCGGCGTCCCCAAACCGAAGCGCGATGGCGCGTCCGATACCTGCGGAGGCGCCGGTAACGACGACGGTGCGGTTACGTAAGTTTCTCACATCGGTTGAACTCGCCTGCCGCCCCGCATGTTCCGGCCGTGCGACGTTCACAGCTCACCGCGTGCAGCCAACCTCTTGATCCGATCGGCGGTTCGACAGGCGATCGCCTGGATGGTCAACGACGGATTGACTCCGCCGACCGTCGGGAAGACCGAACCGTCGCATATCCACAAATTCGGGATATCCCATGAGCGGCAATCGGCGTTGACGACGCTCGTTGTCGGATCGCTTCCCATCCGCGCCGTGCCGTTGAGATGGCAGGTGTCGTCGGTCTCGTCCCAAATGTCGTTGGCGCCGACGGCCTCCAGCGACCGGCGCATGAATGCGAGCGAATGCCGGATCAAAGCCTTGTCGTTATCGCAGTAGGAATACGTTACCCGCGGAATCGGCAAGCCGTACTGATCGCGCTCATTCGTCAGCGTCACACGGTTGCGCTCTTGGGGGAGGCACTCGCCGACGATCTTCAGACCGACTTGATGATTATATTTCTCCATCTCGTCGAGCAGAGATTGGCCCCACAAGCCGCGCTTGGTCGATTGTGTACCTGCCCAAACCATCGGCAGCGGCCCTTGGCTCATATAGGCGTATCCGCCGAAGAAATCTTTGCCGTCGTCAGCGTAATTCCAATGTTCGGTGATAGCGAGCGATGGTGGGCCCTTATAGCCGCGGATTTCGTGATCCATAGTGCCCCATACGGCCTGATTTGCCTGGACCATGAGATTCTTTCCCACCAGTCCCGATGAATTGGCCAAGCCCTCCGGAAAGCGATCGGTGGAAGAATTGAGCAACAGCCGCGGTGTCTCGATCGCGTAGCCTGCGACCACGACGTTACGTGCACGCTGGAAGCGCCAGCGGCCGTCGCGGTGATAGTGTACGCCGGTGACACGGCCGGCCTCGTTGTGTTCGATCCGGCCAACCATCGCGAGATCGCGGATTTCCGCGCCGGCTGCGAGTGCTCGCGGCAGCCAGGTGATGAGTACGCTCTGCTTGGCGTTGGTCGAGCAGCCGATCACGCACATGCCGCGATAGACGCAAGGCGGCGAATTTCCACGTGGCGCCGAGACGGTTGCCAGCGGCGTGGCGGTCCATTGGATGCCGAGCGCCTCCGCGCCTTGCGCCAATACCAGCGCCGCGGCGTTGAGATCATGCGGCCGGTATGGATAGCGCGGTCGCTTCGGGCCCCATGGATAGGTCACCGGCCCCGAGATTTGCAGCGCCGCTTCGACCTCGGCGTAGTAGCGCCACATCTCCCGCCAATCGAGCGGCCAATCGGCGCCATAGCCGAGTTTTGAACGCGCCTTGAACCATTCGGGACGGAAGCGCAGTGAGACCATGGCAAAGTGCACAGTCGAGCCGCCGACCGACTTGCCGGAATTATTGGAGCCGAGCTGAATTGGATCGTCGCCGTCCACGATCCGCTCGTCCGTCCAATAGAGCTTCTCCTGGTGTTGCTCATCGGAAGCAAAATCTTCGAGCGGCCGCCAATATGGCCCGGCGTCGAGGGCGACGACCGAAAACCCGTACTCGGCGAGTTTGCAGGCAAGCGTGCCGCCGCCGGCTCCGGTGCCGACAATCGCGAAATCGATATCTTCATCGTCGGCATAGTGGCGCATCGATACCCAGTTGCCGCGACGAAAGACATCGGGCGCGCGGCCGCCGATTGCACGCACTGTGCTCTTTGCGTCAGCCGACACGCGCGTTCTCCCGGCGCGCCTGCGCCTCGCGGCCGGGCCGCGCCTCGGATGCTTCCCAGGGATCGCGACGATCGAAACTCATGCGCACGTAGCCGCGCGGGCCGGTCGGACCGCCGAAACCGATTTCGTTCCATGAGGTTGGGTGGCTATAATAGGCGCTGACGATGTCGTGCAATATTCTTTTCTTGAAAAAGCTTTTGGGAGGCAGCTCGCGCCACGTCGGGTTCCGCACGTTGCCTTGTTGCACTGCTGTCAGAACGGCGTCCTGCTCCAAACCATCGAGAGCGTGAAAGCGCCGGCCATGGCGGGCCTGCGCTTCGCCATCGAGTGCCGCCAACCCAAGCCGCCACGCCTGTTGCAGCGGAGGCAATTCGGCGTAGCGATAGCCTTCACTCAAATTGGCGCGCGCTTTTTCGTCGATCATAGCGGCAAGCGGCACGGGATGCGGGCGCGCGATGGTTTGCGGGACGATGCGGTCGCAGAGTGCGCGCAGCGTCTGCCATTCGGTTTCCGTGAAAAATCGGTGGGCGGCAGGATCGATCGCCAGGCGCGCGTCGATCACCGCGCGAGTCTGATCGTTCCACGACATGGACCTGCGTTTGGCCATGACGTCATAGCCGGGGTAGCGGTCACTCATGGCTCTCACCCTCGATGAGCGACAGCGCGGCCAGTCCGGCCAACGAAAGCCCCGTGAAACTCGGCGGCGCTGGGAGCGGCGGTCCGTCGATGACGTTTTGACTCCAGTTGCGCCATCCACCCATGGCCCGAGAAATTCCGTAGGCGTGAAAGCCGACGCCGGCGAACCCGAGCAAAGCCGTAAGCCGCAACCACCAGCGGGCCGCTCTGGTGATGAATCGATTTGGCCGCACAGCGCTGATGCCGAGAAAGACGGCTGCAACCGGCGGAAGCGTCACCGGGATGAACATCGCCGGATTTTGAAAGGCACCGCGAAAGTGCAGAAGTCCGGCTTCGCCGACCGTGCCGGCGAGGCCGGTGGCGGCCACCGCCGCCAATGCGCGGCCTGCGGGCAAACCAAGCACGGTCGGGCGCTTACGTAACGGCGTCTCGCGTACGCGCTCGGCGCCGCGGCCGAGCAGGCCGGCAAGCGTCAACGCGGCCGGAGCGCCGATAGGAGCTGCGTAGAACAAGTTCTGCCACGACACGCCGCCCGGACGTTTGGTGATGTTGTAGACGTGAAAGGCGAGCCCGGCGGCGCCAACCGCCGCCGCCGTCGCGTAAATGGCATCC
>JAGXAC010000145.1 GCA_019075925.1 Hyphomicrobiales bacterium | reverse complement strand
TGCCCACTCGCTCTGTGCCCCTTGTCACATACCTGTTGTCGCACGCCTATTGGCGCGAAAAACCCCGTTTGCGCAAGACGCGCCATGCGCTAATTGTCTTATATACAACAAGCCCGCCGGGAATTTTCGCCAATCGCGGAAAGCACCGCCGCGGTCGCCGCAAGACGATGAGGAAACGCCAATGAAATACAACCGCAAGCAAGCGACCGCCTCCTGGGGCATGATGGCCAAGGACTGGGAAAAGGGCATCGATTACGCGCGCCTGCACAAGGAGCGCGTCAAGCGCGCGCAGGAAGCGATCCGCCATGCCGGGCTCGGCGCGGTGCTGGCCTTCAACTTCGACAATATCCGCTACATCACCGGCACTCATATCGGCGAATGGGCGCGCGACAAATTCATGCGCTATGCGCTCTGCCCGGTGGTGGGCGAGCCGATGTTGTGGGATCCGGCGCCGCCGGCAAAGCGGATCTCCTCCCCGTGGATCGCCGACAACGTGGCCGCGCCGATTTCCACCATGCAGGGGGGCTTGCCGCTGCAGCTGAATATCCAGGGCGACTTCGCCAAGCAGATCAAGAAAGTACTGATGAAGCTCGGCATCGACAAGGAGCCGATCGGCATCGACTTGATGGAGCTACCGATGCTGCGCGCGCTGGAGAAGGAAGGCATCGAAGTGGTCGACGGCCAGCAGGCAATGCTCGATGCGCGCGAAGTGAAAACACCGGACGAGATCGAATTGTTGAAGATGGCCTGCGCCATGGTCGACGCGACCTACGTCGACATCGCCCGCGCCATTCGCCCGGGCACCCGCGAGAACGAGCTGGTCGCCATCGCCAACGACCGGCTGTTCCGCATGGGCTCCGAGCGGGTCGAGTGCATCAACTCGGTGTCGGGCCAGCGCGGCCGGCCGCATTCCCACACCTTCTCCGACCGGCTGATCCAGCCGGGCGACATGGTGTTCCTCGACATCATGCATTCGTTCAACGGCTATCGAACTTGCTACTACCGCACCTTCATTTGCGGGGAACCGAACAAGCATCAGATCGACGCCTACGAGACCGCCTCGAAATGGATTTCGGCCTCGATCGATCTGATCCGTCCCGGCATCACGCCCGACCAGGTGGCGCAGGTGTGGCCGGACGCGCAGGAATTCGGCTATCGCGACGAGGCGGAAGCGTTCCTGCTGCAATACGGCCACGGCGTCGGGCTGTCGCTGTGGGAGCGGCCGATCATCTCCAAGCGTTACACCGGTCAGAACACGCCGCTGAAGGAAGGCATGGTGTTCGCGCTGGAAACCTGGAAGGGCGCCGAGGACGGCAGCGGCGCCGCCCGCATCGAGGAGGAGGTCGTCGTCACCAAGGACGGCTGCGAGATCATCACCAACTTCCCCTCGCACAAGCTGATCTCGTGCGGGCTGCCGGGGTGCGACGTGTTTTGATTGTCCGTAACCCTTCGCGGCTCACTGCGCTCGTATTTCAGTAAGGTGGGCTAAAGCCGCGCGGCGGCGAGTCCACGCGGCCGATGAGCAAATTCCACGTGGGCTTCGCTTCGGCCAGCGCGTTGGAATGCTTCGGCGGAGGGGTCGCTCAGCCCACCCTACGCTCGCTATTGTTGCGGCGTCGAACACGGAGAAACGCATGTCCGAAAGCAGACCGCCGTTGCCGCCGTTTACCCGTGCGACGGCGACGCAGAAAATTCGCGGCGCGGAGGACGGCTGGAATTCCTGCGATCCGCAACGGGTGTCGTTGGTTTACACGCCGGACAGCGTTTGGCGTAACCGGTCGGAATTTCTCCGCGGCCGTGACGAGATCGTCGCTTTCCTGAAGCGGAAATGGGCAAAGGAACTCGATTACCGGCTGATCAAGGAGCTTTGGGCTTTCACCGAGAATCGCATCGCCGTTCGCTTCGCCTACGAGTGGCATGACGATTCCGGCAATTGGTTTCGCTCCTTTGGCAATGAGAATTGGGAGTTCGCCGACAATGGATTGATGCGACGGCGCCTCGCCAGCATCAATGATCTTCCGATCGGGGAGGCCGAGCGCAAATTTCACTGGGATCGCTCCGGCCCGCGGCCGGCCGATCATCCCGGCCTGTCCGATCTTGGATTGTGATCCGCCGCCGAGCGCCGCACGCGGCCGCATCGCCGCGAGGCGGTGTTGCAGTTTGTGGGGACGGCGGGATGAGGCCGGATTGCTTCGCCCTGCGGGCTCGCAATGACGAAGCGGGTGCCTACTCCTGCGGCGCCTTCGGCAGCGTTTGGCCCGGGTCCGGCGTCGCGAGGCTGCGTGTGGCGTCGAGCCAGGGTTGCCAGGCGAGTTGCGCCGCCTTCATCCAGAAGGCGAATGGATTGGCCGCTTCCAGATACCGGCCGAAAGCCTCGAACGATGGCATCGCCTGCAGATGAATCGAAATTTGCTCGGCGTCGTTGCCCGCCGACCGCCGGTGCTCGATGGCGATGTCCAAGCCGGGCAAATGCGCGACCGCCCGCGTCGTGTCGTCTTCGGTCCGTTCCGGCAAAGGTGCCTCCGTCAGGCTGGCTGCGCTGCAATCCTCGAACCGCCGGCCGACACTGCGTCCGCGCGCGGCCCGCCGTCAACCCGGCGGATGGGCGGCCGGGTGCCAGGGATGCATGCTCTGCAGGTGGATGCCGGCGGCCCGCAGATTGGCGCCGACATTAGTGGTGGTGCGATAGCTGCCGAAGAAAACCGCGCCGATTGCCGCAAGCAGCGCGACGGCGCCCACGATTCTCGGCGCGTACCATTTGATGCCGGACATCGGATGCACCTCCGTGGCTTTGCCGGGCTTTAGCGGAAAACGCGGGTGCCGCATTTGCAGTTCCAGGACGCTACCGGCCGCGCACCGGCGCGCATGGTCGCGGCGAATGGTCCGCGGTCGTGGTTTTTTACTCGTATGTGACAACGCGGCGTGGAACTGGCGCCGGGCTTTCGCAGTTTGCCGATGCGCAGCCGATCCGGATCAAAAATGTCAGGCATGGCGCCGACCATCGGCTGGGAAGACATCGCGGTACGGCTGGCGCTGACCGTGATCGCAGGATTGCTGATCGGCTACAACCGCACCGAGCATGGCAAGGCGGCCGGCCTGCGCACCACGGTTTTAGTTTGTCTCGCCGCCTCGGTCGCGATGATCCAGGTCAACCTGCTGCTGCCGACGGCCGGTCGCGCCGCCGATTCATTCGTGATGAACGATCTGATGCGATTGCCGCTCGGCATCTTGACCGGCGTTGGGTTCATCGGCGGCGGCGTCATCTTGCGCCGCGACGACATTATCGTCGGCGTGACGACGGCCGCGACGCTGTGGTGCGTCACCGTGATCGGTTTGTGCCTCGGCGGCGGCCAGATCGGTCTCGGCACTGCGGCGACGGCGATCGGGCTGGCGGCGCTGTGGCTGCTGAACTGGATCGAAATGCGGTTGCGGCGGCAGCGCCGGGTGCGTCTGTGCGTCGAGCTTGAAGCCGGCGCGCCGAGCGAAACCGCCATCCGCCGCATGCTGGAGGTGGCCGGCCTGCGCATCGTCGGCGTGCGGATGTCGCGGTCGCAGGCCGGCGACCGCGCGTTGGTTTTCGATCTGCTTGAATTCAGCCTGCCGTCGGAAAACACTATCCCGCCGTTCTGCGAAGCTTTGGCCAACGCGGCCGGCGTCCGCAGGCTGGAGTGGAATCGGCGTTAGCCGCGCAGGCTCGCAATGACGAGCATGGTTCATTATATTTCGCGACGAATAGCGAGGGCCTCGTGTCGCGCATACCCGTCACCATCCTCACCGGCTTCCTCGGCAGCGGCAAGACCACGCTGCTCAATCGCGCTTTACGCGATCCGGCGATGGCCAACACCGCGGTGGTGATCAACGAATTCGGCGAAGTCGGGCTCGATCATCTGCTCGCCGCGCAAAGCGACGACACCATCATGGTGCTGGAAAACGGTTGTCTGTGCTGCACCGTGTTCGGCGATCTCGTCACCACGCTGAACGATCTCTATCACCGGCGCGAGGACGGCGCGATCCCGCGGTTCGATCACGTGGTGATCGAGACCTCGGGGCTGGCCGATCCGTCGCCGTTGATCCAGGCATTCCTGTCCGACCCGACTTTGGCCGGGCTGTACCGGATCGGCAGCGTGGTCGTCACCGTCGACGGGGTGAATGGCCCGAACACGCTCGACGAGCACATCGAGTCGGTGCGGCAGGTGGCGCTCGCCGACCACATCCTGATCACCAAGCTCGATCTGGTGGCGCCGCAGAAAGTGCGCGACGCGGAAGAAGAGGCGTTGACCGCGCGGCTGCGCCGGCTCAATCCGGCGGCGGAGATTTCACGCATCGACCGCCTTCCGGACTCTCCCGCGCAGGCGGGGCAGGGACAGGACGGCGCCTTCGACATCGGCAAGCTGTTACGCGCCGACGCGCTCGAGCCCGGCGATCCGAAGGCCGACGCACGCGCCTGGCTCAATGCCGCGGCATACACGCCGGCTGACGCGCCTGCGCAAGATCATCACGATCATGACCACGCCGATCACGCTCATGACCATCACCATCTGCACGATCGCGACATCGCCTCGTTTTGCTTTACCCGGCGGGAGCCGATCGCGCGCGAGGCGCTGCGGCTGCTGCTCGACGCATTGCAGCAGAATCTCGGCCCCAATCTGCTGCGGGTGAAAGGCATCGTGCATGTCGCGGAAGAACCCGATCGCCCGGCGGTGATCCAGGGCGCGCAGCAGCTCCTGCACAATCTCGCCTGGCTCGACCGCTGGCCCGACGACGACCGCACCAGCAAGATCGTGTTCATCACCCAAGGATACGATCGCGCCGACGTCGAAGACATGATCGCCGTGCTCGACCGCGTCGCGAGCCGCACTGCGGCAGCGCGCGCCCGCGCGCAGGCGCAAAGCGGATAGGCTCGCGCCATGAACGCGCCGCCTGTCGCGATCGACTTCAAGGCATGGGAGCGGCACATCGTGCTGGCGGACGGCCACGCGGTGCAGATCCGTCCGATCCGGCCGGACGACGAGGCACTGTACGATGGTTTTGTCGCGGCGGTGACGCCGGAGGATGCGCGCATGCGTTTCCTCGGGCCGATGCGGGCGTTGAGCCATGCGCAGGTCGATTATTTCACCCATCTCGACTGCGCGCGCGCCATGGCCTTCATCGCGCTCCATGAAACAAACGGCGAGATGCTCGGTGTGGCACGGCTGCACGACACCGGTGATGCGGCGGCAGAATACGCGGTCATTGTCCGCTCGGACCTTAAGAGTCACGGCTTGGGCTGGCAGCTCATGCAAATGACGATTGAATATGCCCGCGCCAAGCGCCTGCGGATAATGGAAGGCAAGGTCCTCTACGAGAACACGACCATGCTGGAGATGTGCCGGCACCTCGGTTTTCGCATCTCCAGCGATCCGGGCGACGCCGCGGTTTGTAACGTGCGGCTTCAATTGTAAGCGCGGACGGCTGGGTCATGCGCGGGGGCGACTACGACTACATCATCGTCGGCGCGGGCTCGGCGGGCTGCGTGCTGGCCAACCGGCTCTCGGCGAGGCCGGAGGTCAAGGTGCTGCTGCTCGAAGCCGGCGGCTCCGACCGATCGATGTATGTGCGCATGCCTGCCGGCATCGCCAATCTGGCCGGGCCAAAATTCAACTGGGGATATGCGACTGCGCCGCAACCGGCGATGAACGGCCGCCGCATGTACCAGCCGCGCGGGCGGTTATTGGGTGGCTCGAGCTCGGTCAACGCGATGGTCTATATGCGCGGCCAGACGGCGGATTACGACCATTGGCGGCAACTTGGCAACGCCGGCTGGAGCTACAGCGACGTGCTGCCGTTCTTCAAACAGGCCGAGAATAACGAACGCATTCGCGATGATTTTCACGGGCAGGGCGGCCCGCTCAATGTCGCCGAACGGCCGTATACCAATCCGCTGAGCCATGCCTTCGTCGCCGCGGCGCAGGAGACCGGCATTCCGTTCAATGCGGATTTCAACGGCGCGGCACAGTTTGGCTGCGGGTTGTTCCAGGTGACGCAGAGGAACGGCGAGCGTTGCAGTGCGGCGGCGGCCTATCTGTATCCGGTGGCGGCGCGGGAAAACCTGACCATCGTCACCGGAGCGCAGGCGACGCGTATCCTGATCGAGCGCGGCCATGCGGTCGGCGTCGAGTATGCGCGCCGGCGCCGCCGCCACGTCGTCCGCGCCGCGCGCGAAGTCGTGCTTGCCGGCGGCGCGATCAACTCGCCGCAGCTTCTGCTGTTGTCCGGAATCGGGCCGGCCGGCGAGTTGGGTGCGGCCGGCGTGAGCGTGGTGCATGACCTGCCCGGCGTCGGCAAGAATTTG
Organism: Hyphomicrobiales bacterium; assembly: GCA_019075925.1. GTDB lineage: Bacteria > Pseudomonadota > Alphaproteobacteria > Rhizobiales > Xanthobacteraceae > BOG-931. Next base: position 2,859 of record JAGXAC010000145.1, on the reverse strand, counting down.
CAGGATCACCTCAATGTCAACATTTTGCAGCATGCGACGCCGCGGAGCACGCTCGACGACAAAGCGCGATTTCTGCCGTCAATCGGCGTGGCGCTGCAATGGGCGCTGTACCGGACCGGGCCCGGCACCAGCAACGTCGCCGAAGCCGGCGCTTTCGTCATCAGCGGGCTTGGTGCCGCGACGCCCGACATCCAGTATCATTTTATCCCGGCGCAGGTGGTCGATCACGCCCGCACCAGACTCGATGGTTACGGTGTTACGCTGCATGCCTGTTGTCTGCGGCCGCAAAGCCGTGGCGAAATCCGGTTGGCTTCAGCCGATCCCTTGCAGAACGCGGTGATCGATCCGAATTACCTTGCTGCCGCCTACGATCTGAAAATCCTGATCGACGGTATCCGGCGCGGACGCGACATCCTTGCCGCGCCGGCATTCCGGCAACGGCTCGGCACGGAGCGGATCCCCGGACCGGCGGTGCAATCGGACGCCGCGCTCGAAGCCTTCATTCGCGCCGCGGCGGAGACCGAATATCACCCGGTCGGCACCTGCAAGATGGGCAACGACCCGATGGCGGTGGTCGACGATCGGCTGCGGGTGCGTGGTGTCGGCGGTCTACGGGTGATCGATGCCTCGATCATGCCGACCTTGGTCAGCGGCAACACCAACGCGCCGACCATCATGATCGCGGAGAAAGGCGCGGCGATGATGCTGCAGTAGCGGCTGTCATTGCGAGCGAAGCCCAGCAATCCTGGAGCGAGGTGCTGGATAGCTTCGTCGCTATAGCTTTTCGCAACGACGACGTGCAGTTCGTGCTTAGCCCGGCAGTTCCAGCCGGTAATCGTAAGGTGCGTTCGGCACGTATTGGCCGGCATAGGCGCGCTTGAGCAGCTCCCGGGTCTTTACGCCTTTAGCGCGTGCTTCGACCATTTTCGCCGGCGCGACGAATTTGCCGATCGGGTCGGCCTTGAACTCCGCCGATTCGCGCATCCACTTGGTCGATTTCTTCCAGTTGCCGAAAGCGTCGGCTTGCAATTCGACGCTGTTGCCGTCGGGATCGACGTAATAGAAGGACAGCGTCATGCCGTGATGCACGGCGACGTGGGGCTCGTAACCGAACTCGTCGCGCAGCCGCTGCCAAGCGTCGAGCAGATCGTCGACGGAATCATATTCGAAAGCCAGATGATGCATGCCGGCGGTGGTGCGGAATTCCGGATTGTCGCGGAAATTCGGACTGCCGGCGAGCGAAATCCGGTGATTGGCATCGTCGTTGCTGAGGAAGGCGATGCCGGGCGCGTAGAAGTTCGGCGAAGTGCCGACGACGTCCGCGTACCACCTGATCATTTCGTCCATGCGCGGGGTCTTGAGCAGCGCATGGTGGAAAGTGGGACGTTTGAATCCGGCTTTTGCTTTTGCGGTTTTGCGCCGGGATGACGTCTTCCTTGCGGCCGCTCGCTTGGCCGGTTTCTTGCGTTTTTTCATGCGGCGAACTCCGCTTACAGGCTTCTGGCGATCAGAAGCTTCATGATTTCGTTGGTGCCGGCGAAAATCCGCATCACGCGCGCATCGCGATAGATACGCGAGATCGGATACTCGTCCATGTAGCCGTAACCGCCGAACAATTGCAGGCAACGGTCGGCGATCTTGCCGAGGAGATCGGTGTGCCAGTATTTCGCCATCGAGGCGGTCGTGGTGTCGAGTTCGCCCTTGAGATGCCGCTCGATGCAGTTGTCGAGGAACACTTTGGCGATGGTCGCTTCCGCCTTGCACTCGGCCAGCACGAACTGGGTGTTCTGGAAGTCGATAATCTTCTTGCCGAAGGCCTGCCGCTGCTTAACGTAGTCGATGGTAAGCGCCAATGCCCGCTCGATCATGGCGACCGCTTGCGTCGAAACGATAAGCCGTTCCTGCGGCAGTTCCTTCATCAATTGATAAAAGCCCTGACCCTCCTCGATGCCGAGGAGCGCCTCGGCCGGCAGCGCGACCTCCTCAAAAAACAATTCCGAGGTGTCGGCGGAATCCATGCCGAGCTTTTTGAGCTTGCGGCCGCGGCGGAATCCGGCAGCGTGCGCGGTCTCGACGACCATCAGCGAGACGCCCTTGGAGCCCTGCTTCGGATCGGTTTTGGCGACGACGACGATCAGGTCGGCGTGTTGGCCGTTGGTGATGAATGTCTTCGAGCCGTTGAGCACGTAACCGTTGCCGGATCGGCGCGCCGTGGTGCGCACGCCTTGTAAGTCCGAACCGGTGCCCGGCTCGCTCATGGCAATGGCGCCGACCATTTCGCCGGAGGCGAGTTTGGGCAGCCAGCGCCGCTTCTGCTCCTCGGTGCCGTAATGCAGGATGTAGGGCGCGACGATACCGGAATGCAGCGGCGCGCCATTGGTGTCGAAGCCGACCAGCGAATATTCGCGGTTGATGACGGCCTCGTGGGCAAAGGTGCCGCCGGCGCCGCCGTATTCTTCCGGCATGGAGGCGCACAGAAGACCGGCCTGGCCGGCCTTGGTCCAAACCTCGCGCGGATAGAAATGATCGTCGTGCCACTGGTCCAAATGCGGGACGAATTCTGCGGCGATGAAGCGGTGCGCCTGATCTTCGAGGAGCACGAGGTCTTCGGTCATCCAGGCCGGACGCGGCAAATTCAGGACGTTGGTCATGATGCTGGACGGACCCTTGCACGATGGGCGTCCGTTATTCTCCCTCGCTCCGGCATATTTGGCGCGCCCGAAGAGATTCGAACTCCTGACCCCCAGATTCGTAGTCTGGTGCTCTATCCAGCTGAGCTACGGGCGCGTCAGGAGGCGTAGCTAAAGCCTTCGGCGCTTATTGGCAAGGCGGGTGGGTTGTGGTCCGTGCGGCGTTTGC
>JAGXAC010000282.1 GCA_019075925.1 Hyphomicrobiales bacterium | reverse complement strand
AGCGGCGATACTCCTCAAGCAGGAAGCCGGCGCGGAATACAAAGTTACCGGAATTCCAGAGATAGCCCTCGGCGACGTAGCGGCCGGCGGTCTCGGCGTCGGGCTTTTCGACGAAACGCTCGATCGCATGTAGGCCTGGACCGATCGGCTGCGCCGGACGAATGTAGCCATATTCGGTCGCCGGCCGCGTCGGATGCACGCCGAAGGTAACGATGCGGTTTTCCAGCGCCGCCTCGCCGGCAATCCTGCACACCTTGGCGAAAGCGGCGGGATCAGTCACGACGTGATCGGCGGCGAGCGCCACCAGCACCGGATTGCCGCCGCGGCGATGGGCATAAGCGGCGCCGGCGACAATCGCCGGTCCGGAATCGCGCCGCATCGGCTCGAGCAGAATGTCGGCCTCGGTGCCGATGGCGGCGAGCTGCTCGGCCACCAGAAACCGATACTGGCCGTTGGTGACGATGATCGGCCGGTCAAACAGCGCCGGGTCCGATACGCGGCGGATGGTCTCCTGAAACGTCGACAGCGGGCCGAACAAGGGCAGAAACTGCTTCGGCCGGTTTTCACGCGAGGCCGGCCACAGCCGGGTACCGGCGCCGCCGCACATGATCAATGGAATGATCGGTTGAGCCAAGTTACGTCCGCGATTGTCAGCGCCGTTTCAAGGTAAGCGCGCACCATGGCCGCGCGTGTTCGCGACGTGCAACTCTCACAACACAGCAATGACTGTCAAATGCCGCAACGCCAATACGTTAACGATCGCGCTTGCCGGGCGTCAGTTGTCGCGCCGCCGATCGGATGCGCGTTGCGCCCGGCTGTCCGCACCGGCGATCGGCGAAGCTTGCGGCCGCGCCAGGGCGACCCAACCGAAAACCCCCGGAAGCGAGGCGATGAAAACGCAAAAGCCGAAATACAGCGAGAACGCCAAGGCGCGCTCCGCGCCCAGGCCGTAACCGCCCAAGAGCGACACCATGGCGAACTCGCGCAAACCCCAGCCGCCGCCCACGGCAATCGGTATGAGCGACACACCCACCATGATGGCAAACAGGACCGCCGCGTCGTCGACCGACAATGCGAGCCCCTGCGCCCGGGCGAGCGACCAAACAGCCCCGATGGTCAACACATGGATCAGGCAACCGATGCCGAGGATCGCGGCCGCGTGCGGCCCAAATGCGACGTTGCGCGCGCCCGACAGCAACTCTCCGATCCAGGCACCGAGCCCAGAACCACGGAACGCAGAACCCAGCCGCCCGCCGAACACGAGCACGCTCAAGCAGACAAGCAAGATGCCCGCGAGTATCGCGATCACCTCGGTCCGATAACCGGCAAATACACCGAGGTGCGACGGCAAGAACAATATCGCGAGCGAAAAAGCCAACAGCAGTCCAACGCCCACACAGCGGTCGAGCGCAACGCTGATTAAGGCGTCGCGCCAGCCGCCGCCAAGCCTGGTGAGAAACCACGCCCGCACGCCGTCGCCGGCGGCAACCAGCATCACCTGGCCGAAGAACTGGCCAATTGCCGTCCCAAGACAAAGGTAGGGATACGACAACCCGGTCCCGGCCGCCTTGAGCGTCCGGATAATTTCCATCCACCTGAGTGCAACGAGGGGTATCTGCACGACGAGCAGTAGAAGCGTGACGGCGACCCACGACAGGTGGACGCGAGAGAAATCGCGACGAAGCTCGCCGACGTCGACGTGAACGAAAACATACCAAAAGCAGGCGATCGTGACGGCTGCTTTCAGCAACAGCGTGACCGCGCGATTTTTGCTAAAACGGCC
>JAGXAC010000144.1 GCA_019075925.1 Hyphomicrobiales bacterium | reverse complement strand
GATGCTCGACGCCGCGTTCGCGCAGTGCGTCAAGCACCGCGTTGACCACGGTGGGCGGCGCCGCAATGGTTCCGGCCTCGCCAATCCCCTTGATGCCCAGCGGATTGGTCTTGGCCGGAATTTCGACCAACTCCGACAGGAACGGCGGAAGATCGTCGGCACGCGGCATACCGTAGTCGAGAAAACTTCCGGTCATGAGCTGACCGGTTTCCCGGTCGTACACGATGTTTTCGAACAGCGCCTGACCGACGCCTTGGGCAACGCCGCCGTGAATCTGACCCTCGCAGATCATCGGATTGATCGCCATGCCGAGGTCGTCGACGGCGGCGAAGCGATCGATGCGCACGGCGCCGGTATCCGGGTCGACTTCGACTTCGCAAACCTGGCATCCGTTTGGGTAATTGGGCGCGCCGCCGGGAACACCGGACCAGGTACCGACACCGTCAAGGCCGAGCCCAAGTTTCATGACCGGTCCGGCCGGAGCAAAAAAAGCGCGGGCAACGTCGACAATCGACATGCGCTTGTCGGTACCGGCCACCGTAAACGCTCCGGCGTTGAATTCGATATCGCCGGGCGCGGCCTCCATGATGGCGCCAGCCATTTCCTTGCCGCGGGCGATAACCGCGTCCGCCGCCACGCGGAGCCCGTTGCCGCCGACCAGCGAGCTTCGCGCCGCGAAAGTTCCGCGACCGAACATCACTTTGTCGGTGTCACCCTGAATGTAATTGATCGCCTCGAACGGTACGCCGAGCCATTCGGCGACAAGCTGCGCGAACGCGGTGGCATGACCCTGGCCGTGCGAATGTGTGCCGGCGACGATCGACACCATGCCGCCGGGGTCGAATCTGATTTCCATGCGCTCGTTGAACACGCCGCCAAGTTCGATATAGGGCGTGACCGCGCGCCCGCGCAGCTTGCCGCTTCGCTCGCTCGCGCGCCGGCGTGCGGCGAAACCTTCCCAGTCGGCAAGCTTGAGGCACTTGTCCAGGAGCGCTTCGAATTCGCCGCTGTCGTAAATGTGATGGGTCGGCGTGTGGTAAGGCAGCGCCGACGGCTTGATGAGATTGCGCCGCCGCAACTCGACCCGGTCAATACCGGTGATTTGCGCCGCGCGTTCGACCAGCCGCTCGATCAGATAGATCGCCTCGGGCCGTCCGGCTCCACGATAGACCGACGTCGGCGTGGTGTTGGTGCACACCGCGGTGGTTCTGATGTCGATCGTCTGCACGTCGTAGAGGCTCGGAATAAACATCAACGACCAGAACAGCGGCGCGGTCGCGGCGGCCCACCAATACGCGCCGAGCGCCTGATAGGCGGTCGAGCGGATGGCGAGGAATTTTCAGTGCTCGTCGAGCGCGAGTTCGCCGTACACGACCTGATCGCGGGCGTGATTGTCGCAAAGCAGGCTCTCGCTGCGGGTCGCGGTCCATTTGACCGGACGGCCGCAACGCCGGGCGGCCCAGAGCACGAGGACATCGTCGGGATAGAGGTTGGCTTTCATGCCGAAGCCGCCGCCGACATCGGGCGACGACACCCTGATCTTCGATTCCGGCGCGTTCAGCGCTGCCGACACCGCCGTGCGCACGCTGTGCGGATCCTGCGAGGTGGTATGCAGCGTGTAGCGCCCGTCAGCCGGCTCGTAGACGCCGACCGCGCAACGCGGCTCGATCGGGTTCGCCGTCACCCGGTTGTTGACAAGGCGGACTTTCGCAACGTGCTTGGCCGCGGCGAAGGCGGCGTCGGCCGCCGCCTCGTCGCCGAACGCTATCGTCACGCCAATGTTGCCGGTCGGACAGTCCGGCCATATTTTCGGCGCGTCGGCCTTCGCCGCCTCTTCGAGATCGATCAGCGCGGGCAATGGCCGATAATTCACCACCACCAATTCGGCGGCGTCACGCGCCTGCGCTTCGGTCTCGGCGACGACGAAAGCCACATAATCGCCGACGCGCCGGACGCGGTCGCTCAGCAGCAGCGGACGGATTGTGGAAAAGCCCTTCGGTCCGCCCCATGATTCCGGCATGAAAAACGGCGGTATGCCGTTGACCTTGTCGGCCACCGCATCGGCTCCGACCAGTACGCAAACGACGCCGGGCGCGGCTTTGGCCGCTCGTGCGTCGATACTTTCGATCACGGCATGCGCGTGCGGCGAGAGCACCGCCACGCCATGGCATTGCCGCGGCAAAACAAGATCGCCGACAAAAGCGCCGCCGCCGGTTGTAAAGCGCCGGTCTTCGAGCCGGCGAACGGCCTGTCCGATTCCGAATTTTGCCATCGTCCTGTTTCTCAGGCGATATCCGCTCTGGGACGGAAGGTGCCGCGCCGGAAAGATGATAAGCGAGCTTGGGCCGGTCCGTGAAGCCGACGCACGGTTGAGGACCGGGCGCAAAGTGCCGTACGTTTGGGCTCAATGAGGAATGTCGGGAGGAACCATGCGGATCATCGATCTTTCGGTTGCGTTGAAGGCGGGGATCGCCTCCGATCCACCCAACATGCTGCCAAGCATCGAATACCGGGACCACAAGGAGGGCGGCCGGGAATTTGCGGCCACCTTCCCGGGACTCAAGCCCGAGCAACTCCCCGACGGCGAAGGCGCCGCCATCGAGCGCGTCACCATCACCACGCATAACGGCACGCATCTCGACGCGCCGTGGCATTTCGCCAGCACGATGGACGGCGGCAAGCCGGCCTTGAAGATCGACGAAGTGCCGCTGGAATGGTTCTTCTCGTCGGGCGTCAAGCTCGACTTCCGCAGCAAGCCGGACGGTTATCTCTGCAAGGCCGACGATATCAAGCGCGAGCTCGACCGGATCGGCTACACGCTCAAGCCGCTCGACATCGTGCTGGTCAATACCGCCGCCGGCGCCGCTTACGGAGAGCCGAATTTCATCGACAGGGGATGCGGCATGGGTCGCGAAGCCACTTTATTCCTGACCAAACAGGGCGTGCGCGTCACCGGCACGGACGGCTGGAGCTGGGACGCGCCGTTTTCGTTCACCCGCAAACGATTCGCCGAGACCGGCGACGCGAGCCTGATCTGGGAGGGCCACAAAGCCGGCCGCGAGATCGGCTATTGCCACATGGAAAAACTGGCCAATCTCGATCAACTGCCGCCATTCGGCTTCAAGGTCTGCTGCTTTCCGGTGAAAATACATGCCGCCTCCGCCGGCTGGACGCGTTGCGTGGCGCTGCTGGACAGCTAAAAAAAATCGGCGCGCGGCCCGACGGTCGGCATCCGGGGAGGGAAAAAGAAACACCGATGCAAAGCTTCAGTTTCGGACCGCGCAACGGTGGCAGCATTCAGCTTGCCTACACGGTCGCCGATATCCAGGAGGAAATGCGCCGTTACACCGAACTGTTACGCACCCGCGCCGCTGGACTGCCGGATCATCTATTTCGGCACCGGGCGCGACTTGGGGGGCGTGCTCGAAGTCATTGAAATTAATAGCGCGACTGAAGAACCCTATCGACGTATGTATCAGGCCGCCCGTGCGTGGAACGGAAAAGACCCTATCGTGCATCGCAACTGAATTGATGGTTTGCAGAGGCTGCCCATGAAAATGCATGTCTTGTCCGGCGGGCGCCTGCGTGTGCGCAAGGCGATGTACGACGCCGCCGCTCCCCGCGACGAGACCCTCGACGTGCCGGTATCCGCAATCGTGCTGCGTCACGCCCAGGGCAACGTGCTGTTCGATACCGGCATTCATCCGGCGGCGGTGGAAGACGCAGAGGCGCGCTGGGGCGGCCTCGCCAAAATCATGAAGCCGGTGAGCGAGCCAGGCGACACCGTCGTCAATGCGCTCGGCCAAATCGGGCTGCGCTGCGACGACGTCGACGTGGTGGTGTGCTCGCATTTGCACGCCGATCATTGCGGCTGCAATGCGTTCTTCAACCGCGCGACGTTCGTCATCCACGCCAGAGAGATCGAAGCCGCGCGCGCGCCGCAAGCCGAACGGCAGGGCTATCTCGCCGGTGAGTGGACGCCGCCGGGCCCGCTCGAAGCGCTTGCCGGCGAGCGCGATCTGTTCGGCGACGGCCGCATCGTGCTCATTCCTCTGCCCGGCCATACCCCCGGGACGACCGGCGCTCTGGTCGCGCTGGAGAAATCCGGCACGTTCTTGTTGGCATCCGATACCGTCAGCCTGCGCTCGACGCTCGATACCGGCGTCGTTCCCCGCAATACGATCGATCCCGAGGCGCTGACCAGATCGCTCGCCGAGGTCCGCCGCATCGAGGCGCAAGGCGCCACCGTGCTATGCGGCCACGACGCCGCCCAATGGGCAACGTTGCGCAAGGGCGCCGACGCTTATGACTAGCGCGCCGGAACTATACACGCGGCCGAAGATCATCGGCGCCCGCATCAAGCGTACCGAAGATCCACGGCTCTTGACCGGCGACGGCGCGTTTACCGACGACCGGCATCCGGCGCGGACGTTGCACGTTGCATTCCGCCGCAGCGACCAATCACATGCGCGGATTCGCGCCGTCGATTGCGCGGCCGCGCGCGCGGCGCCCGGTGTTGTTGCGGTCTTCACCGCCGAGGATTTGGCCGAAAGCGTGAAGCCGCTGGTCGCCACGTCGAAGATGCCGAACTATTACGCAACACCGATCATCCCGCTGGCGCGCGGCAAGGTGCGCTATGTCGGCGAGCCCGTCGTCGGCGTCGTCGCCGCCAACCGCTATCAGGCCGAGGATGCGCTCGAACGCATCAGTATCGATTACGAGCCGCTGCCGGCAATTGTCGATGCCGAGGCAGCCGCCCGCAGCGGGGCGGCGCTGTTGCACGAAGAAGCCGGCACCAATGTGCTGGTGAGCCGCGAATTCAAGCGCGGCGACATCGACGCGGCAATGTCTTCGGCGGCGTTCCGCGTGCAAGGCCGCTTCCGCATGCGGCGCAAGACAACGGTCGCGATGGAGCCGCGCGCTTGCCTCGCCGAATACGATGCCGCGCGCGACGCCCTGACGTTGCATTCGGCGACGCAAGTCCCCGGTATCATCCGCGACGCGCTGGTTTTGGCGTTCGGGCTTCCGGCCGAGCGGATTCGCGTGGCGGCGCCGGATGTCGGCGGCGGCTTCGGCGGCAAGGGGTCGCTCTATGTGGAGGAATTGTTCGTATGCGCCGCCGCACGGCGGCTTGGATGCCCGGTGAAATGGACCAGCGACCGCCTGGAGGATCTGGCGACCAGCAGTCAGGCTTTCGACGAAATCGTCGATGCGGAACTGGCGCTCGACCGTGACGCCCGCATCGTCGGCGTGCGCGCCGACGTGATCGGCGACGTCGGCGCCTATTCGATCTATCCGTGGACGGCGGCGCTCGAACCGGTGCAGGTGGTGAGTTTCCTGCCGGGGCCATATCGGGTGCCAAACTATCGCGGACGCGTGCAGGCGGTCGCAACGGCGAAGGCGCCGACCGGGCCCTATCGCGGCGTCGGCCGCCCGATCTCGACGTTTGTCATGGAGCGGCTGGTCGACATGGCCGCCGCCAGGATCGGCATCGACGCGCGAGACATCCGCCTGCGCAATCTCGTCGCCACCGACGAACTTCCCTATAAGGTCGCTTCCGGCATCGTCTGGGACAAATCCGGTTTTCAGGAGGGCCTCAATGCGGCCTGCGCGGCGATCGGTTACGACGCGCTGCGTGCCCGGCAAAAGCACGCACGCGAAGCCGGCCGCTGGGTCGGCATCGGCATCGCCAGCTATGCGGAATTGACCGGCATCGGCTCGCGAATTTCGGTCGCGCCGGGCATGCCGCTCAACACCGGCACCGAGACAGCGATGGTGCGCATGGACGAAACCGGCCATATCGCCGCCTCGTTCGGCATCGCCTCCCATGGCCAAGGGCTCGAGACGACGCTGGCGCAAATTGTCGCCGAGCATATCGGCAGCCGCTTCGAAGACGTGCGCGTGGCGCAGGGCGACAGCAGCCTCGTTGCCGGATCGACCGGAACTTACGCCAGCCGCAGTCTCGTGCTCGCCGGCGGCGCCGGCACGCTGGCGGCGCAAGCGGTCCGGGAAAAGCTGCTCAACGCCGCGTCGTATCTGCTGGAAGCTTCGCCCGCCGATCTCGTCGCCGAGGCCGGACGCGTCACCGTCGCCGGCACCGATCGTTCGATCACTTTCGGCGAGATCGCCCGTGCGGTTTATTCGGATACGTCAACGCTGCCGCCCGAAGCACGCGATGAGCTGACCGCAACCAAAACCTACGACCCGGTTTTCGGCACCACGACGTCGGCGACGCATATTGCCGTAGTCGAAATCGATCCGGAAACCTATCAGGTGCGGGTCGATGGCTTTGCCGTCGCCGAGGATTGCGGCCGGTTGGTCAATCCGATGATTGTCGACGGCCAAGTGCATGGCGGCGTCGCCCAGGGCATCGGCGCCGCGCTCTATGAAGAAGTTATCTATGACGACGACGGCCAGATCACGACCGCGAACCTCGCCGATTATGTCGTGCCTTCGGCTTGTGAAATTCCCGCCATGCAGGTCGTCCATCTGGAAAGCGCCTCGCCGACGACGCTCGGCGGCTTTCGCGGCATGGGCGAAGGCGGCACGATCGGCGCGCCCGCGGCGATGGCGAATGCACTCAGCGACGCGCTTGCACCGCTCGGCATCGAGATCAACGAACTGCCCGCTACGCCGGAGCGCCTGTTCCGCCTGGTCGAGGCGGCGCGGCGCCGTCGGCAGTTGCAAGCTTCGGAATCCGGACACTCGGCCGAAACCTGAAGGGGCGAACATGGACCTGGGACTAAAAGGAAAAATTGCGGTGGTGACTGGCGCGACCAGCGGCGTCGGCCGCGAAATCGCGCTTAGTCTCGCCGCCGAGGGCGCACACGTCGCCGTCAACTATCGATCGTCCGCCGCGGAGGCCGAAGCATTGGCCGCAGAAATTGCGGCATCCGGCGGCAAAGCCAAAGCTTATCAGGCAGACGTCGCAGATTTTGCCGCTGTTCAAGCGATGATCGGGAAAATCGTCAAAGATTTTGGCGGCCTCAACATCGTGATCAACAATGCAGGCTTGGCGATGCGCCAGCGTTTTATTGAAACCAAACCGGAAGACTGGCGCCGACAGATCGATGCCTGTCTTTACGGCGCCATCCATTGCTGCCACGCCGCCATACCGCATCTTGATGCCGGCAAGGACGGCCGCATCGTCAGCGTGATCGGCGATTCCTCGCGCGTCGGCGAATCCGGGCTCGCGATCGTCGCCGCCGCCCGTGCGGGCGTGGTCGCGTTGATGAAATCGCTGGCGCGCGAACTCGGTCGCTCGGGCACCAACGCCAATACCGTGTCGCTCGGGTTGGTCGAGACGCCGCACGACAAGGAATGGGTCGACGCCAACCGCGAGAAATTGGTCAAGCTTTATCCGGTCCGCCGTCTCGGCCTCCCGGCCGACGTGGCACCCATGGTCACGCTGCTGGCTTCACCGCATTCGGGCTGGATCACCGGCCAGGTGCTCAGCATCAGCGGCGGCTACAGCATGGTGTGACGGCCGGCGGCGCGACGGCTCGACGGCTCGACCTGATCCGGATGATTGAGAAGAGTCGGCCGTCGAGGACAGCCGGTCGGCGTCAAATCGCCGCCGGAATCGGACTAGGCATGTCGAGCATCGGCAAATCGACCCGGCGCGTAGGCGCCGCCACTTTGTCGGGGCGCACATCTTGCCGGTTATTCCCGCTGACGGATTGCGTCCCGGCGGCCATGGACGAAATTCCGCCGGTGATCGTGGCGCCCTGCTCGATGCTCAACATGCCGCAGCTGACATTGCCCTCGACACGGCTGGTCGCGTGCAGGAGCAACAGACCCCGCACGTCCAGCTTTTCAAGCACCCGGCCGAAGATATCGGCATTCTGCGAAACAGCGACGCGGCCTTTGATGGTGCCGGTTTCGCGCACCAGCAGGTTGGCAACTGTTATGTCACCTTCGAGCAGGCCGTCGACGACAATGGTCTCGGACTGAAGCACCGCTTCCTTGATGGCGACCCCTTTGCCAACGTAAAGTTTGTTAGCTTCCGGTTTGAACAGTTCCGACATTGACTGTCGCCCTTTCCCGCCTGGATGGTGCGCGACACGACTCAGCGAAGTTAATCTACGATCATTGCGCCGGGTTGAACGACCGGCCTGTCCGCGGCGGCGGTTTATCCACAGATAACCGCATAGGTTGAGGACAATCCATGCAGCACGCCGCCAATTTCGTCGGCGCAACGTTCCGGCGAAGCGAACCGGGTTACGACGAAACGCCGCGCGTTACTTGCCGGAATGCGCGACTGCCGGATTGGTTTCCCGAAGTCATCGTGCAGGCGAACGACGAGGCGCAGGTAGCGGCGGTGCGGCTTGCCGACGGCAACGGCCGGCGCATCGGCTTGCGCTCAGGCACCGAAGCCGACGCACGCGTTTTACTGGTACATTGCGCCGAGGAGATGCAGCATCTCGCAAGCTTCTTGCCCGCGCTCTATGCGCAGTTCAGCGAGCAGGATTAAATCGAGCCGATGGCGGCAGATATAAAGCAAATCGCCCAAACGCTGGCCGACGAGCACCGGCACGGCATCGCATACCGGCCGTTCGCCGCGGCCAGCGGAATGATCAGCCTCGCCGATGCTTATGCGGTGCAGCGCGAGTATGTCCGCCTGTTGCTGGGCGGCAGTGGCACCGCCACGGCCGGCTATAAAATCGGCCTGACCACCAAGCGCATGCAGGCGATGTGCAATATCGACAGCCCGGTCGCCGGCGTCGTTCTCAAAGATCGCGTCCATCCGTCCGGTGCAACCGTGCCGTTATCCAACTACGGCCACGTGGGGCTCGAGTTCGAAATTGCCGTCCGCATCGGGCGCGATCTTCGCCCAAACGGACGGACGCCGGAGCTCGCGGAAGTGGCCGACGCCGTCGAGGCGGTCGCGCCGGCGATCGAGATCATCGACGATCGGGGTGCCGATTACCGCGAACTGGACGCGCTGTCGCTCGTTGCCGACAATGCGTGGAACGCCGGTATCGTGCTCGGCCCCTTCGGACGGCCATGGCCCGACCTTACGTCGGTCGAAGCGGTGGTGTCGCTCGACGGCGCGATCGTCGATCGCGGCTTCGGGCGCGAGGTTCTCGGCCATCCGTTTCATTCGGTGGCTTGGCTGGCAATGCATCTGGCCGAAGCCGGATCGATGCTGCGCTCAGGCGACGTGGTGATGACCGGAAGCCTGGTGACCACCAAATTTCCCGATAAATCCTCGCTGTATCGTTATGCGCTGACCGGTTTGGGCGCG